>NZ_JBFUKB010000004.1:0-334080 GCF_056401065.1 Rhizorhabdus sp. P4_G5 | reverse complement strand
CTTGCCCGGAAGCATCGGCTCGATCCGACGCCACTGCGCCTCGCTTAACTCGTATCGCTTGATCCCCATGATGCCTCCGCAATCGCGGAAACCCATGAATCAGACATCCCACCACTTGGGAATCCTCTGAATGTCGATACAGCCTAGGACATCGCGATCCTGCGATAGATCAACGCGATATACACCGCCATCACCAGCGACAGCATCGCCTGCAGCCCCGCACTGATCAGCGCCTGGGCGACCACCAGCAATTCTCCGTCGCTGACCGCCAGCTTGAGCAGTTGGACAAGCGAGCCGATCACCAGCTGGTCGACCAGCGCGACGATGATCTGCAGGAAGATGAACAGCACCCAGAAACCCGCAAAGCGCAACACGTTGTCGCGGCCGAGCGCCCAGATCCGGCGGAGCACCTGCGCCGTGCCAAGCTGCTCCAGCGCCAGCACCGGCGCTGCGACCAGCATCCGCACCATGATCACCAGCATGGGAATGATGATCAGCAAGGAAAACAGCGTGGACACCGCCGGAGAGGCGGGGCTCGCACCGAACGCGATCGCAGCCAGCGTGCCCATGGTGACGACCCCGATCGCTATGACGATCCAGATCGACATGACGACGAGGCCCGCCAGCAGCGCCGCCGGCGCCCGCTTCAACGCTCCGAGCAGCGCCTCTCCGACGCTGATGCGTGGCACCAGAACGATCAGCGACACCGCCAGATACCCATAGATCGCCAGGATCAGCGCCGGCAGGACGAGCAGCATCTGGGGGCTTGCGGTCCCGGTGCCGGCGGCGCTGCGCATCGCGGGTGCGCTGGCGATGGCAATGCCCAGCAGAACCTGCATCGGCCCGAAGATCGCCAGGCCCACCGGGATCAGCAGCCCGCTCTCCCGGCGCATGAAAGCTATCGTCTCTTCCCAGACAGTCCCGAGCGAGAAAGCGGTCATTCGATTGCATATCCCCAGACAGAACATCTCTCGCCTATCCTGCCGGGCCCTTGCTGTGCAATCGCCTCGCTCTTGATCGCGCAAGAAAATAGGCATTATGCGGTCAGCATGACGATCGATCACGACGCGATCGAGTGGCGGGTATCCCCCGGCCTCTCCCCTTATGCCGACACGCTCGCAGAGATGGAGGAGCGGGCCGCAGCCATCCGGGCCGGCGAAGCGCGAGAGTTGATCTGGCTGCTCGAGCACCCGCCGCTCTACACGGCCGGCACCAGCGCTGCGATCGACGAACTGCTCGCGCCGGACCGGTTTCCGGTGTTCAAGGCAGGACGTGGCGGGCGCTATACCTATCACGGCCCTGGGCAGCGGGTCGGCTATGTGCTGCTGGACCTCGAGAAAAGGGGCCGCGACGTGCGCCGCTTCGTGTCGGGGATGGAGGCGTGGCTGATCGCCGCTCTGGCGGACTTCGGGATTGTGGCGCGCAGCGAGCCGGGGCGGGTCGGTATCTGGACCGGCCAGGGTGCCGACGAGGCCAAGATCGGCGCGATCGGCGTTCGGATCCGGCGCTGGGTCAGCTTCCATGGCTTCTCTCTCAACGTGGATCCCGACCTTTCACATTTTCTGGGCATCATTCCCTGTGGCTTGGGCGATTTCGCAGTGACCAGCATGGCCCAGCTCGGTGTTTCGCCGGGCATCGACGCGGTCGACGCGGCGCTGCGCCGCCATTTTCCGGACATGCTCGCAGGACTGTGCGGCAACGCATCCGTCGCTTGAGTGGCCGAGTCGTTCCCTGTATCTTGAGCGCAACTCAACAAAATCAGGGAGTTCCTCATGAATCGTCCGATCAGCATCCTCCTCACCGGTAGCCTCATCGTGACGGCCGCTGTCGGCCTTTCGGGCTGCGGCAAGAAAGCAGGAGACAGCGACACCAATGTCGTAGAGATGAATGCCAGCGATGGATCGATGAACGACATGACGGTCGTCGAGAGCGCAACGCTCGATCAGGCGGGCGGCGCAGTATCTGCCGACAATGCGGTAGCCGTCGATAACGGCGCCGAAGCCGGCAATGCGAGCAACGCGAACTAAGACGGGGGACTATCAGCGGGGGCGCTTCGATTTGTCCGGGAGAGGTAAGAATGGCGTTCCGATGGCTGGTTTTGGCGGCGGCTGGCATGATGGCGATCGGCCAGGCCGGTCCGGCATCCGCCTATTTGTTCTGGGTCCAGCCCACCTTCAAGGGTGGTCCCGTAAATGGCGACGAGCCGGGCTTGGGCATGGAAATGCCGAAGGCGACTCCCGCGGAACTCCGGGCGCATATGTTGTGGAATATGCGCGCCGGGCTCAACGTCGCGGCGCTGCAGTGCCAGTTTTCACCAATGCTGCTGACGGTGCCCAACTATAACGACCTCCTGTCGAAGAACGCCGTCGAGCTCAACACGGCCTACAAGACGCTGAACGCCTACTTCAGGCGCACCGGCGGCAAGACGTGGCAGAAGGCCTTCGATCAATATACCACCAAGACCTATAACGGCTTTTCGACGATGCACGCCCAGCTCGGCTTCTGCGAGACCGCGAGCGCAATCGGCCGCGATGCCCGCAAGCTCGGCCGCGGCAATCTCACCCAGCTCGCGGTCGATCGGATGCGGGAGTTTCGCAACAGCCTGATTCCGGTCGGCGACATGATTCGCGCGCAACGATGGATCTCGGTGTCGGTCCAGCCGCCATCGATGGTCAAGGAATGCTGGACCCGCAAGGATCTGCTGAAGGCGGCGTGCGTGCCGGCCGGCTATCAGCAGGCCAGCACCAATCCGCAGGCTGCCGGATAATATCTCCAGCCGCCTCGTGAGCTGGTCGAGCCAGGCGCGAGGCGATGGACGACGCCCTCAGCGAATGCCCACCACCTTGTGGGTCTGGGTCGACAGCCGCCATTTCGGATGCCGAAGGATGAACGCGATGGCGGCTTCGCGCGCATAGGCGAGATCCGGACCATCCATCGGCTGGATCAGCAGATGCTCGAAATCCCAGGTCTCGAATTCCTGCGGATCGAGACCGGCCTGGGGCCAGACCAGCTTGAGTTCATTGCCTTTGCGCAGCACCACGTCGGTACCGGACTTGGGGCTGACGCAGATCCAGTCGATGCCCGGCGGAGGCGGCTGCGTGCCGTTGGTTTCCACCGCCGTCTCGAATCCGCGCGCCTTCAATGCCGCGATCAGCGCGATGTCGACCTGCAGCAGTGGCTCGCCGCCGGTCATCACGAGAAAGGGCGCGTCGAACTCCCCCCATAGCTCGGCGGCGCGATCCGCCAGCGCATCGGCATTCGGATAGCGGCCACCATTGTCGCCATCGATGCCCACGAAGTCGGTGTCGCAGAATGTGCACTGCGCGCCGGCGCGATCTTCCTCGCGCCCGCTCCACAGATTGCAGCCGGCGAAGCGCAGGAACACGGCACGCCGCCCCACCTGCATGCCTTCGCCCTGCAGCGTCAGGAACATCTCCTTGACCGCATAGCTTCCCATCAGGCGTACACCGCGGGATCGGCCAGCCCTGCCTCGGCAAAGCCCTTGGCGCGCAACCGGCAGCTGTCGCACAGGCCGCAATGACGCCCGTCCGGCGTCGGATCATAGCAGGACCAGCTCATGCCGGCGTCCAGCCCCAGCCGATCGGCCTCGCGGGCGATGTCGGCCTTGGTCATGTGCTGGAGCGGCGCGTGGATGGTGAAGCCCTGCCCTTCCACTCCCATCCGCGTCGCCAGGTCGGCGAGCTGCTGGAAGGTAGCGATGAACTCGGGTCGGCAATCGGGGTAACCCGAATAATCGAGCGCATTCACGCCGAGGAAGATGTCGCGCGCGCCGGTCGCCTCCGCGAAACCGAGCGCCAGCGACAGGAAGATCGTGTTGCGGGCGGGCACATAGGTCACCGGGATGCCGGGCTCGACGCCGTCCTTCGGTACCGCGATATCGTCGGTCAGCGCCGATCCGCCGAAGGCCCGCAGGTTCAGCGGGAGGGTGACGTGCCGGACGACGCGGAGCGCCGCCGCGATGCGCTTCGCCGCTTCGAGTTCGACACGGTGGCGCTGGTTATAGTCGATCGTCAACGCCGCAAGCTCGAAGCCGCGCTCCAACGCCAAAGCTCCGGAGACCATCGAATCCAATCCGCCCGACAGCAGCACGATTGCCCGGCGGCCCGCGGTGTTCACATCGTCAGACATGGCGCGCGCTTAGGCGATTTTGGCGCGTCGGTCTACCGGCCGACGCGGCCCGCCATCCGCCCGCGCCGCCGAGCGTTCCAGCCCGCGAACGGGACAGGTTCGACAAAAAGAAGCTCTTACAATTTCCCGCGTTCGTATATGCATAGCGCAAGTCGGCTGGGGAAGCCGGCGGACGAGGGGGGATGCTATGACTTATTGCATCGGCATAATGCTCCGTCAGGGGCTGATCATGATTGCCGACACCCGCACCAATGCCGGGATCGACAACATCTCGACCTATCGCAAACTTCATGTGCTTGCCGACAATGATCAGCGGCTCTGCGTCGTCGCGAGCGCCGGCAATCTGTCGGTCACCCAGCTTGTCCTGGGCATGCTGGCCGAAGGCCTGCCGCCGCTCGGTCCGGAAGACGCTCCGCGCAAGGTCGAGCATATGCCGACGATGTTCCGCGTCGCCCAGCTTGTCGGCGAGGCGGTGATGGCCGCCGGCCGCCAGCTCAAGCCCGCCTTGCACGCCGCTGGCGTGTCATCCGGGATCTCGTTGCTGCTCGGCGGCCGGATCGGTGACGGGCCGCCCCAGCTGTTCCTGATCTACGACGCCGGAAACTTCATCGAGTGCCAGCGCGACAGCCCCTTCTATCAGATCGGCGCCACCCAATATGGCAAGCCCATCCTCGATCGCGCGATGAACTTCGAGAGTTCCATCGATGAAGCGGTGAAGGTCGGCCTGCTGTCGTTCGATTCGACGATCCGGTCGGACAAGTCGGTCGGCCTTCCGTTCGATGTGATGGTGATCCGCGCCGATCCGAACCTGCCGGTGATCACGCGACGGATCGAGATCGACGATCCCTACATGCGCACTTTGTCGGCGCGCTGGTCGGTCGTCCTGAACGAAGGCCGCGCCGCGATCCCCGATCCTCCTTTCCTCGCCGACGAGGAAGGCACGCACGATGGCGATGTCGTGGAGCTGAAGTCGGTCAGCTGAGCAGGCAAAAAAATGGGCCGCCCTGGAGCGGCCCAGTGAGGCTGTGAAGCCTGCTAAGGGAGGAAAATGTACCTAAAGGGGAAGGCACGATTTGCTTCTAACCCGATGGGGATAAACAAAGCGTTAACCGGCTGGTGGGGCCGGAAACCCGGGACCTATTTCGCGGCAGTCTGGGCAGTGCAAACGCCCACCCGATGCGCCTGCGCCGAATAGTCGAACGGTTCGTTATGAGCGATTCCCTGCGTCTGGATCGTCGCCAGGGTAGGTGATTGCACCCGCACGGTCGTGCGGCCCCAGCCGGCGCGCTGGCAGCTGTAGTGAACCGTGGAACTCTTGGGTTCATTTGCGATCACGAAGCGCGAGCAGCCCGGCTGGTCATGCTCGATCTGCACCAGCCGGATCTGGTCGGTTACGCACATCAGCTTCGGCGAACTGCCCTTGACATCGAGCTGCCACAACCCGCTTTCAAGCTGCTTCAGCGCCGCGAGCGACAGCTCCGGCGAGGCCGCCACCGGCGGGGCGATGGCGGCCGGCGCGGCCATCGTCTGCGACGCCGCCAATAGCAGACCAACCGTCGCCGCCCTGAATGCGAAACCCATCATCGCCCTCTCGTACACAATAGAGCACTCGATTCGCTTATCGCGTCACGCAGGATAGCCAAGTTCGACCAACGGTCGTTATCATACGATCGATATATGAACGGCCGAAGATGGCTGTGATGTGCGCCACTCAGGCGATCGAGCTCAGCGCCAGCGAGAAGCGTCTTGCGCAGAACTCGCAATCGACGTGGATATCGCCCTCGGCATCGGCCATCTCGGCGCGATCTTCGACGGGAAAACGGGTGATCACGCCACGGATATGCTCCGGATCGCAGCGGCAGCCGCGGGCCAGCGATACCGCAGCCATGGTGCGGACCTCGTCCTCCTCGTTGAACAGGCGCCACAGCACGGTCTCCAGCCGGAGATCGGCGTCGGTCAGTTCGTCGAGAGTAAGCGTCTGGCCCAGGGCACGGACATGGTCCCATTCGGGATGGTCGAGTCGGGTGTGGATTCTATCCCGGCCCTCTTCGCCTTCGGGCAGGTGCTGGATCAGGATGCCGCCGGCGACATGGCGGCCATCGGGCATCCGTCGGCTCGCGAGCCGGACCAGGCTCGGCAGTTGCTCGGACTGGCTGAAATAGCGTTCGGCGGCTTCGGCGAGCGATCCGCCCTCGAGCGGCACGATTCCCTGATAGCGTTCGCCGGTGATCGCCTGGTCGAAGGTGATGGCGAGATAGCCCTTGCCGAACAGCGCGAACAGCGACGGATCGGCAGGGATTTCGGCCAGCCGCTCGGGATCGTGGCGAATATAGCCGCGCATCTCGCCGCCCTTGTAGTCAGCGACCATCAGCTGGACCGCGCCGGCCTCGGCCTGCGCCTGCAGCGTCAGCTGGCCCTCGTCATGCTTCAGTGTCGAGCCCAGCAGTGCAGCCAGCACCAGCGCTTCGCCAAGCAGCCTTTCGATGACCGGAGGATAGCCGTGCGCGCCGAGGATCACGTCCAGCATCGGCCCAAGCCGCGCGAGCCGCCCGCGGGCATGCCGCTCGGGAATCGTGAAGCCCAAGGCGATGTCGAGATCGTTACGGCCGGGATCATTAGGTTCGGAAGCCAAAGAACAGTCCCCATCGTCACCCTGAACCTGTTTCAGGGCCCACTCCCCCACAAGCCCCACCCGGGAGGAGGATGGGTGGATGCTGAAACAAGTTCAGCATGACGAGCGGGATTTTCAAGCCCGCTCGCCTCTCAACATTTACTGGAGCTTCCCCAGGCACCAGAGCAAGACCGCCTTCTGGGCGTGGAGCCGGTTCTCGGCTTCGTCCCAGATCAGCGATTGCGGCCCGTCAATCACCGCGTCGACCACCTCCTCACCGCGATGCGCGGGCAGGCAGTGGAGAAAGGCGGCGCCCGGCGCAGCCTGCGCCATCAGCGCCTCGTTGACCTGGAACGGCATCATCGCCGCCAGCTTCGCCTCGGCATGCGCCTGGCCCATCGAAATCCAGGTATCGGTGACGACGACATCGGCGCCAAGCGCAACCTCGCCGGCATCGCGCGAGAACGCTATGTCGCCGCCTCGCGCTTTCGCTGCGGCCACCACCGTCGGATCGGGATCATAGCCGTCGGGACAGCCGATGCGCACCGGGAAGCCGAGCAGGCTTCCCGCCTCGATGATGGAATGCAGAACATTGTTGCCGTCGCCCAGCCAGGCCCAGCTCAGCCCCGCAACCCTGCCCTTGTGCTCAAGCACGGTCAACAGGTCCGCCATGATCTGGCACGGATGCGAATGATCGGTGAGCCCGTTGATCACCGGCACCTCCGCATATTTGACGAGATCGGCGATCTTCCCGTGATCGTCGGTGCGAATCATGATCGCATCGACATAGCGGCCAAGTACGCGCGCGGTGTCGGCAATCGTCTCGCCGCGGCCAAGCTGCATGCTGCCGGCGTCCATCACGATCGTCGTGCCGCCGAGCTGGCGCATCGCCATGTCGAACGAAACGCGCGTCCGCGTCGAGTTCTTCTCAAAGATCATGGCCAGCGTATAGCCGGCCAGCGGGGCATCGCTGTCCACCGTGCCCCTCGGCAAAGCCTTGCGGGCCTCCTTGCGGGCCTTGGCGGCGTTCAGCATCGCATTCAGCCCATCGGGGCCGGCATCGGCGAGGTCGATGAAATGCCGGGTCATTGGGCCGGCGCGTAGGACCGCGCCCCTGCCGACAGCTTCTCGATGCACTCGGCGATGTGGCTTTCCTCGATCACCAGCGGCGGCAGGACGCGGACGACATTCTCGCCCGCCGACACCGTCAGCAACCCGTGATTGTCGCGCAGATGCGCTACGAAGTCGCGCGCCTCGGCGCTATCCTTCAGCTTGATGCCCAGCATCAGGCCCACGCCGCGCACGCTGTCGAACAGCGTGTCGTGGTTGGGGATGAGCTGTTCGAGACTCTGGCGCAGCCGATCGCCCATCTTGCGGACATTGGCGAGGAACGCGTCGTTGACCGCGACCTCGAACACGGCCTCGCCCGCGGCCATCGCCAGCGGATTGCCACCATAGGTCGAACCATGGGTACCGAACACCATGCCCTTCGCCGCTTCTTCGGTCGCCAGGCAGGCGCCGAGCGGGAAGCCGGCGCCGATCCCCTTGGCCACCGCCATGATGTCGGGCGTGATGCCATATTGCTCATGCGCGAAGAAGGTACCGGTCCGGCAGTAGCCGCACTGGACCTCGTCGAGGATCAAAAGCAGCCCCTGCTCGTCGCAGATCTCACGCAAGCCTTGCAGGAACTCCGGCGTCGATGGCGTCATGCCGCCCTCGCCCTGGATCGGCTCGACCAGGAAGCCCGCGGTGGTGGCATCAACCGCGGCGCGCGCTGCCTCAAGGTCGTTGAACTTCACCACCTCGAAGCCCGGTAGCAGCGGTTCGAAACCTTCCCGCATCTTGGGCTGGTTCGTGGCCGAGATCGCGCCCAGCGTCCGGCCGTGAAAGGCGCTGGAGAAGCTGATGATCTTGGTCCGCTCGGGCGCGCCGTTGACATAATGATAGCGGCGCGCGGTCTTGATCGCGCACTCGACCGCTTCGGCGCCCGAATTGGTGAAGAACACCGTGTCGGCGAAGGTCTTGTCGACCAGCTTCTGCGCGAATGCCTCGCCCTGGGGGCTACCGTAGAGGTTGGAGACATGCATCAGCGTCGCCGCCTGGTCGGCAATCGCCTTCACCAATGCCGGATGGCCATGGCCGAGCATGTTGACCGCGATGCCCGCGGCGAAATCGAGATAGCGCTCGCCGCCCTCACCGATCAGATAGCAGCCTTCGCCTCGCACCGGACGCACGCCGCACCGCGGATAAACCGGCATGAGCGGGGTGATGGTCATGGCAAAGCTCCCTCTTTCCTCTGATCGCTGTTGAACTGTCCCGAAAACGCAAAAAGGCGACCACCCGGCCGCCTGTCGGAGCGCGCATATAGTGAAGCAGCACCACGCTCGTCAAACGCTTCATCGCATGCCGCTGGGCACGTTAACCGACTGCTGATAAAATTTGCCGAAAATCCCGTAAATCCCGAACCATCATAGGTCGTCGATGCGTCGCCTGCTGGCCCTTCCCTTGCTCTCCATCCTTGCGCCGGCCGCTTCACTCCGCGCGCAGGACATCATCGTGTCGCCGCTCTTCGGCACGGAGCTGCGTTATGAGCAATATTCGGCGGAGCGGCTGCTGAGCCCCGAGGACGCGATCCTGATCCGCGCACGTCCCGGCCTGGGTCTCTCGACCGGCCCCTGGTCGATCGCAGCGGTTAGCGATGCGGCGGTGACGGTCCGGCGCAACGAGAGGAGCACGCTCGGAGGCCGGGTGCCGATTCGCCCCGAGGCGGTGCAGGTCGACGAGTTGCGACTCGATTATCGCGGCCTGGCCAAGACCGAGATAAGCCTTGGCCGGCAGCACCTGGGAATTGCCGATCCGGCGATCACCGGCGACCGCGATGGCCAGCAGACCTTCGATGCCGCGCGCCTGCGCTGGACCGGGCTGCCCGGGCTCAGCGCCGATCTTGCTTATGCGTGGTCGAGCAGCAGCCTGTGGGCAGCATCGCAAGCGCCGCTTCCGGCGACCGTGGCCGGCGATAATATCTTCGCGCAGCTCAGCTGGACCAGCGGCCTCGGCACGCTGAGCGGCTATGCCTATCAGATCGACCAGCGCAACACCGCGCAAAGCGATTTCCGGCTGCTCAACCAGGTCTATGGCGCCCGCTTCGCTGGCAACCGGCGCATCGGCGAAAGTCTCAGCCTCGCTTATTCGCTCGGCTTCGTCCGCCAGACCGGATCGCTCGCAAATGCCGTCAGCCGGATGCCGACCTATTGGCAGATCGGCAACCGTCTCGACCTTGGCGACCTGAGCGCGTCGCAGATCAGCTATCGCCGCTTCGCCGCCAACGGCATCAGCACGCTCAACGGCAACACGCTGAGCCTGGCGACCAGCGCTACCCGCGGCAAGCTGACGGTCGGTGCGGCCTACAAGGATTTCCGGCCGCTGCCCGAGAGCGGCGCGATGTCGACCCAGGACCTGCGCATTTCGATGGGACTGATTTTCTGACTTGATTGGTCGCCCAGCCCCTAGCCTTCGGATCCTGCGACGCCCAAGCCCGCGGAAGGCGACGATGCGATACCGCCGCCCGGTGAAGGCTCCCCAAAAGGCTAGCATCCTTGCCGCGACCCGCGCGTACCGCTAAGGCGCGCCGGTCATGCAGTATGTCAGCACCAGGGGTGACGCGCCCCGTCTCGGATTCGAAGATGTAACGCTCGCGGGGCTCGCCTCCGACGGAGGGCTTTACGTACCCGAACATTGGCCCAGCTTCAGCACGGCCGAGATCTCGGCTTTGCGCGGGCTTTCCTATGTCGACACGGCGGTCGCGGTCATGCGCCCGTTCGTCGCGGGCGCGCTCGACGACGCGGCGCTCAGGAGCCTGTGCGAGGCTGCCTATGGCCGCTTCGCCCATGCCGCGGTGGTACCGCTCAAGCAGCTCGATCATCGCCAATGGCTGCTCGAACTGTTCCATGGCCCGACGCTGGCTTTCAAGGATGTCGCGCTCCAGCTTCTCGGCCTGCTGTTCGAGCGCTTCCTGGCCGATCGCGACACCCACCTGACCGTCATCGGCGCGACCAGCGGCGACACCGGCTCCGCCGCGATCGACGCGCTGGCCGGCCGCGCCAAGGTCGACATCTTCATGCTCCACCCCAAGGGCAGGGTGTCGGACGTCCAGCGGCGGCAGATGACCACCGTGCTGGCGCCGAACGTCCATAACATCGCCATCGAGGGCAGCTTCGACGACGCCCAGGCCCTGGTGAAGGCGATGTTCGCCGACAGGCCCTTTGCCGGCCGCTTCAACCTCTCCGCGGTCAATTCGATAAACTGGGCCCGGCTGATGGCCCAGATCGTCTATTATTTCTACGCCGCGGTCCGGCTTGGCGCACCCGAGCGCCCGGTCGCCTTCTCGGTGCCGACCGGCAATTTCGGCGACGTCTTCGCCGGCTATGTCGCCGCGAAGATGGGCCTGCCGGTCGCGAAGCTGATCGTCGCGACCAACGTCAACGACATCCTCCACCGCGCGCTGTCGGCCGGCGACTATTCGGTCGGCTCGGTGACGGCTACCGCCGCGCCCTCGATGGATATCCAGGTCAGCTCGAACTTCGAGCGGCTGCTGTTCGATCTGCATGGGCGTGACGGTCCCGGCCTCGCTGCCTCGATGAAGGGCTTCGAGTCGAGCAGGCGCTACAGCCTGCCCCAGGCGATGCGCGACGAATCGAGCGCGCTGTTCAGCAGTGCGCGGATCGACCCCGACCGTATGCAGCAGGCGATGCGCTGGGCGCACGACCGTGCC
The DNA here is from genome assembly GCF_056401065.1 of Rhizorhabdus sp. P4_G5. NCBI lineage: Bacteria > Pseudomonadati > Pseudomonadota > Alphaproteobacteria > Sphingomonadales > Rhizorhabdaceae > Rhizorhabdus > Rhizorhabdus sp. P4_G5. The sequence goes on along the minus strand of NZ_JBFUKB010000004.1, from coordinate 322,549 downwards.
AATGAGGTGATCGATCCGCACAGCGCGATCGGCCTGGCCGCGGCGCAGGATGCCGCGGTCGATCCGGACATCCCCGTCGTCACCCTGGCGACAGCGCATCCCGCTAAGTTCCGCGATGCGGTGGAGCGCGCAACCGGCATCCGCCCGTCGCTGCCGACCCGGATCGGCGAACTGTTCGAGCGCGAGGAGCGCTATGCGGTGCTTCCGGCTGAGATCGGCGCGATCGAGGCATTCGTGGCCGATCAGACCGCGGCGGTCGCCTGACCATCATGTCCGGCCCGCACATTCACCGGCTGGCTAATGGCTTCACCATCGCGGCCGAACCGATGGCCGGCGTGGAGACGATTGCGATCGGCCTGCATGTCGATTGCGGCGCCCGGCATGAGGACGCCCGCGCCAACGGCCTGGCCCATCTGTTCGAGCATATGGTGTTCAAGGGCGCCGGCGGCCGCAGTGCGCGCGAGATATCCGAAGCGGTCGAAAATGTCGGCGGCTATCTCAACGCCTTCACCTCGCGCGACCAGACCGCCTTCCAGGCACGCCTGCTCGCCGAGAATCTCGATCTCGGCGTCGAACTGATCGCAGACCTGGTCCGCAAGCCGCATTTCGACAGCGGCGACCTCGCGCGCGAGAAGGACGTCGTGCTGCAGGAACTCGGCGAGGCGCGCGATCTGCCCGACGATATCATCAACGATCATTTCCACGCGACGGCCTGGCCTGGCCAGGCGTTCGGCCGGCCGGTTCTGGGCAATGAGGATACGATCGCCGCGATCTCGGTCGACGACCTGCGCGGCTGGACCCGCAAGCATTATCGCCCCCAGGGCATGGTGCTCGCCGCCGCCGGCAAGATCGATGTCGACGCGTTGGTCGCTATGGCCGAGGCGTGCTTCGGCGACATGGAGCCCGCGCCCCGCCCCGTCGCCGAATTGGCGGTCTATGAAGGCGGCAGCTTCGTCGAGCGGCGGCGGCTTGAATCCGCGCACATATTGTTCGGCTACGAAGCCGTCGGCTATTTCGACGCCGATTATTATCCGCTGATGCTGTTCAGCCAGGCCGCCGGCGAGGGCAGCTCGTCGCGGCTGTTCCAGGCGGTGCGCGAGGACCGCGGCCTCGCTTATTCGGTCGGCAGCTCGGTCGCCGCATGGCGCGATACCGGCATGCTGACGGTCTACCTCGCTACCGCGCGTCGCGAGGCGCAGAACGCCGCGGATCTTTCGCGGGACATATTGCGCGAAGCGGCAGCGACTCTCACCCCCGTCGAGCTCGCCCGCGCCAAGGCGCAGATCCGGGCGACGATCCTGATGACGCTCGAATCGGTCCAGGGCCGCGCCGACCGCCTCGGCTTCCAGACGCTTGTCCATGGTCAGCCGCTCGATCCGGCAATAATCGTCGCGAAGATCGAAGCCTGCACCCTCGATCAGGTCCGCGCCGTCGGCACCCGCATGCTCGAAGGCCGCGAGACGCTCGCGACGGTGGGGCCGGCGCTCAAGGCCGCAGCGTGAGGCTGTTGGCCGATTGCGTCATTCCAGCGGAAGCTGGAATCTCCCTTCTTCCTCGCCACCGGGAAGGCAACGAGATCCCAGCTTTCGCTGGGATGACGCACTTGGGCTAGGGGCTGGCGGTAATGAACCTCCACACCCTCATCACCGAAGCCTGGGACGATTACGGCCTCGTCGACTCCGGCCATGGCCGCAAGCTCGAACGCTATGGCCGCTTCCGCTTCATCCGTCCCGAGCCGCAGGCAATGTGGGCGCCGGCATCCGATAACTGGGAAGCGGACGGCGACTTCATCGGCGCGTCCGACGAGGACGGCGGCGGCAAATGGCATCTGTCGCGCGACGTGCCGCGCGGCGGCTGGCACATGCGCTGGGAGGAGGTCCGCTTCACCGCCCAGAACACCCCCTTCCGCCACCTCGCCTTCTTCCCCGACATGGCGCCGCAATGGGCCTGGATGCGCGACCGCACCGGCGAGGGCGAAGAGGTGATGAACCTGTTCGGCTATACCGGCGTCGGCACGCTGGCGCTCGCCGCCAAGGGCGCCAGGCTCACCCATGTCGATGCGTCGAAGAAGTCGGTCGATGCCGCCAAGGCCAACGCCTTTCTCAGCGACATGGCCGACCGCCCGATCCGCTGGATGGTCGACGACGCCGCCAAGTTCACCGCGCGCGAAGTGCGCCGCGGCCGCCGCTATGACGGCATCTTCCTCGATCCGCCCAAGTTCGGTCGCGGGCCGGAGGGCGAGGTCTGGCGGCTCGAAGAACATCTCCCCGCGCTGATCGCCAATTGCCGTGCGCTGCTCGACGACAAGTCCAAGTTCCTCGTCCTCACGGTGTATGCGATCCGCATGTCGGCGCTGGCGATCGGCGAGCTGCTGTCGCAGGCGATGGCCGATCTGGGCGGCACCGTCGAGGTTGGCGAGATGGCGGTGCGCGAAGAAGCGCGCGGGCTGCTGCTGCCGACCGCGATCTTCGCGCGGTGGCGGCGGGACTAAGCCCCCGGTCCCACGCCATAGGCGGCATGGCGGCGATCCGACCGGCCCTGACGACGACGACGACGCTGCTGCCGAAAGCCACTTCGGGGTCCAAATTTCCGGGTGCATGGGGTTGTTCGGCCGTTTTTTAATTTTTTCGGATTCGGTGGCGGTGCCGGCGCCTGACCTATTCACCTGAATCCGTTCGTCCCGAGCCCTTCGACTGCCTGCAAGGCAGGCGCTCAGGACGGGCTTCGGCCTCCGGCCGAAGTCGAGGGACGGAAGCGTGTCTCGACTTCGCTCGACAAGAACGGGTGGTTCTATGGCACCCGCCAGCATCCGGCGCATCGCCGCGGGGCTGGTGGCGCGCAAATAGCGCCTGATCTCGAGGATGCGGGCGGAATGGACACCGTGCTTCCACGCATTGCGATTGCCGCGCGGCGCGCCGCTGCCCTTGCCGCCATGCATCCGGCAGCGCCGGGCGCCATGCACCGCCGGCGAGCAGCACGCCCCACCCGCCCGCGTCCGCGCGCCGCACCGGGGTGCGTTGGCGAGGATGTCTGGCTGCATCGGCGTGCGGTCTCCGTATCAGGTTCCGATCGCTTAGCAGAAGAGGGGCGAAAGCGCCAGAACAAATGAGGAACACTCGGAAGATCGGGAGGCCTTCCGGTGCAGCTATCTGGTGCCAGTGCTTCATACAGGAGCGGGGCAGGCGCACTTAAGAGCGCCAGCCGATCAGATTTCGATTTTCCGGATTCGCCATCAATTTCATGCTAAGATGGGCCGATCGGATGACGGCGATGCATGTCACGCACGCGCGAATAGGCGGCCTGTGCTGCTTCCTGCTAATGCTTTTGGGCACCGGCTTGCCGTTTCTCCTGCCGGCAGCCACCGCGACCCCGCGAGCGCCCGCCGTCGTCCTGCATCTCGACGGCGCAATCGGGCCCGCCAATGCCGATTATGTGGTGCGTGGGCTGAAGATGGCAGCGAGCCGCAAGGCCCCGCTCGCCATCCTGCGTTTGGACACGCCGGGCGGACTGGACAGTTCGATGCGCGACATCATCCGCGCCATCCTCGCTTCACCCGTGCCGGTCGCGACCTATGTCAGCCCCAGCGGCGCGCGGGCGGCGAGCGCGGGGACCTTTATCCTCTATGCCAGCCATATCGCTGCCATGGCCCCCGGCACCAATGTCGGCGCGGCGACGCCGGTCCAGATCGGCGGCGTGCCTTCGCTTCCCGGCGGCGATGAGCGGAAAAAGGACGAGAAGAAGCCCGGCCGCCCCCCGACCGACCATATGGAAGCGAAGGCGATCAACGACGCGGCCGCGTTCATCCGTTCGCTGGCAGAGTTGCGCGGGCGTAACGCCGATTGGGCCGAGAAGGCGGTTCGCGAAGCCGCCAGCCTATCGGCCGCGGCGGCGCTGAAGGCGCATATCATCGACATCGAGGCGCGCGATCTCCCCGACCTGCTCCGGCAAGTGCAGGGACGCATGGTCACCGTCGCCGGCCGGCGGGTCGCGATCGACAGCGCGGGGGTTGCGCCCATTCATGTTCTGCCGGACTGGCGCACACGGATGCTGGCGGCGATCACCAATCCCAATGTCGCCCTTCTTCTGATGATGATCGGCGTCTACGGACTGATCTTCGAATTCATGAACCCAAGCTCCTTCCTGCCCGGCACGCTCGGCGCGATCTGTCTGTTGACCGGCCTCTATGCCTTCGCCGCGCTGCCGGTGAACTATGCCGGGCTCGCACTGATCCTGCTCGGCATCGGGATGCTGGTCGCGGAAGCGTTCCTGTTCTCGCACGGCATCCTCGGCACGGGCGGCGTGGTCGCCTTCGCGCTCGGCGCTTCGATCCTGGTCGATGCCGAGTTGCCCGAATTGCGCATCTCCTGGTCGCTGATCGGGGGGATCACCGTGGCGAGCGCGGCCTTCATTCTGCTCGTCATCCGCACCGCGCTGGGCTCGCGGCGGCGCAAGGTCGTGACGGGCGCCGAGGAAATGATCGGAGCACCTGGCACCGTCCAGGATTGGAGCGGCGGCAACGGCCATGTGTTCGTCCATGGCGAGCGCTGGTCTGCATTTGGCGATGGGCAGCTCCACAGGGGTCAACCGGTCCGGGTGAAGGGGTTGTCGGGCCTGACGGTCGAAGTCGAACGCGCTGCGACACAGGAGGATTGAATGTTGATGAACCTGGCTTTCTACGCGCCCATCGTTCTTCTCCTGCTCCTGTTCCTGACGGCGGCGATCAAGATATTGCGCGAGTATCAGCGCGGCGTGGTGTTTACCCTCGGCCGCTTCACCGGCGTCAGAGGACCTGGGCTGATCATCCTCATCCCCTTTGTGCAGCAGATGGTCCGCACCGACCTGCGCACGACCGTGCTCGACGTGCCGACGCAGGACGTTATCTCGCACGACAACGTGTCCGTCCGCGTCAATGCAGTCATCTATTTCCGCATCATCGATCCCGAGCGGGCGATTATCCAGGTCGAGGATTTCCTGAACGCGACCAGCCAACTCGCCCAGACCACGCTCCGCTCGGTGCTCGGCAAGCACGAGTTGGACGAAATGCTCGCCGAACGCGACAAGCTCAACAACGACATTCAGGAAATCCTCGACAGCCAGACCGCCGCATGGGGCATCAAGGTCGCCAATGTCGAAATCAAGCAGGTCGATATCACCGAGACAATGGTGCGGGCGATCGCCCGCCAGGCCGAGGCGGAGCGCGAGCGGCGCGCCAAGATCATCAATGCCGAAGGCGAGCAGCAAGCAGCGCAGAAGCTTCTGGAGGCGGCGGCGATCCTGGGGCAGCGGCCCGAGGCGATGCAGCTGCGCTACCTCAGCACGCTCAACGTCATCGCCGGCGAGAGGAGCTCGACCATCCTCTTCCCCTTCCCGATGGAATTAGCCCAGTTGCTCAATGCGGGGGCACCGAAGCAGCGAGAAGGGATGCCCGAAGGCTGACGATCGGGAATCGTCCAACCATTGCGAATAAATCTACGCGGCGTTTGAAGAGATTCGGCGACACGATACTTAGTCACTTTCGAGCACGCCCGACCGCCGACGTCAGCGGTATTTAGTATTGTGTCCCCGGAACTTGTGACACTTTACTAAATCCTCAACCTATCCGGGCGCTGCGTCGAGGAGCGCGCCCTCAAGCCGCGGTACATTTAGGGGTTAAGCAACGTGTCACCGTAATACCACGTCGGCCTCGATGCGTGCCATATCGCGGCCCCAGGCGGTGTTCGCTCGGAAATGCGCATCGAGCGCGTCCGCCTCGGCGAGGGTGACGACGCGATGCACGGGGTCGGCGGGAACGCGGTGAAGCGCACGGTTGCCGAACAGGTCGCCGAGCAGGAGGTTCTGGAGTTCGATCAGGAAATCCTCGCTATAGGCGGTCGCATCATCGAGCGCGTCGGTCAGCCGTTCGCACAGCTTTGCAATGACCGCGGCCCCCTCAGGCGTCGGCGGGGTGTAGCGGAAGATCGTCCCGTCGGGCGCATCAGCGGGGAGCGCCGGCATGATCTCATCGCGGAAGGCATCCTGGACAAGGTCGCGCGTGTCGAAGAGCACGCTGCTCATCGCTGTCCGGAAGATCAGAAGCCGCGGATCGATGATCCGCCGGCGCTCGACGAGGAAGGTGAGCTTGAGCATGGCCTGAGAAAAGAGCTCATAGAGGCCGAGCAACGCCATGTAACGGACAGTCGGCAGTGGATAGCCCAGCCCCACAGCCTGCGCCTCGGCGGCGGCGACGATCTGGACCGCCATCGTCCGGGTCATCGTGGAGAGCTCGGTGATCGCATCGCTTAGCTCGTTGGCGACCTTGACGGCGTCCTCATACATCGCCGCCTTGAGCTTGCGCCGCTCATTCTCGGCGATTGCGTGGCGCGATTCCCGCGCTTGCGCGCGCATTTGAACGACGAGCGCGCCGAAACCGAACAAAGCGGCGAGAAGTGTGGCCCCCGCCCCGATGACGGCCGCTTTGGTGTCAGGGCCGAAGTTGTGCCACGTCGCCCAGAGCGCATCCCCCATTGCCTTCTCCACTAACCTCCGCGCCATCGCCCGCACCCGCCCCGTGATCGGACCTTTGCCTACCCCATAGCCTGAACGCCGCGCGGAAGCGAACACGCCCCATCCCGCCTATCGCGCCTGAACCAATTCTGGGGACACAAGAAATTCAGGGACACGATACTTAATCACCTTCGAGCACGCCCGGCCGCCGACGTCAGCGGTATTTAGCATTGCGTCCGCGAAATTCCCGCATCCACCCATCCCCGCAGGTCTGGTTAGAGTCAAAGGTTGGCCAGAGCCTTCCTCGTAAAAATATGTCCGTTTTGGTGAGTTTTTCCCGGCTGAAACGGTCCGGAAAACCACTTTACCCGGTGCGAGTTCCTGATATGTTCGCCAAGGCCCATTAGGAGAACAGCAATGGACGCGGAAAAATATAACAGGTCGATTACACTCCTCTGCCCGACTTGCGGCCACAAGGATTTTGAACACGGAGAGGCCGATGGCCCGCTCCGCTGCACAGGATGCGACCGGACCTTCACCCGCGAGGAGCTGATCCGCGAAAACGGCGAGATCATTGCATCCGAAGTGGATGAAGTGAAAGCCGAGCTGGTGAAGGATGTGACAAAGCAATTGCGCGACAATCTGAGCAACGCATTCAGGGGCTCAAAAAGCATCCGGTTTAAGTGATGCTTGTTTCTTTCACAGTTTCGGATGGAGCGGCGCTCTTGGCGTTAGGAATCGCTGTATGGTCGGCCGTGCAGACAGGCCGTTTCAACAGGCGCCAAAATGATTTCGCTGAAACTGCGGAGCACCTGAACCAACTGCTCATAAGGCGGGAAGCTGCGGATTCTGAGCAGCAGCATACGGCCGATATCTCAGCGAACTTCGTTAAAATCGGAAAGAGCGATTATCGGCTGAAGGTGTTCAATCGCGGAGCCAGCACGGCTCGGAGCGTGCGGCTGGAGATGCTGGCAGGAGCCGACCTCGTTTCGGACAGCGAACTGCAACAAAAATTCCCGTTACCGATGCTTGAGCGCCAGCAGGGCACTGAATTGATTACCCATGTCCACATGCAGTCACCAAGCCGTGCCCACGTCAGACTGCTTTGGGACGATGATTCGGGTCAGGGCCACCAAAAGGAACTTTGGCTCGACGTATTCTAGTCTTGTGATCCAAACTCCATCGGCTTCGTTACACCTAGAACGCCGCCAGAAATGCTGAGAACACGGGACGTGGACAGCTCGCCCGCTACTCCAATATCCCCTCGATCGCCTCCGCCATCGCCACATCGCGCGCCGAAAGCCCGCCCGCGTCATGCGTGGTCAGCAGGATGTCCACCCGGTTCCAGACGTTCGTCCATTCCGGATGATGGTCGTGCTTCTCCGCGAGCAGCGCCACCCGCGTCATGAAGGCGAAGGCGGCGGAAAAGTCTGGGAAGGTGAAGCTGCGGCTGATCGCATCGCGCGCCTCGTCATAGTCCCAGTCGGGCAGCGCATCGAGCGCGTCGGCGCGCTCCTCTTCGGTCAGTTGCTCGATCGGCATGGCGTCATCCTCTCGCTGCTGGCGTGAACGCGAACGGCCCTCTATGTCGCCAATGGATGAGCGAAGGTCAAACCATGGCGCCGGGGGCGGAGAGGATCGAGGCGATCGCGCGCGACACCATCGCCCGGCTGCCCGCCGAGTTCGCCACCCACCTGGGCGACGTCGTCCTCCGGGTCGAGGAGTTCGCCGACGACGCGACGCTCGACGAGATGGGGATCGAGAATGCGTTCGAGCTCACCGGGCTCTATACCGGCCTGCCGGTGGGATCGAAGTCGGTCGACCATTCGGGGGCGATGCCCGATATGATCCACCTGTTCCGCCGCGCCATTCTCGACGAATGGGTCGAAACCGGCGTGCCCCTCGAGGCACTGGTCGCGCATGTCGTGATCCATGAGATCGGCCATCATTTCGGCCTGTCCGACGCCGATATGCACGCGCTCGAGGACTCCGTCGCGGGATGAGTGCGCGGCTGGCTTTCACGGACGTCGCCTGCATCCGCGGCGACCGGCTGCTGTTCGAAGCGATGGGCTTCGCGCTCGGCAGGGGTGATGCGGCGCTGCTGACCGGTCCCAACGGGGCGGGCAAATCGAGCCTGATGCGGATCGCCGCCGGGCTGCTCGCGCCCTCGGCCGGCACGATCGAGCGCGACGGCGGGATCGCCTTCACCGGCGAGGCGGCGGCGCTCGACGCGCGGCTGCCGCTCAAGCAGGCGCTGCTGTTCTGGGCGCGGCTCGACGGGGTCGGCCGGACCGACGTCGAAGGCGCGCTCGACATGATGGGCATCGCCAATCTGGCGCAGGTGCCGGTCCATATGCTCTCGACCGGACAGCGCAAGCGCGCCGCGCTTGCCAGGGTAATCGCCGGCCATGCCGCGATCTGGCTGCTCGACGAGCCGGGCAACGGCCTCGACGCCGCCTCGCTCGACCGGCTGGCGGCGGCGATGGCGATCCACCGCGCGCGCGGCGGCATCGTCGTCGCGGCGACCCACCAGCCGCTCGACCTGCCACAGGCGATCGGGATCGCGCTGGGGGCCCAGCCATGAACGCAGCCATGAATCCTTGGGGCGCGATCATTCTGCGCGACGTGCGGCTCGCCTATCAGGGCGGCGGCGCGATGCTGCCACTGGTCTTCTTCCTGCTGGTGGCGACGCTGTTCCCCTTCGCGGTCGGCCCCGATGGCGCGCTGCTCGACAAGGTCGGCGGCGGTGCCTTGTGGATGGCGGCGCTGCTCGCGGCACTGCTGCCGGTCGACCGGCTGATCGCGCCCGATGCCGAGAGCGGCGTGCTCGATCAATATGCGGTGCGCGGTCTTTCGGACGAAGGCATCGCCGCCGCCAAGATCGTCGCGCACTGGCTGGGCTTCGGCCCGCCGCTGATGATCGCCGCCCTGCCCGCCGCCGCGCTGCTGAAGCTCGACGGCGCGACCCTGCTGCATCTCGAGCTGGGCCTGGCGATCGGCACCCCGGCGTTGGCCGCGCTCGGCGTGATGACCAGCGCCCTCACCCTGGGCCTGCGCGGTGCGGGCGCGCTCGCCGGGCTGGTGATGCTGCCACTCGCGGTGCCGCTGCTGATCTTCGGCGCCGGCGCGCTGGGCGATCAGGGCGCTGGCGCGATCAAGCTGCTGGCCGCCACCGCACTGCTGCTGACGGCGCTCGCGCCGTTCGCCGCAGGCGCTGCGCTGCGGGCCGGGCGGGACTGAGCGTCCCAACCAATGGCCGTCATGCTGAACTTGTTTCAGCATCCACCAGGCGGCATGAGCAGGTTGCGAGGCCCCTGTGGCGAGGTTCCGCTCTACCCGTCTGGACAGTCACGGTGGCGTGGTGGATCCTGAAACCAGTTCAGGATGACATGATTCTGATGAGGAGCCCGAATGCCCGACCATAGCCCCTGGAGCCATCACCGCCGCGCCGGCATCGCCGACGATATCGACTTCGAGATCAAGGGCCAGGAACTGCAGTTCCTCGAGATCGAGCTTGATCCCGGCGAGAGCGCGGTCGCCGAAGCCGGCGCGCTGGTCTGGAAGGACGCGGCTGTCGGGATGACGACGGTGTTCGGCGACGGCAGCGGCGGCGCCGACGGCGGCTTCATGGGCAAGCTGCTCGGTGCGGGTAAGCGGCTGATCACAGGCGAGAGCCTGTTCACCACCGTCTTCACCCACAATGGCCGCGGCAAGGCGCGGGTCGCCTTTGCCTCGCCGACGCCCGGCGCGATCCTGCCGCTGCGTCTCGACGAGCTCGGTGGCCGGCTGATCTGCCAGAAGGACAGCTTCCTCGCCGCCGCCAAGGGCGTGTCGATCGGCGTCCATTTCCAGCGCAAGGTGATGACCGGCCTGTTCGGCGGCGAGGGCTTCGTCATGCAGAAGCTCGAAGGCGATGGCTGGGTGTTCGTGCAGATGGGCGGTACCGTCGTCGAGCGCGAGCTGGCTGCCGGCGAGGAACTGCACGTCGATACCGGCTGCCTCGCCGCCTACACGCCCGGCGTCGACTTCGATCTCGTCACCGCCGGCGGCGTGCGCAGCGTGCTCTTCGGCGGCGAAGGCCTGTTCTTCGCGCGGCTGACCGGCCCCGGCAAGGTCTGGATCCAGTCGCTCCCCTTCTCGCGCCTGGCCGGCCGCATGCTCGCGGCGGCGGGAAGCCGCGGCGGCCAGAACCGCGGCGAAGGCTCGGTGCTCGGCGGCTTGGGCGATTTCATCGGGGGAAATGACTGAGGAGGGCGGTTCGCCCGCCTCTCATTCGTCATCCCGGACTCGATCCGGGATCCCGCTTTTCTTGACAGCGTACGAGGGAGAAGCGGGATCCCGGATCAAGTCCGGGATGACGGGGAAACTTGGGCAGTCACTCTACCTGCGTCAGCACGAAAGCATAAGCCTCGGCGTCCTCGCGCAGCGAATCATAGCGCCCCGATTTACCGCCATGCCCCGCCCCCATGTTGATCTTGAGCAGCAGCAGATTGTCGTCGGTCTTGGCGGTGCGAAGCTTCGCCGCCCATTTGGCCGGTTCCCAATAGGTGACGCGCGGATCGTTCAGCCCGCCGGTGATCAGCATCGGCGGATAGGCCTTGGCCTCGACATTGTCATAGGGGCTGTAGCTGCGGATCAGCTCGAATGCCGCCTTGTCGGTGATCGGATTGCCCCATTCGGGCCACTCGCCCGGCGTCAGCGGCAGGCTCTCGTCCTGCATCGTGTTGAGCACGTCGACGAAGGGCACGTCGGCCACCACCGCGCCCCACAGCTCGGGATCGGTATTCGCGACGACGCCCATCAGCTCGCCTCCCGCCGAACCGCCATTGATCGCAATATTGCCCGCTCTGGTAAGCCCCGCCGCGATCAGTCCCCTGGCCGCGTCGGAGAAATCGTGGAAGGTGTTCCAGCGCTGCTCGGCCTTACCCTGTAGATACCAGTCATAGCCGAGATCGTCGCCGCCCCGGATATGCGCGATCGCATAGGCCCAGCCGCGATCGACCATCGACAGCCGCACCGTCGAAAAACCCGGCGGGATCGCATGGCCATAGGCGCCATAGGCGTAGAGGAACAACTTGCCCGAGCCGTCGCGCGGAAAGTCCTTGCGATAGAGCACCGACACCGGGATCGTCTTGCCGTCGCGTGCAGGCACCATCAGTCGCTCGGTCGCGTAGAGCGACGGATCATAGCCCGACGGGATCTCCTGCACCTTGAGCGTCGTCAACGCGCGCGCCGCCGGATCATAGTCGAACACCGTCTGCGGCGTGACCATCGACGCATAGCTCAGCCGGTAGGCGGGCGGATCATATTCGGGATTGCTGCCGAGCCCGGCGGTATAGCTCGCCTCGGGAAAGGCGATGCGGTGCTCGCTGCCGTCATAGCCGCGCAGCCGGATCTGATCGAGCCCGTCGACCCGCTCGGTGAGCACCAGATGCCGGGCGAAGCTGGTCAGCCCGCGGATATAGACGCTGTCCGAGCCGGCGATCACCGTCTCCCAATTGCCGGGATCGGCGGGATCGGCACGCGCCACGCGAAAATTCACATGATCGTCATTGCTGTGGATCCACAGCGATCCGTGCGCGCTGTCGACCGAATATTCCCGCTTCGTCTGGCGCGGACTGACCAGGATCGGCTCGGCGCCCGGATCGTCGGCCGGCACGAGGCGGACCTCGCTGGTCTGGTTGTCGCCGGTCGAGATCAGGATCCAGCGGCGATCATGGGTCTTGCCGACGCCGACGTTGAAGCCGAGCTCCTCGGTCTCCTCATAGAGAGTCCGGTCGGTCGCCGGATCGCTGCCGAGGATGTGCAGCCGCGCCCGATAGGTGCGCCAATTATCGTTGACCTCGGTGTAGACGAGGCTCTGTGAATCCGCGCCCCAGGCGACCGCGCCGTTGGTGACGCGGCTGACCGTCTCGATATCGGCGCCGGTCGCCAGGTCGCGGATCTTGAGCACGAAGCGCTCGGCGCCGCTCGTATCGGCCGACCAGGCTGCGAGCCGCCCATCGGGGCTGACGCTGAGCACCTGCAGCCGGAAATATTCGACCGTGCCAGCTTCGGCCGGCTCGTCGAGCAGGATGCTCTCCGCGCCACCGGTGGCCGGCTTGCGATACCAGATCCGATATTGCCCGCCCGGCTTGAACGCCCACCAGTATAGCCAGTCGCCGTCCCTGTGCGGGACGCTGGCATCGTCCTCCTTCAGCCGCCCCTTCATCTCGGCGAACAGCGCTTCGACGAGCGCGGCATGCGGCGCCATCGCCGCTTCGAAATAGCTGTTCTCGGCGCGCAGATAGGCGAGCACATCCGCGTCGTCGATGACCGGATATTTCTGGTCCTTGAGCCAGAAATAGGGGTCTTCGATGGTATAGCCATGGCGGCTGTAGCTGTACGGGCGGCGCTCTGCGGCGGGGGCGGCGACGGGCGTCCGGGAACGGTCAGGCATGGGCGCGTTCACGCCGGCACCAGCCCTGCGAGCACCGCCCGCTCGGCCTCGTCGAGCGCCTGCACCTGCATCGTCGCCTCGGCGATCACCGCCTCGTCGCCGCCCTTGCCGTCCGCCACCGCGGCCTGGCGGCGGCGATCGAGTTCGGCGAGCGCATTGCCGATCGGGGCGCGTGCGGACTCGACGTCGCTATAGGCCTGCTGCGCGACCACCCACGGCTCGCTGCCCTCCGCGGCGCTGCGTCCCGCCTCGATCTGCGGCCGCGCCTTCTCCAGCGCCGCCTTGAATGCAGCGTCGGCGGCATTGGCGCTGGCCAGGATCTCGGCGATGTCCGCCGACGCCGCCAGAGGCGGCGGCGCGGGCGGCGGCACCGCCGGCGCAGCTTCCGCCTGCATCATGGCCCGCTCGATCGGCCGAGGCGCCAGCGAGGGATAGCCGCTACGCGTATCGACGCAGCCGGCAAGCGTGGGGAGCATGGCGAGAGCAGGCAGCGCCAGCAGCGCGGCGGAACGGCGGGTCATCATGGCGCGAAATCTAGGCCCCCGATAAAAACTGCGCAACGGGGTTGCGCCCGCCGCGACTGCCGACTAGGAACCCCGTCACAACGCGCCCGTAGCTCAGCTGGATAGAGCATCAGACTACGAATCTGAGGGTCGGACGTTCGAATCGTTCCGGGCGCGCCATTTTTCAATCACTTAGCCATCAAGAGTCTGGAAGTCCGGCATTTGGACGGGCTTTTGAACGGAGCCGCACTCGATCGACTCCGTTCCTTTCAAACGCCGAAGCGGCTCGTTACCTGCGTCTATCACCTCGCACGCTCGAGAAGTTTCGAGTGACAGGAGGCGGGCCAAAATTCAGAAAGCTTGGTCGACGCGTCGTCTACGCCGTGACCGACCTCCATGAATGGGCCGGCTCCCGCGTATACGGCATAGCGGCAAAGCCGTTGCCAAGATGGAGAGCCGCGCGTTCCAGGCCTCATAAAAACGACGGCATCAGAGTGCCATTTTTTGACTCAGACTGTCGGAACGCCGGTATACCGTCAGGCCATCTTCAAAATTCCTCCCGCAGACATTTCGTGGGTCAGCCGGCGATCCCGCCGTTGACCGATTGCATCAGGCGGCCGTTGCTCGTCGGGCCGAGAACACTGTTTCTCGCCGCATCAGGACCCACGCGAATGCGCCGACCCTAGCCGAGCTTGGCGCAAATCCCCGAGGATGAGCTGATCCTCAGCGTTGGCGGCGATGGCGCCTATAATACCAGAGACTGTCACGCCGCCATTGCCGGGCGCGGGACCGATCCGGTCATCCCGGTTCGCCGCAATGGCCGTACATGGATCAAAGATTCCGCCCCGGCGTCGATGCCCGCAATGAAGCGCTGCGTGCGATGAAGCGGCTTGGCAGGGCCATTTGGAAGAAGTGGAGCGGCTACCACAGCCGCAGCCTGGTCGAAACCAAGATGCACGGCTTCAAGCTGCTCGGCCAGCGCCTCTGCGCGCGCGCCTTCGATCGTCAGAAAACCGAACTCAAAGTCCGTGCCGCAATCCTCAATCGCTTCTCGCAAATCGGAAAGCCCAATACCGTCCGTATCTCGTAATAATATCAAATAATCAGGAATTTATTCTCATATCGCGTTATGCGACAAAGCCATTCGCCCTTGGTTAGGGAAGCAGGAAATGTTGACGGCGCGCACGATATAATCGTACGCGCCGCAATTAATATTAGGCTTAATTTTAGAACCGTACGCGCGCTCCGAATGTAATGCGGCGGCCGCTGTCTTCATAGTAACGAACAATGTCGAGGTTGTCGTAGTTGACAGACGGCTCGTTGAACAGATTGGCTACGTCGAGGTTTAGCGAAATGTTGCTGTTCACGTCGTAGCTGAGCGATCCGTCAACCTGACCGAACGAACGCTGGAAATCACCGTCGCCGAAGTAGCTGACTTGGTCGTTAGTGTACTTGCTGCGGTACGTATAGGAGATACGAGCGCCAAACCCGTACTTCTCGTAGTACAGCGCAGCGTTGTACGCCTTCTTGGACACGCCCGGCAGCGGTGTCGCGGCAGCGCCGCTCGCCGGAACGACGCTGCCGACATCAAGCAACGTCACGTTCCCCAGAACGCCGAAGCCATCGAACGGGCTGGGAAGGAAGGTGAACGGAACCTGCGCACCCAGCTCAAGACCTTTCAGCTTCGTGCTCGCACCGTTATCGGGGAAGGAGTGAGAGAACGTGACGTTCTGAAGCGGACCACCAACGCCCTGCTTGACGGCGTATGTTTCGAACTGCGTCGCGTTGACGACGAAATTCTTCACATCCTTGTAAAACACGGCTGCGGAGAGCAGGCCGGTCTGCCCGAAATAATATTCGAGCGAGAGGTCCGCCTGGCTAGCAAGGAACGGCTTAAGCCGCGGGTTACCTGAGGAGATGTTCCGAACGTTCGCATTGATGCTGGTGGACGTGGTGAGCAGGCTCAGAGTCGGCTTAGTCATCACACGCGCCGCGCCAAAACGAAGCGAGAGCTGATCAGTAAGTTTATACCGTAGGTTGAAGCTGGGTAGCCAGTTCGAATAGTTGTTCTTCACGCTCGATGATGGCGCCGTACCGACCAGAGTCTGCGCTGCGAGCTGGATGAACGTGATGTCGTTGAAGTCGGCAACACTTCCGATCGATTCCTGTCGCGTTTTCACATAGCGAATACCGACATTGCCCGACAGCCGGTCGTCCGCCGTAGCGAAGTCGAGCCGGGCATAGGCAGCGAACGATTTTTCGTCGACCTTATAGTCGGCCGCAGGATCAGCCTGAGGTGAGGCCGCAGCAAGGACCTGTGAGAACGGAACCTTAGCGTACAGCAAATCCAGATTGGTATAGAGGCCAGTCTTCAGAAGGTTCGCGGGGCCCGAATAGCTTGGGAAGGCATTGGGGAATGAGAACCTCGACATGACTGGGGTTGCGACGAAGCTGCCGCCCTCTACGCCCGCATTGTAAGGCACGCCCAGAAGACCGGCGAGCGTCTGCGCCGACATGATGACACGAGCAGAGTTGAAAGACAGCTTGCGGTCGGAGAAGTTTACGCCCGCGCTGACCTTGTTGATGAAACCATCGTCGAACTTGTAGCTCACGTCACCCTTGAACGACTTGTTCTTGTCGGTGGTCGGCGCCTTGTAGCTGCCGCGCAGACCAACGACATTATAGTTGGCAGGGTTCATGGGGTCGAAGCCGCGCGTAAATGTCAGGCTGGTCATGTTGCCGGGGTCAGCGGTCAGATCATAAGCGACACTGGCGCGGCCGATTGCCTCCATACCCAGATTGGTACGTTCCTGACGCGTGCGGGAATAGTTCCCCTCCAGCGATACGGTAAGGTTGTCGTGCTTCCAGTTCAGACCAACGGCAGGCGAAAAGGTCTTGGTCAACGTTTCGTTCTGCTCCTGGTTGGCCACCATCCAGACGCCGTCCGCGTCAAGCTTGGTGACCAGTCCGTTGCTGATCGTGCTGTTCTGGACCGAACCCGTGATGCTGGTGAAGCGGGGATAGAAGGACGTGCGCTTGAGGTCATCCTTCAGGTTGGCATAAAATACGTCACCCCAAAGCTCGACTTCATCGCCTAGCTTGGCCTGAACGCCGCCGACCAGCGTGATACGGCGGGTTTTGCCGGTATCATATTGCGGGCCCGCTGCGTGATCGAAGAGGAACGTGTCGAGGAAATCGCCATCGCGGTTGTAGTCGACGGGAGGATTGCGGGTTGCTTCGACGCCGTTTTCCGCGCCGAAACCGACCATGCTGTCAGTCCGGTATTTGCGCTGACGAAGGTCGGCGCCGACATAAACGCCCACATCGCCGTCTGCGAACACCTTGTTTACGAATGCAGTAAGATGGGGAGCAACCTTCTTCGAGTTACCCTCGTAAATGCCTTCGGCTGCTACCGCGTAACGGTCCTTGCCAACATCCAGCGGCCTTGCGATCCGGACGTTGACCGTAGCGGACAGACCGCCGTCGATCATGTCGGCTGTGGGAGTCTTGTAGACCTCGATAGCGCTGACAAAGTCGGAAGACAGGTTCGAGAAGTCGAAGCTGCGCTGACCGGTCGAGGTAATCGTGCGCCCATTGAACTGGGTCCGCGTGAAGTCGGGGCTGAGACCGCGAACGCTGATGCGCGTACCTTCGCCGTTGGAGCGCTGAATTTGGACGCCCGTGACGCGCTGAAGCGATTCTGCCAGGTTCTGATCCGGGAACTTACCGATATCTTCCGCGGAAATTGCGTCGACAATCGCGGAACTTTCGCGCTTAACCGTCACCGCGTCCGCAAGACTGCGGCGAATGCCGGTCACGACGATTTCGGGTGCAGCCTCGTCTGCACCGGCTGCGGTCGACGCATTCTGAGCATGAGCCGGCGCTGCAGCCATGGCAATGGTGCAGGCGGCGCCCGCCAGCAGGCCGCAACGTATGAACCTTATAGACATCCTGTGGCCTCTCCCTCGTTTTTAGTGTGCCTACCGTATGCCCATCCAATGGCCCTGTCAATTCACTAATGAGAGCCAACTCTCATTATATGGCCATCCATCCAATCGGGGTGAACTTGTATCCGTTGCACGCGGCTCCCTCCGCAATCAACGAAGATGGGTACTCCGCGCCGACAACATCGCCGTCCCTGACGCGATAGTCTCCATCCATTTCAAGCGCGACGACCGGAACAAGCGTGTCGGGGCGTCGATCGGGCAAGGTTATCCGGGTCCCGTCAACGTCCGCCGTCACCGGCAACTCTGCGCGCCCCTCGAGCAGAACGGCCCGGCGGACCTCACCCTGCAAACCGTAAAGCGCCGCGGAATGCGACCCTTGAACTGGCCAGTCGAAAGTGTGCAGATAGAGGCCGTCCGCCCCTGTCGTGACATCGCCCCACGGCTGCGTGACACTCCAGGGCGAGCGGCCTGCCCCGTATATGGACTGGCCATGCCGGCGAGCCAGTTGCCGATATCGAGCAACGCGTCCTTCGGTATCTTGGGGAAAGTCCCATCAGCCTTGGGGCCTGACCTGTGCCGGTTTGCTGAGCCTGAGCGCCGGGAGCCTTGCCTACATATATGCGATTCATAAATCGTATATGATCTTGATGGCACGTCAGAGGTTACACGCTATCTGCCGAGTCCAAGGCTGAAGCCAGCATCCGACTGAAGTCGGAGGGGTTTCTCCTCATCGAGGATTCTAAAGTGCCAAAGTAGTGCTAGCCCTTTGGGTTCAGGACCATCAGCAGGTCCTTAGCCTCAACCACATCGCCTATCTTCACGGGAACCTCGGCTATCACGCCAGCAGAGGGCGCGACGATTGCTGACTCCATTTTCATGGCTTCCAGCGTCACGAGACGGTCACCAGCTTCAACGGTCTGGCCAGATACCGCACCCACCGCAACGACTAGGCCGGGCATTGGCGCGGCAACGTGCGATGGATTGTCGGGCTCCGCGACACGGCGGGCGGGCCCACTCGCGCCAGACAGACGATGAGTCACGGCGATCACGCGCGGCTGCCCATTAAGCTCGAAAAACACGCGGACACTGCCATCATTTTCAATCTCGCCGATCGCGGTGAGCGTAATGACCAGCGCCTTGCCGCGCTCTATGGCAACATGAATCTCTTCGCCGACCGACATCCCGTAAAAATAGACCGGCGTAGGAAGCGACCAGACAGGGCCAAAGCGATTGATCGCTTGGGCAAAACCGGCGAAAACCTTTGGATACATGAGGTAGCTGGCAAATTCTGCCTCGCTCAGCGAACGGCCGCACTCCGCCTCGGCAACCTTACGTTCTGCCGCGAAATCGCACTCCGCAAGCAGATCAGCCGGACGGACCGTGATCGGCTTGATATCCCCCAGCACACGCTCTTGAATGTTCTGCGGCCATCCACCGGCCGGTTGGCCGAGATCGCCGCGCATCATCTCGACCACCGAACCGGGAAAAGCAATTTCGCGCGCCGGGGCGAGAACATCATCACGACGAAGTCCTTGCGAAACCATCATCAGCGCCATGTCGCCTACCACCTTCGACGATGGCGTTACCTTGACGATGTCGCCGAACAGCAGATTGGCATCATGATAGGCAACCGCTACCTCATGCCACCGAGACTCAAGCCCAAGGCTGCGCGCCTGCTCCTTGAGATTGGTAAACTGTCCGCCGGGCATCTCATGGAGGTAAACTTCGGATGCGCCGGCGCGCAGGTCGCTTTCGAACGCGACATATTGTTCGCGCACACCTTCCCAGTACGTGCTGATCTCGCGGATGGCGCGGGCGTCCAGTCCCGTATCACGGGGGCCGTGGCGCAGAGCCTCAATGACAGAGCCAAGACAGGGTTGAGAGGTCGTCCCGCTCATCGCATCCATGGCCACATCGATGCTGTCCACCCCGGCCTCGACGGCCGCCAACACGCTGGCCGCCGCCGCGCCCGATGTATCATGTGTATGAAACGCAATCGGCAAATCGGTTGCCTCACGCAAGGCGGAGAATAGAACGCGCGCCGCAGCTGGTTTCAGCAAGCCGGCCATATCCTTTACGGCGAGCATCTGACATCCGGCAGCTTCAAGCTGGCGCGCCAGTTCGATATAATAGGATAGGCTGTATTTAGTCCTGTCCGGGTCGAGAATGTCCCCGGTATAGCAAAGCGCGCCCTGCGCCAACTTGCCGCTTTCGAGCACGGCGTCGATCGCGACGCGCATGTTATCGACCCAGTTCAAACAGTCGAAGACGCGAAATACGTCGATCCCCTTGGCAGCCTCGCGAATAAAATGACGGACGACGTTATCGGGATAGTTGGTATAGCCAACGCCGTTTGCGCCGCGCAGGAGCATTTGCGTCAGCACATTGGGAGCAGCATCCCGAATAGCGAACAGACGCTCCCACGGATCCTCTGTCAGAAAGCGCATGGCAACGTCAAAGGTGGCGCCACCCCAACATTCCAGACTGAACAGTTGCGGAAGCAGGCGGGCATAGGCTGGAGCGGCGCGCACCATGTCTATGGTGCGCATCCGGGTTGCGAGGAGCGACTGGTGTGCATCACGCATCGTGGTGTCGGTCACCAGAACGCGGTCCTGCGCACGGATCCATTTCGCAAGGCCAGTCGCGCCGTCTCGTTCCAGCACCTGACGCGTACCATCGGCTATCGCGTCGGTTGCTCTGGGTGCCTTCACGGCGCGCAGATCCGAACGGGGGCGCTTCCGGTCCTTGACGTCAGGGTGCCCGTTCACGGTCACGTCCGCGATATAGTTCAGCAACTTCGTCGCGCGGTCGCGCCGCTTGCCGATGGCGAGCAAATTCGGCGTTTCGTCAATAAACCGGGTGGTGTAGCGATTGGCCTGAAACTCCGGGTGCATCAGCACATTTTCGAGAAAAGCCAGATTGGTCGCCACACCCCGGATACGATATTCGCGCAGTGCCCGAACCATGCGCGTTACAACCTCGCCGGGGGTCGGTGCCCAGGCTGTCACCTTCTCGAGCAATGGGTCATAGTGGCGGGTAACGATCGCGCCCGAATAGGCCGTTCCGCCATCAACCCGGATGCCGTAGCCGAAGGCACCGCGATAGGCCGTTATGCGGCCATAGTCCGGAATGAAAGCATTGTGCGGGTCTTCCGTAGTGATACGACACTGCAAGGCATGGCCGTTGAGTGCGATTTGCTCTTGCGGCGGCACGCCTGTTTCGTTGGCGACGCCAAGGCGACCACCCTCGGCGATCCGTATCTGCGCCTTAACAATATCGATGCCGGTGACCATTTCGGTCACCGTGTGCTCGACCTGAATGCGGGGATTGACCTCGATGAAATAGAAGTTGCCGGTTTCATCGTCCATCAGGAACTCAACCGTGCCGGCACCGCGATACCCGGTCTCTCGTCCGATCGCTAAGGCGGCCTCGCACAAAACCGTGCGCGTTGCCGCATCGAGATACGGCGCTGGCGCGCGTTCGATCACCTTTTGATTGCGTCGCTGGATCGAACAGTCCCGCTCGAACAGATGGAACAGCTTACCGTGACTGTCTCCCAGCAGTTGCACCTCAACGTGACGCGCCCGGCGGATCAACTTTTCGAGATAGACTTCATCCCGTCCGAAAGCGGCCTTCGCCTCGCTCCGCCCCGATTTCACTGCCTCCAGCAGCTCGGACGCAGACTCGATCGGGCGCATGCCGCGACCACCACCGCCCCAGCTCGCCTTGAGCATGAGTGGATAACCCATTTCGGCTGCGAGAGCGCTGATCAGTGCGTCATCCCCGGGCAGAGGCTCACTTGCCGGGACTACGGGCACACCGGCCCGAACCGCGACATGCCGCGCCGAAACCTTGTCGCCCAACAGCCGCATGGTTTGCGGGTCAGGCCCGATGAAAGTGATCCCTGCCGCCGCGCAAGCCTCAGCAAAATCGGGGTTTTCGGACAGGAAACCATAGCCGGGGTGGATAGCGTCCACGCCATTCTCGCGGGCGATAGCGATGATTTGGGCAATGTCGAGATAAGCGCCGATCGCGCCCTTTCCCGCAGCGGAAAGCAGATAGGCTTCGTCGGCCTTAAACCGGTGCAGCGACAGGCTGTCTTCCTCGGAGTGGACAGCAACCGTGCGAATGCCGAGTTCCGTCGCGGCGCGGAACACGCGAATGGCAATTTCGCCACGGTTGGCCACCATGAGCTTGCGTATAGGCTGCAGCAGCATTTGGTCATCTCCTGACACGAGAAGTTCGAGCGGTAGCCGGCGCACCACCACAAGGGGTCAGATCGACAGCAAGTCGAAGCATGAAGTCATAGACTGTTCAACGAGCGCTCAGCGTTCTCGTCTCGCTTCATCGGCGCACGTCCGATTGCGTCCAAAAGCCACGGAGGTCTTCTGCCGTCGCTGCAAGCGCATCACCCCGTTGGCTATGCTTGAGACACGCCGCCGCCAGGCCCATTTGGGCAATATCGGCTGCCTGATCATC
This sequence comes from Rhizorhabdus sp. P4_G5, assembly GCF_056401065.1. Lineage (NCBI taxonomy): Bacteria > Pseudomonadati > Pseudomonadota > Alphaproteobacteria > Sphingomonadales > Rhizorhabdaceae > Rhizorhabdus > Rhizorhabdus sp. P4_G5. Next base: position 300,698 of record NZ_JBFUKB010000004.1, on the reverse strand, counting down.
GCACAGTATCGCGTACAGAATTCCGGCAGCAAATGCGTCGCCGCTCCCAATTCTGTCCACGACATCTGCGATCCGAACCTCCTCAGTTGTGATGTCCTGACCGGCACGCGTCACGAAACGCGCCGCCAGATGCTGAATCCCTACACTTTCGGCGCGCCGGTACGTGTGCGCAATCCGCGTCAGGTACGGAAATGCGTCAAACAGGGCCATGACCTCGACCGGGGCACCGGGTGAATTGCCAAGCACCATGGCAGCATCACGGTGATCAACGAATGCGAGATCAGAAAGGGCGAGTGCCTCGGAAAAGGCGGCTGCCCCGTCCGCCTCACGTCCTACCCATAACGCCGGCCGAAAATTCGCGTCGAATGAGACCATTACGCCCATCTCTCGTGCCGCGCGCATCGCGCCAAACGCAGCGCTGCATGCGTTCGTACTGACGGCCAGCGTAATGCCCGAGACATGGAGTACCGCGGCACCCTCTAGCGTTTGCCGCCATGCGTGGCCAGACCAGTCGTGTGTCGCAAAGATGCTGTTCGCACGATCATATGTTATGCGCGACACTCGTTGCGACGCACCCGTATCGACGAAGTAGAGCCCTAGCCGGCCCTCCCCACGAACCACGGCGCGGGTATCGACGCCGAACGAACGCAGGTGAACCAATGCGCGGTCCCCGAGTGGATTGTCGGGGAGCGCGGTGACGATTGTGGTTTTACGGCCGAAACCAGAGAGCGCGGCAGCCACATTGAGTTCCGCGCCACCGACGTGTAGCTCAAGCCGATTGGCGAAACCTAGCAAATGCTGGCCCGGCTCGGTCGACAACCGGCCAAGTGCCTCGCCAAAGCACACAACTGCACATGATCTAGTCACGAGACCGGCGCTCCCGCATGGCTCGCGAGCTTGGCGAGCTCAGGCATGGCCGGCGGGTTTGCGGCGGCGCTTACCCAGCAGAGAAATTCGCCAACTCGCTTCGCAAGCTTTGCATCGTGATCGTTTGCTATGTCAGCGATCCGATGGGCGAGGAAGGGATTGCGGAAGCGCGCCATTGTCTGCAGGACGTATGCGGCCGCTTGGTCACCCAGCCCATGCGCGGCAAAACCCGGGACCACTTCCGACACAAATATACGACTTAAGGCGTCTGCCGTGTCCAGGTCGTCAAGCGCCGCGCGCACTATCATCTCGACCGGACGACCTGAATCGATCCAGCGCTGCGCCAACCAGCTATGGCCAAGATTGAGGATGTGCAGCTTGAGACGTTCATAGTGTTCAAGGTTGTCGGTCAACACCACATCGGGATGAGCGAACGGCATCGACAAGCCCGGCTGCTTTTCAACGGCCCATAGCGCGTAGGGCTCCGCGACAGCGCCCACAGGCTCGATAGGCTCCGATACGATCCGGTCGACCAGGCTGTTTACCCAAACACAGTCCTGTTCGAGCCAATTGCGGAAAGAATTGTCGACACCGATTTCGCCCGCAAAATCCACGATGATCCGCTTGAGTGTGTCGCCGTTGCGCTGCACGAGTTCACACGGAAGCATCGTCAGCGGTTCGAAATTGCCGTGACGCCACCGTGCGTACATCAGCGCCAGCAGGATCGCGGGGAACGACTTTGGCGCATATTCACCCTCGACAACAGCGAGCGACCTATCCACATTGGCGACGCGATAGCCGCCATCGCCCACATTGGAGAGGACGGCAGTCGCGCTTGTGGTGAACAGCCTTACAAGGTCCTGCCAGTCGCGCGACGCCGCCATGCCGCGGCTTACACTAGTAACCGTGACCGTCCGATCTATCTTCAGCCCGTCTCTCCCGAGCCCGCGAATAACGACCGGATACCCGCCGGGCTGTCCAAATGCGGCGACGCGCGCCGCGCGGGCTGCGTCACCGCTGGTCTGGACTACGACAATTTCCGGAACATCCTGCCCAGCCTCCGCCGCTTCGGAGGCGAACAGATCGACATGCGCCTGAAGGAACCTGCTGGTGCCGAACTGTATGAGACAAGCGTCTGTCATTATTGAACCCTATGACGTCGCACGCCTGTGTCTGCACTCGGGCGGACGCGCTCAGAAGCGACTGGAAGCTGCCTTTTCTAATGAAAAGAGAGCGTAAGGCGTTGCGATTGTTGGTTGCGAAACACATCGACGATTATCGATCCCTGCCACCGGCGCCCCTGCGCGGCGGTGATGAAGGCTGCTGCCGTCTTGACGTCCTGCCCGGGGGCTTCAGCCGACCCGACGATGGCACGGATAACGTCGCCGCTCTTGAGACCTGCGGCCGCGGCCGCGCTGCCCGGCTCCACGGTCAAGACAAGCACGCCGAAGATATCCGGCAGGCCTGCCGCCGACTGCTCGCCCAGAGTCTGGACCGATTTGACGGTCATTCCGGCAAAGGGGCGCGGTGTTTCAAGCTGGTTCGCGGCAGGGGCGAGCACCGGCTCCGGCAGTCTCGGCCTCTCCGCCATCGCGCGCAACCGGGGATCGCGAACGCCGAAGTCGTCCATGCGGAAGTTACGGAAACCGATGCGCAATGCCGGCACGTCCGCAGCGACCGAGTAATTGCCACGTGCCGGTGCGACGAATTTGGGATTGCCCGCCACCGAATGACTGTCGGTGCCATTTTCCTGCGCAAGCTTGAGATCCGCAGCCGTCGCGAAGAAATTGTAATCGACCAATTTTCCCCAGCTCTTCATGAGGATAGGCTGATAAGCCGCCATAACAATGTTCCGAGTGAATACATCCTCGCTGTTGGCGAACCACACGTGCGGGTGAAAGGTATTGTTAAGCATTATGTTGTTGCGCGCTGTACGATCGAAACCCTCACGAAACTTCAGCCCGCCCATCAGCATGAGATTGTCCTCGATCAGGTAGTTCGAGGATCCATCGTCCAGATCGATATCCCAGCCATGATCGCAGTGGAACCGATTGTGGCGAAGCACGATCGTTTCGCGAGCATCAAGCTTGACGAGCGATCGCTCGGCCATCGTTCGGCGATCCATCTCTGCGCGATCGGAATGCCAGAAACGGTCGCGTCCCCAGCTATTGTAGGCGCCGTGATCGCCGCTCTCGCGCACAGTATCAAATACGTCGTTATTGGTGATCTGGTGACCACCCCAAGTGCCGTCACCCACGTTGATTCCGGCGCGGGGAGCGCGGTAAATGCTGTTATGATCGACGGTGATACGCGCCGACATCGCGATCTGCACGGCCGCCGACTGTTTCTCAACCAGTCCGGTATCGTGGATCAAATTGTCTTCCGCGATGCTGTCGGCAGGATAGTCGTCGGTCTTAGGTCCGGGCGTCCGGTCGATGCTATCGAGAGGCGCGTTCTCGTTGTATTCAAACAAGGGCGTCCGCACCGCCGTGGGAAGCCCGACAAAAGCGATTGCGCTGGCGCCTATGCGGGCGATCAGGTTACGCCGGATCACAACCTGGCGCGCGTGACCGCTGACGACGATAGCGTTGCCGCCAAGATCCTGAAAATCGCTGCCCTCGACCGTTACCCGATCAGCGTCTGCAATCAACACTGCCCCGCCGCGATGAAACATCCAGTCCGACCGCAGCAGGGGTTCGGTGGTCTTCATGTAGGTTGGCTCGGTAGCGCGGAAGGCCAGCCCGGAAACACGAATGTCGTGCACGGGCGCGCCGGATTTGCCGACCACCCGGATCAACTCTTCCGATTCTCCTGCACGAAACCCCGTTCGGGGAGGARGCGGACCGTTACCCTCAGGCTTGAAATAGAGATAGCCCGCGTTCTGGTCGTAATACCATTCAGCCGGGGAATCGAGTTCCTCGCGCACGTTCTCGACGAACCGTTCGTTCAAACTGGGCGGTGCAGCCCGGTTATTACCGACCGCCGACGCGTAACGCAGCGTCCCATCGGGATTTTTACCGAGGATCGGCACATGCACGTCACCCCAGCGGCTACCGTGCAGGGCATGTAATACCGCACCAGCGGGATTGGACCACCGCGCCACCCGCTCGGCGGAGGTTGCATCCGCCGATACACCTCCGAATGGCAGCTTCGCGGGATCGTAATTGGGATAACGGGCAAGGATCAGCGCCTTGTCGCCCAGCCACAGTCGCATGAACGGCCTGGTCTTGAGCTGGGCGCGCCAGACCCCATCCGCCTGACGCTCCCACGACAACTTCGGCAGATCGCGTGCGCCAGTCAATTCCACGCGGGCGCCGGCTGCGGCCTCGATGGTGAAGGGCGCGGCGGGCGTGCCGGATAGCGCGGCATCGATTACAATGGGTGCGCCCAGAGCATAACGACCGGCGGCGAGACGGATGATCCGAATGCGCGCTTTGCGGGCATCGGCGAGCGCTTGGGTGAGTTCAGCGGTAGAGCGGACCGGCCGTACCGATTGCGCCCCAGGTTTGGCCACGAGCGCGAATGCCGCTGGCGCATTAGCACATGCGAGAACAAACAACCCAAGGGTGAACGCGCTGATCTGCCGAGAGAGCATCTTGGCTCCTTTCACGTCCATACTGTCATAGTTTTATATATGATTTAATAATATCAAAATATGCAAAAGATGGAAAGTGCAAACCAGCGCCTTGTCCAGCATTGCGTCGTGCGCTTAAGCAAACTGCGCAATCACGTCGCGCCGGTCAGGCGCACTCCTTCGGGCGCGCAGGCGCAGATGCCTTGTAGGTGAGCACGAATTCGCAGTGCCCCAGAGCCTCAGACTTGGTCTGGCTACCCGCAGCGACCGCGAGTACGAGATCGTAAATTTCCTGGCCTACATCCTCCAGCGTACCCCGGCCGTCGAGGATGCGGCCGGCGTCGACATCCATGTCGCCTTCCATGCGACGATAGGTTGCCGGGTTGGCGCAGACCTTGATAACCGGCGATATCGCCGATCCCACGACAGAACCGCGACCGGTGATGAATATGTTGACGTGAGCACCGCTTGCGATCAGCTCGCCGATTTCCGCATTGTCAACGATGTTGGGGAAACCGAATTTGGGATCGCCCGGAGGCACAACGTCCAGCAGGTAGAGGCCAGGGCCGGGCACCGGCTCGGCCGGATCGATCACCCCGTCAATCGGCCGACTGCCTGACTTTGCATAGGCACCGGCGGACTTTTCCTCCTGGCTCGACAAACCACCCTCGGCATTACCCGGCGCGAAGCTGCCATATCCCATGGCGCGGTAATAGACTTCAGCCTTTTGTACCGAGGCGATCAGAGCGTCAGCGACTTCGGGTGTGGAGGCGCGGCTGGCCATATGACTTTCGCAGCCGATCATTTCCCCGGTTTCCTCGAATACACAGCTGGCGCCCGCATCGATGAACGCATCGAACGCCCGCCCCACGGCCGGATTGCCGGTAATGCCGCTGGTCCCGTCTGACCCGCCGCAGATCGTGCCGATAACAAGATCCGACACGGCCATAGGCACACGTACCGCGCGGCGATCCGCTTCCGCGCGCACACGCTCCACCGCCGCAATGCCCTCGGTAATCGCGGGGCCGGTGCCGCCGGCGTGCTGTATCACCACGGTTTCGACCGGACGCGAATGCTCCATTGCATTGCGCGCCAGTGCCTCGCGATTGAAGCTCTCGCATCCCAGCGACAGGAGAACGACGCCGCCGACATTCGGATGCGTCGTCAGCGCCTTCATCATGTTCAAGGCGTAGTCGTTGGGATAGCAGCCGGGAAAACCTATCAGTTGCACCCGCGGATCATCGATCCGGTCAACGATCCGGCGTGCCACATGGTGCGCGCACTCCACAAGATAGACCACTACGATGGCGTCGCGGATGCCCTTTCGGCCATCTTGACGTAGCCAACCCTCGAACGGGACGTGGTTCATTACTGGGTTCCTGTCGCGTCTCTCAGATGCGCCGAAATATAGTCGCTCTGCATATTGTGGATGTGAACCCAGCTACCCGCGGGAATAGCTTGGGATGCCGACCCGATCGGCACGCCATATTTCACTATCTTATCTCCAGATTTCAAGAGTAAGATTGAAATCTTATGTCCAAGGTCGATAGAATCGAGTGCGATCACCGACGCGCCGTCTATCGCGATCGTTTCGCCTGCGGTTATCGGCCGGCAACAAACCGCGACGTTATCGTCAGGTGACAATCGAATTGCCGCGGCGCTCATGCTCCATGTCCCGGTAGCGGCGCGTCGGCGCGAACAAGTTTCTCGTGGGCGACTTCTGCCCAGAAGGATGCCGAAATTTGCTCCCGGTAAAGCTCCACGGTATTGGCAACCCGGCGCGCGCTGCCTATCCCCGGGATGACGCTGGCGACGAGCGGATGAGCGAGCGCGAATGCGAGTGCGGCGGCAGGAAGATTGACCCCGTGGCGATCAGCAACTGCCTCAAGGCGGCGAACGCGGTCGATAACGTGGTCCGGCGCAGGGCCATAATCATAGTGGATCGTGCCCTCGCGCCGGGTGCCCGTCGCAAGAATGCCGCTGTTGTAGGGGCCGCCGATCACAATGGAGGTTCCCGCCGCCTCGCAGGCCGGGAACAGGGCGTCAAGCGCATCCTGTTCGAGCAGTGTATACCGTCCGGCTAGCAGAATTGCGTCCAGCCGCACCTCGGCCATGACGTCCAGACACACCTGAATTTCATTTACGCCGATGCCGAAGCCCGAAATTGCCTTGCTGTCGCGCAGTTCTTCGAGCGCCCTCAATCCACCGCCCGTCGTGAGTTGCCGCCAGTATTCGTCATTGGCATCGCCGTGCGTGTAGCGGCCAATGTCGTGCACATAGAGCAGGTCGATGCGCGGCAGGCCAAGACGCTGAAGGCTGTGTTCGTAACTGCGCGATATCCCGTCATAGGTATAGTCGTAGCGCATCATGAACGGCATAGGTGAACGGAAGCCATCCCGATCGCGGTCGTCCACCACGGTGGAATCCGGCATCATCAACCGGCCGACCTTGGTCGACAGCACAGTGTCAGGCTTCAACCGGAGCGCGTCGCCGACGCGTCGTTCGGATAAACCCCGGCCGTAGTGCGGTGCGGTGTCGACATAACGCAGCCCTGCCTCCAGAGCCGCATCAATGGCGGCCCGCGCATCAGCGTCCAACACCGGTGTATAGAGATTCCCGAGAGACGCGGCTCCGAAGCCCAGCTCCGGAACATTTAGGCCGGTTGACCCCACTGGACGGCGAGCAATGACAGTCACAGGTCAAGTTCCAATCGATAAATGCGGTTAGCGTTGCGAGCCCAAAGCTTCGCCCGCTCGTCGTCGGACAAACCCTGGAGAATTTCCTCATATGCACTGAGGGTCCGATCGAGCGGGGCAAACAGGCGGTCGGTCGGGAAGTTACTGGCAATCATCACCCGGTCCGTACCGAACAGATCCACCACCTCCGCGATGATCGGCGAGAAGGCAACGGGATCAAACGGCGCAGCAATGAAGCCGGCCCCGGAAAGCTTGATCGAAACCTGCGGCATAGCGGCAAGCGCCGTCAATCCGGTACGCCATGCGCCGAGCCCATCAGACAATATCGGCAGGCCCAGATGATTCACAATTACTGGCACATCAGGATGAGCTGCCGCCGTCTCAATCAGTCCGCCTAGCTGCTGCGGAAAACCATGGAAGTCGAAACTGAGCCCATATTGCGCCAACAGACCGAAGCCACGCCGCCACGCCAGATCGCGTGTAAGGTCGCTGGCGTAGGTCTGCCGCGATGGGTCGGGATGCCAGTTCACGAGATGGCGTATCCCGCACACGCGCGGCCGCGCGGCCTGTCGGGCGAGCAGGTTATCGACATCGGGATGGTTTAGCTCAACCCGTGCGACTATTGCCGTTGGCAGCCCTTCGGTGTCTGCAATCTGGTTAAGCCAGTCAGTTTCACGCTCACCGTCGTCAGGATGCGCGCCGGCATCGACATGCACAGCACCCACGAGATTCCACGCGGCGGCGGCAAGTCGATGGTCGGCAAAACTATAGCTTCCGGCAATCGGCGCACTGGCAGGTTCGTCCAGCCAGGGATAGCGCAATTGCGCTGCGCCACCCAAGGCCCTGTCCCACAGGTGCAGGTGAGCATCGACGAACGGCGGGTGGCTCATCGTCAGCTCTGCGTCTGCGCAACGAACTCCTGACGTTGCTCGCCAAGCTTTTCTATTCCAAGCGTAACAACGTCACCCGCCTTCAGATACCAAGGTTCGGGCTTCTGCCCCAGCCCTACGCCGGGCGGCGTACCGGTTGTAATGATATCGCCCGGCTCCAGCATCATAAATTGCGAGCAGTAGCTGACGAGCTCGGCCACCGAAAAGATCATTGTGCGCGTGTTGCCGTCCTGAACGCGCTTGCCGTTAACATCGAGCCACATCGCAAGATTCTGCGGATCGCCAACCTCATCGGCCGTAACCAGCCACGGGCCGACAGGGCCGAACGTCGGAAAGCCCTTGCCCTTGTCCCATGTCGTGCCGCGTTCCATCTGCCAGTGCCGTTCGGACACATCGTTGATCGTGCAATAGCCGGCGACGTAGGAAAGCGCATCGCTCACCTCGACATATTGCGCGCGAGTGCCGATCACAACGCCCAGCTCTACTTCCCAGTCGGTTTTTTCCGAGTTGCGCGGGAGCATTACGGGGTCGTTCGGCCCCTGCAGGCAGCTAACCCACTTGTTGAAAACTACGGGCTCTTCCGGGATCGGGAGGTTCGATTCCGCCGCATGATCGGCATAGTTGAGGCCAATTGCGACAAACTGGCGCGTACCCGCAACGGGTACGCCATATCGCGGTGCGCCTTCGACGAGGGGCAGGGTATCCGGGTTTATGGCGGCCAGCCGTGCGAGCGAAGCCGGAGACAGGGTTTCGCCCGTGATATCGGCAACTTCGGTAAGCGCACGAATTCGGCCCTGATTGTCGATAAGTCCAGGGCGCTCCGCACCGGGGGCACCATAGCGGCAAAGCTTCATGTGTTGTCCTTCGTAGATACGAGTATGGATTGGTCGATTTTCGAAACGGCGTTCACGCCCGTCAGGGTCATCGCGACGCGCATTTCCTTCTCAATGAGATTGAGCAACCGGGTAACCCCGGCCTCTCCGCGGGCAGCCAGCGCATACAACCACGCACGACCAAGCAGGACGCCATGCGCGCCCAGCGCCAGCATCCGCACAACGTCGAGTCCCGACCTCACGCCGGAATCGGCCAGGATCGTCAGCCGATCGCCCACCGCATCGGCAATCGCCGGTAGCGCACGCGCACTCGACAGCACACCGTCAAGCTGACGCCCGCCGTGATTGGAGACGACAACGCCCTGGGCGCCCAAAGCCGCAGCCGAACGCGCATCGTCAGGTTCAAGAATACCTTTGATGATCAGCGGTCCATCCCAGGCATCCCTGATCCACTCCAGATCCCGCCACTGGATCGATGGGTCGAAGTTCGCGCCGAGCCAACCGATATAATCGTTCATGCCGCTGGCATTGCCCAAGACAGGTGCAAGGTTGCCAAGCCGATGGGGCCGCCCGCGCAAACCTACATCCCACGCCCATTTGGGACGGAACATGGCCTGAATTACGCGGCGCAACGCTGCATAGGGACCAGACATCCCGGAATGGGCATCGCGGTAGCGCGCGCCCGGCACCGGCATGTCTACGGTGAACACCAGCGCTTCGGCGCCCTGCTCCTTCGCCTTGGCCAAAAGATCGAGCATGAAACCGCGATCTTTCAAGACGTAGAGCTGAAACCAGAGCGGACCGTCACTGGCACGGCGGACTTCTTCCATGCCACACAAGCCCACGGTGGAAAGCGTGAACGGCAACCCGCGGGCGTTGGCCGCCCGGGCCGCCAGCGTCTCGCCGCGCCGACGATACATGCCAGCGATTCCGACCGGCGCTAGCGCCACCGGAAGCGGCATTTTCCGGCCGAAAAGCGTCGTCGAGAGATCCATCGTCGCCACGTCGCGCAAAACCCGCTGCCGAAGAGCTATGTCGGAAAGATCGGCGATATTGCGGTGCAACGTCCGCTCGGCATAAGAGCCTCCCTCCGCATAATCGAACAGGAAGCGCGGCAGCCGCGCCCGTGCTGCCGCGCGAAAATCGGTCGTGGAAGCGATCGTCACCATGGCATCAGGCCATACACCAGCCGCCGTCGATGACGTGCAACTGCCCCGTGGTATAGGCGCTATCGTCCGATGCGAGGTAAAGCGCCAGTGCTGCGACCTCTTCCGCTGTGCCAAGACGACCCATTGGCTGGCGCGCAATGAATGCCGCGCGTGCCTTGGCTTCATCCCCCGTCGCGGCCAACCGCTCATCGAGCGAGGGAGACTGGACCGTCCCGGGACAGATGGCATTGCACCGAATGCCCTTCCCAACATAATCCACTGCAACGGAGCGTGTTATTCCGGCAACCGCGCCCTTTGACGCGCAATAGGCGTAACGGTTGGCCACCCCGATCAAGGCGCCGGCGACAGAAGCCATATTGATGATGGATCCGCCACCGCGTTCGATCATCGCGGGAAGCATAGCCGTGAGCATATGCGTGATCGCATGCACGTTGAGATCGAACGACAGGTCATAGCCGCAATCGGCTGTATCGAGCAGCACCCCTGCATCGACGTAGCCCGCGCAGTTGAACAGCACATCCACCCCGCCGGCAACAGCGCCAAAGTCGGCAATCGCGGCACGGTTCGCAAGGTCGACAACATGGATCGAGCATCCGGTCAAATCGGCTAGCGCGTCCGCGTTGCGATCCAGAGCGAGGACCTCCGCTCCTTCGGCGGCGAACAATTCAGCGGCGGCCCGGCCGATGCCCTGCCCGGCTCCGGTCACAACCGCACGTTTACCTTCCAATCGCTTCATAAAACTCTCTTTACTAAATCACGCCGAGTGGGCCGTGCGGTCCGGTCAGTCGCCCGACGCGCGTAGATCGCGAACAGGCAGACGACGACGAAGCAGGCGGCGGGCACGAGTGTTGCTCGGGTTATACTGGAGATGTCCGATACGAGGCCCATCGCTGCGGTCAGGGCGGCACCGCCAATGATCGCCATCACGATCAATGATGACCCCGCCTTACGCAGAGGCCCAAGCCCTTCGACACCGAGCGCGAAGATCGTCGGGAACTGGATTGACATGAACAGGCTGGCCGCGACGAGCGCGTAAAGCCCACCCAATCCGCCCACAATCCCGGCATATGCCGACAGTGCAGCGGAAATTACGGAGAAAATTATCAAAAGATTAACTGGGGAGACTCGCGACATCAGGGCTGTGCCGACGAAGCGGCCACCGGCAAAAAGCACCAGCGAGACGAAGAGGGCGTCGGCACCCGCCCGCTCCCCGAAGCCCGCGTTCGCCTGTGCATAGCGGATCGTGTAACTCCATAACCCGACCTGCGCACCAACATAGAAGAACTGAGCGGCCACGGCAGCCATCAGTCGGGGACGACGAAACACGGCGGTGAATGGAACATGCTCTCCATCATCGTCGTCTACCGAGCCGCCATGCGCATCAATGGTGCCACGCGGAAAGGGAACCAGGATGGCAGCCAGCGCGAACATCAGGACGACCGCCGCAATTGCCAAATATGGCATCACGACTGCCTGTATTTCCGTGCGATAAAACGCTTCACGCGCTGCCTCACTCATTGCGGCAAGGGTGCGCTCGTCATGCTCCATGCCTGACAGAATAAAATTACGGCCGACCAGAATACCGGCAATCGCCCCGAGCGGATTGGCCGCCTGCGCGAAGTTCAGGCGCCTCGTTGCAGAACGCGGATCGCCCAACTCCGTGATCAGGGGATTAGCGGAGGTTTCCAGAAAGGCGAGGCCACATGCGATCACGAACAAGGCAAGCAGGAAGAGCTGGTACATCCCCGCAATTGCCGCCGGATAAAATAGCAGCGCCCCGGAGCCATACAGAGTCAATCCGGTTACGATGGCGGATTTGTATCCAAAGCGCCTCATGACTGCCGACGCTGGAACCGCAAAGAGGAAATAGCCAAGGTAGAAGACTTGCTGGACGAAGCTTGTCCCGAAATCCGACAAAGCGAATGCCTTGCGGAACTGAGCGATCAGAATGTCATTGAGATTGTTGGCCATGCCCCAAAGGAAGAACAGGGACACGGTAATGACCAACGCCGCCGTGAAGCTGCGACCAGCGTCGGCGGCATTGAGGCGCGGACCGCCGCCGGTCATGTTGGTTGGTGACAAGGCCATTAAAGTTCCTCCATCCGGTGCGCGCGATGTGCCCGTCGATGGCAAATGGGGCATGCCGGATGGCGTGCGATACAGCTCGGATCAGCGCGGTGAGCGACCCTGTTTTGTCCAGACACCACCATTCTCCCGAACATGCCTTATTGGTATCATATATAGTTTTATAATATCATATACGATATTGTCAACCGCCTTTGGCCCTGAGCATGTCATCTGACGCGCGGGAGCGATATCGGACCTGACCGCCCTCTACGCACTCCAGGCCCGCATCGCGGCACCGGTGCGCGCAGCAGCCTTACTGCTCCTCCATCGCGAATATCCGCTGCATCGGTCGCCACTTTTCACCGTCGGCCGCGCTCCGAAGCGGGTGCTGAAACCGGTCCATGACACTTTCCCACCGGCCATCCACCTCAGCCTGCGATGGATCGAGCGGTATGGGCCATGCGTCGGAAACTTCTGCGACCATGAACAATCGATCATCCACCCGCCAGATTTCCATGTTCAGAAAACCCTTCGCGCGAATACCTGCAATGACTTCCGGCCACACGGCGCCGGGGGCATGAGCAGCCTCATAAGCCGCAACAAGCTCGGCGTCGTCCACCAGGTCCAAGGCAAAGCATTTTCGCTGGCTCATCACTTCTCTCCAAACTTCATTCTGCATTTTTGTTGCATATATGATAGTAAGGTTGCAAGCATCTGTATGCGCGCGCCCAAGGCAAGCTTCCGGCGCCACAAAATCCAGCGACTATTGGAACGTGAGGACCATATGAAGGCACTAGTATGCGTCGGACCGAACGAGGTTCGCATCGAAGAGCGGGAAAATCCCAAGGCAGGGCCGGGAGAGGTATTGCTGCGCATTCGCCGTGTGGGCGTTTGCGGCACCGACTTTCACATATTCACCGGCAACCAGCCCTTCTTTTCCTACCCGCGACTGATCGGCCACGAACTGGCCGCGGAAGTTATAGAAACCCCTTTTGAAAGTGGGCTAAGGGTAAATGAGATTGTCACGGTCAACCCCTATCTCCCCTGCGGTGAATGCGTTGCCTGCCAGCGCGAGCGACCCAACTGCTGCATGCGTGTGAGCGTATTGGGCGTTCACGCTGACGGCGGCATGACGGAATATCTTGCCGTACCCGCCGCAGCGGTAATCCCCGCCCCCGGGCTCACGCTCGATCAGGCAGCCATGGTAGAGTTTCTCGCCATAGGAGCCCATGCAGTCCGCCGCGCGCAAGTCGCGGGAGGCGCGCGCGTTCTGGTCACCGGTGCTGGCCCAATAGGTATTGGCTGCGCGATGTTTGCCCGTATCGCCAGAGCCGGCTCCGTCACATTGCTCGACAGAAGCGCGACCCGGCTTTCCAAGGCAACCGAAAGCTTCGGTTTTGATTCATGCGTCATAGCGGGCCCCGATGCGTCGGCCGAACTTGCACAAATCACCAACGGCGAAATGTTCGATTATGTTTTCGACGCCACCGGCAGCGCGGCGGCCATGAATGCCGGTCTGGCCCACGTCGCCCACGCGGGCACATATGTTCTCGTGGGGCTGTGCCTCGACAATCTGACATTCGCCGACCCCGAGTTTCACAAGCGGGAGACTACACTGCTCGCCAGCCGGAACGCTTTACACGCAGATTTCGAGCAGGTCATCGAATCTATCCGCAACGGCACTATCCCGACGGACCAGATTCTGACGCATCGCGCGAAGCTCGCAGATCTGGCAGAGGGCTTCCCCGCCCTGCTGGCGGAACACGAAACTGTGCTAAAGGCGGTCGTGACAATCTAAATCCCGCCGCGCGCATCGTATCGTTCGGGCCACGGCCGGTTGGGGCCTTCCGTGGGCGGTCGATTATCGTTAGACCGGCTGTCACAGGAGTGATGTGGGAAAATATGCCAAAGCTGGACAGCGCCACGGTCAATCGAAAGGGAAGCTACAAGGCTCCCGCGCTCGACAAGGCCTTTCTTATAATCGAGTTGCTTGCCAACAATCCGCAAGGTTTGCTGGCAAGCGAGATGGCCGCAGAGCTGGGTCGGTCGCTGGGAGAGTTGTTCCGCATCGTGGTCGTGCTAGAAGAGGCTGGATATCTTCAAAAGTCGAAAGTCAACGACCGCTACACCGTCACCTATAAATTCCTGGATGTCGCTTATCGCGCCACGCCCGCGCGCAAGCTCGTTGTAACCGCGCAGCCTGAGATGCAGTCTTTGGCTGCGGCAATCGGCCAGTCGTGCCACCTGGTGGTGGCGCAGGCTGCCGAAGGTCTGGTAATAGCGCGCGAGGAAAATCCTGGAACGCGCGGCTTTGCTCTGCGTGTAGGCGCTTCGATTGATCTCATACGAGCCTGCTCGGGCAACGTGCTGCTAGCTTTCGTGTCAGAAGAGACCAGCGAGCAAATGATTAGTCGCGCTGCGGCACTGCGGAAAGAACCGATCGGGCAAACGTCGCTGATGCGGCGCCTGAAAGAGGTCCGCGCGCGCGGTCATAACTTGCGAGAAAGCCCGGTCACGCGCGGAGTTACCGATATCAGCTTCCCGATATTCGGGTTTGGCGGAGAGTTGCTGGCGGCGTTGACCGTGCCGTTCCTTGAACTGATTGACGGCTCGCAACTGGTTTCGATTGAGGAAGCGACGGCGGAATTAAAAGAGACTGCCGAAAGAATTTCGATCGCGCTTGGCTGGCAACCGGATCACGCTCTTTCTGACTGAATAGCATGTAACGGCGCCTATTGGGCGCGCATCATCACTTGGCCTCAGCGTCACCGCGAGCCATGGATAGCAAGACTTATCACCGGCTTTGTTGCATAACAAGGTAATGGATTCCCTGGTAGTGTCTCAGTTTGAAATTGGACGGATCGAAGAACCTATTTTTTCGGCGTTGACGGTTCGTGCTGGGCGTAGCGGTCGGAGGGGGCTTGGGATCTGATGCTTCGGCGGCACCATGGTTCTTCCTGGCTTGCGGATCAGGTGTTTTTTTGACTCAGACTGTCGGAACGCCGGTTTACCGTCAGGCCATCTTCAAAATTCCTCGCGCAGACATTTCGTGGGTCAGCCGGCGATCCCGCCGTTGACCGATTGCATCAGGCGGCCGTTGCTCGTCGGGCCGAGAACACTGTTTCTCGCCACGCGGAACAAGCATCCGGCCAGTCCGAACGAAGCTGAGGCTGTCGGTGATCTTGCGGCCATCCGGCGGCTCGAGGCTTAGTCCATCGAGACGATGCCTCTGCGGCATTTTCCCTGGATTCAACTTTGAAAACCGACAGGAGCGGGACCACGATGCTCAATCAGGCAGACCTCTACCATATCGGCATCGTCGTCGATGACTTCGACGCGGCGATGGATCGCTACGGCCGGCAGATGGGGGTGACATGGTCTCCGCTCATCAACGTCACGGTGCAGATCTGGACCCGCGACCATGGCGAGATGGAACTGCATTCCCATGCGATCTATTCCCAGCAGCAGCCGTGCATCGAACTGGTGAAAACGCTGCCCGGCACTTTCTGGACGCCGGCCGAGGGACGGCCGCTGCATCATCTGGGCTACTGGGTCGACGATCTCGCTGCCGCTTCAGCCGATCTGGAAGCGCGGGGCTGCCCGAAGATCGCCTGCGCGCAGCACGACGGCGCGATGATGGGGTTCGCCTATCATGAAATGAAGGACGGGCCTTATATCGAGCTCGTCGACCGCGCGGTCTTCCCGGACTGGCCGGCCTTTCTGGCTGGCCGGATGCAGCATGAGGTCGTCCACAAGGACTGACCTGCCGGTGGCGAAGCGGCGACGCTTCGTCCCGTCATCGAGGAAGGGCCGATGATCACGCTACACGGGATGTTCAGTCCCAACGTCTTCAAGATCGCCCTGATGCTCGAAGAGGCCAGCCTGCCATACCGGACGGAGCATGTCCCGGTGATGTGCGGCGGAAACCACAGGAACGACTTCCTGAAGCTGAACCCCTTGGCCAAGGTTCCGGTGATCATCGATCCGAACGGGCCTCTGGCGGGCCGCGCGTTGTTCGAGAGCGGCGCCATTCTCATCTACCTTGCCGAAAACTACGCCCCTGCCCTCCTGCCGCGGGAAGCGCATGACCCAAGCCGTTGGCAGGTGCTGACCTGGCTCGCGGTCCAGATGGCACTCGCCGGGCCCATGCTGGGGCAGATGAACCATTTCCAGGGACTGCCCGCCGAGAAGGACGGCTATGCCTACGGCCGGTATCGCGACCAGGCGCGGTTCGTCTATGAGCGGATCGACGGGCAGCTTGCGGACAACGCCTATCTGGCCGGCGCGAGCTATTCGATCGCAGACATCGCGATGTATCCCTGGACCGCCTACATGGAACGGCACGGCTTTGCGCCGGACGATTTCAGGCATCTGATGCGATGGCGGTCGGAGATCGACAAACGTCCGGCGACGGCACGCGCGCTCAAGGTCATGATGGCCTTCATGCGGCTCGATGGCGAATCCCTGCAACGCACCACGCCGCAGGACATGGACCGGTTCTACAACCGTTCGGCGCCCGGCCCGGCGATGGACAGCGACGCCTATTTCGCGCTGGGGCCCATGATATCGGCGCGTCCGGCGCCTGGGTGATCCCGCCTCGCGGGCGCGTCGACAAGGGCTTCGCCCCGTTGCCTCCCAATTCCGTCGCTGTGCCGGCCCGCCGGGCGTTACATCGACAGTGGCCTCGACCAGCATGCCGCCTTCGGATCGCGACGCGCACGCTTGGCCTCCGCCGGATAGGCGAGGCCCGTGGCGACTCGCCAAGCTGGACGGGCCGCCTAATGTGCTCTGGTGCTGGGAAATTCCGTTAACGATGCCACCCCTCGTCCCTGCCTGCAGTTGCCGGGATAGGTGCAGGCCCGGCAAACAGCTTGCGTCGTCTTGCCGGGCGAGATGGCGAGACCGCTCAGCGCGGGCGGGTCTCTACCCGCAGCCGGCGCAATTCGACGCTGCGGAACTTCCACGCATCCTCGATCCGTACATAGCGCTCGTGATAATGGCCGTAGCCGTGAAGATAGGCGATCGGGGATGCCGGCGCGTCGTCGAAGAACAGCTCGTCCTCCATCGCCCAGACGCCATGCGCCTCGTCCGGCCCGTCGAAGCCGATCTGCGGCATGTGGCCGAAGTGGATCGTCGCAACTCCCTCGAGCGAGGAGGAGACGCCGGCCCTGACCGCCGCACGGCCGGAAAAAACGAGGCCCGGCCCGTCATCCGGCGCGCTCAGCACGGCATCATCCGCAAAAAGCGTCTCGAACGTGTCCCAGTCCTTGGTGTCGACCGCGCGGAAATAACGCGCCTTGAGTTCGCAAATCGCCACATGGTCCACAAGTTGGTTCAAAGGATCGGTCATGATCGTCAAAGGCCTCTGCTGCCTAAGACTTGCCTATAAGGATTTGCGCAAAGCGCGCACATGCATTCGGACGACGCGCGCGATGCTCCCGCGTGGCAAGGCGACCGCGTTTGAGCCCACCAGGGCGGGCAGCGTCGAGGGTAGTTTGATGAGCAAGACCATGGTCGTGACCGGTTCGGCATCGGGGATCGGCAAGGCGACCGCGGAGCGGTTCCGTCGGCGGGGGCACCGGGTGATCGGGGTCGATCGTCGCGAGGGTGGAGCGGATGACATCGTCGCCGACCTGAGCACGCCGGACGGGCGCGCCGCGATGATCGAGGCGGTCGAGCGCGCATCTCCCCAGGGAATCGATGCCGTCGTGGCTTCCGCGGCGATTGCTAGCGTACCGCAGCCGCACGCCATGATCGCGATCAACTATTACGGCGCGATTGCCACGCTCGAGGGGTTGCGCCCCCTCCTCGCCCGTTCCCCGGCGCCGCGCGCCATCACCTTCTGCTCCACGGCGATGCTGCTGCCGAGCATGGACGAGGGGTTGATCACCGATCTGCTGGAAAAGGACGAGCAGACGGTGCTCGCAAGCCTGACGGCCGATGCAAATGTCTGTTACTGCTCGGGCAAACGCGCGCTCGGGCAGTGGCTGCGCCGCGCGGCCGTTTCGCCGGAATGGGCCGGTTCCGGCATTCTCCTCAATGCGATCGCGCCGGGCGTGATCAACACCCCGATGAACGACATCGTCTTCTCCAGCGAAGAGGGGCGGCGGATGCTCGCCACCTATCAGCCGAACGCCGTCGGCCGCTTCGGCGAGGCCGATGAAGTCGCCGAGGCGGTGGCCTTCCTGGCGGAGTTGGAGGGGAACTACCTCCTCGGGCAGATCCTCTTCACCGATGGCGGCACCGAGGCGCTGCTCAGGCCCATCGCCGTCTGAGCCACGGTTGTCGTGGGAGAGGATCCGGGCCGCCCTCAGGCCGCAAAGCCTCTCCCGCCCCTGTTAAATCCATGCGGTACACCCTAAGGTCCATCCTGACCTATGAGTGATGGATCTCCGACATTAGCCCGCATTCGGCCCGGGCGCGTGAGCGCGACCGAAGCCGCGCGACGTCGCGATCTGTTGCTCGACACTGCCATGGACGAATTCACCACGCATGGCTTCGCCGCGGCAAATCTCGATCGCATCGCCCGCAATTGCCGCATCAGCAAGATGACCATCTACCGCCAGATCGGCGGCAAGGAGAATTTGTTCCTCGAGGCTACTCAGCGCGGCGCGCGGGAGTTGCTGAACAGCTTCCAGGCCATTGTCGACAAGGGCGAGTCCCCGAGGAAAACCATCCTCGCCATCATCCGCCAGTGCCAGCAGGCCAGCGGCGAAACCGATTTCGGATCGCTCCAGATGGCAATTGCGGAATGCCGCTCCTTTCCCGAAATCGCCAACACCATGCTGGAGGACACGCTCAATATCTACCGGCCGGTGGCCGACTATTTCTACGGGATTTGCGCGGGCAGCATTTCCCGCGAACAGGCGCACCGCGAAGCTCTGATCCTCATGAGCATGTCCGTCGGCGGCTTCCTGAAGCTGCTGGGTTCGACCGAGCCGGACAGCGCCGAATGGGCGGAAGACGTCTACCGGATCTTCATGCAGGGCGCCGGCATAACCGAGGCGATGATCGGCGCGGGAGACGACTGAAGGCCTTTTTCGAACTCAGCTTTCCGGAACGGTGGGCGCGTTGACGCGCACGGCGATATGGCGGTGACGAATGCGCCAGCCCTTGTCCGTACGGCAGGCGATATCGGTGTAGGCGACATTGCTGATGGCGCCGCCCACGGTGCTGACCAGCGCGCGCGACAGCATGTCGACCGTCCCATCCTCCCGCAGATCGGCCACGATATTGGAGGCGAGGTGGATCACCTCGGTGCTCAGGGTCTTGCGCCAGAACTCCTTGATCGCCGGCAGGCCGATACAGATACCTCCGCCCACGTCGCTGAAATCGACCGTTGCGTCCTCGGTGAACACTTCGTTCGCGCGGGAAAAGCGACGATCGTCGATCGCATGGGTGTAGAGCCACACCACTTGCTGCAGTTCCGCAAAATCAGCCGCGTCGATCATGATGCCACCTCGCCCTGTTCTCCAGCGGCATGGCGCATCGCCCGCCATGCATAGACCATCGCCGGTCCAAGCGTTCCGCCGGGTCCGGGATAACATCTTCCCATCACGCTGGCGGCGGAATTGCCCGCGGCGTAAAGTCCGGCGATCGGATTGCCGTCGCGATCCATCACGCGGCCATCGCCATCCGTCAGCAAGCCGCCCTTGGTTCCCAGGTCCCCGGGCCAGATGCGTATGGCATAGAAGGGCGGTTTCTCAAGCGTGCCGAGATTGGGATTGGGGCCATGGAAGGGATCGCCCCAGCCATTGTCGAACCGATTGCCGCCGCGCTGGTAGTCCTCGTCCACGCCCTTGCGGGCAAAACCGTTGAAGCGGTCGATCGTGGCGGAAAGCGCGGCGGCATCCAGCCGGGTCTTTCCGGCCAGTTCGCGCAGGCTGGCAGCCTTGATCATGAACCCGCCGTCCAGCCAATCCCGCGGCATCTGGCGCGCCCCGAGATAGGTAAAGGCGTAATTGTCCCGGTGCCGGCTATCCATGATCAGCCAACTGGCCTCGGTGCCGGCATGGTCCAGCATCGCGCGGCCGCAATCGCAATAGGGTTGCGCCTCGTTCAGGTAGCGCTGCGCATGCTGATCGACGATCAGGCTGTGCGGCAGCGACCGTTCCGTGAGCGTCAGGGAATTGGTGCCATCCGGCAGCCGAACCACCGGCATCCACCAGCCTTCCTCCATGAGCGCCGTGTCCGCGCCCAATGCCATCGCCGCCTCGATCGGTTGGCCGGTATCGCCAGGGGCGGTGGTGGTGAATTCTCCGCCCATCGGCTGATAACGGCGACGGAAGGCATCATTGCGAGAATAGCCTCCTGCCGCCACCAGCACGGCCTTGCGCGCCTGCACGCGGACATGCCGCCCGTTGTGACGAAAGAGCACGCTATCCACCCGCCCGTCATGGCGTTCGAACGCCTCGACATCGGCCTCCAGCAGCAGGTCGGCACCGCTCTTTCGGGCCAGCCGCATCAGTTCGCCCATGGTGGCACGCCCGGCCAGCAGGGCCGTCCGGCCAGAGAGCTTCCAGCGCAGCGTGCGCGCGAAGATCCGGGCCAGCGTCCACAAATGGCCGAGCTTGCGAAAGGGTGCGAGCAGGGCCAGAAATTCGTGCCGTTCGAACACCAGCGGAATGGGATGATCCTGCTGCCGCAGGGTCTTGAGGTCCCCGCCCAGCCCGCTCCCGTCGATGATCGGACAAGCGAGGCCCCGGCCCACCTTGGCGCCCGGTAATTGCGGATAATAATCGGGGTAATAGGTGAATTCCCAGCGCATCCCCAGATCGCCGAAATGGGCAACCATCTCGGGGCCGGCATCAATGAAGGCCGCCATGCGCTCGGGTGCTGTCGGCGGACCGCAATCGCCTACCGCATGTGTCAGATAATCCCACGATTCCTCGCGGCTGTCCGCCATGCCGTTTTCGGCCATCAACGGGTGATTGGGCACCCACATGCCACCGCCGGAACAGGCCGTCGTGCCGCCCCATTTGTCGGTCTTTTCCAGGATCAGGACTGACAGGCCAGCATCCGCGGCGGTGATCGCGCCAGCCAGAGCGGCTGCGCCGCTGCCCACCACCACCACATCCACCGCGGACGGGATGCTTCCGGTCATGTATCTCTCCCGCGATCTTTCGCTGCGGGCCTTGTCTGGCACAGCCCCCTGGCGGTGCCCACTCCCATCTACCCGTCAGCCCTGAGTGACGATCAGGGATTCGTAACTCCTGACGAAGCTGTCCTTCAGTTCCGGCTCTTCGGCCAGGTGCAGTTCGGGCAAGCGCGTGACCATCGCCTTGAACATGATGCAGGCTTCCTGCCGGGCCAGCTGGTTGCCCAGACAGAAATGCGGCCCCGCGGCGAAGGCAATGTGGAAATTGTTCTTGCGGGTGATGTCGAACCGGTCCGCTTGCGCGAAGCGGGTGGGATCGCGGTTGGCGGAATTGAGCGCGGCGACCACCGGGGCCCCGGCCGGAATCACATCATCGCCCATGGGCACATCGACAAGTGCCTCGCGCGGCAAGGACCAGTGCGAAGGGCTTTCGTAGCGCAGCATCTCTTCCACCGCCGCGCGCACCAGTTCCGGGTCTTCGCGCAGCAGGCGATACTGGTCCGGGTGCTTGAGCAGGAGGTAGGTGCCGTTCACCACCAGGCTCGCGGTCGTTTCATGGCCCGCCATGATCAGCAGTTGCAGCGTGCCGAGCACTTCCAGCTCGCTCAGCTTGTCGCCCTCGTTCTCCGCGCGGATCAGGACCGAAACCAGATCGTCGGACAGGTTCTTCGAGCGCTGCCGCACCAGATCGCGGAAGTAGTAATAGAAATTGCGCTGCGCATCGCGGATCTTGGCGATCTGTTCCGCGCTCGGCGCATAGGTGCGAGGCGCCCGGACGATCGCATCCGTCCACGCTCCCCACAGGGCGTGGTCTTCGTGCGGCACGCCCATCAATTCGCACATGACCTTTTCCGGCAGCGGAAAGGCCAGGTCTTTCAGGACGTCGAATCGCGGCTTGTCCCGCACCCTGTCGATCAGCTCATGTGTGATCGCCTTTACCCGCGGGATCCACGCAACCACGCTGCTCGGCTTGAAGGCGCCTTCGAGGATATTGCGCATCCGCCTGTGATCGGGCTCGTCCATGTGGATCAGCATGGAGGTAAACGCCCGGCGCGCGTTCTCCAGATCCTGGTCATTCCCGATATCGCCGGTATTGGCGTTGATTTCGGCTTCCGCCTGGCGCGCACGGCTGAAGCGTTCATCGCGATAGACCGCGACGACATCGTCATAACGGGTGACGAAGCGCATATCCCCCGCCGGGGCGACGGGTTCATTGTCCCTCAGCCAGCCCAGCAGCGGATAGGGATCCGAAAAATCCTGATGCCTGGCAAGCAACTCCCCGGCCGTGCCGAACGGATGGCCTGCTTCGGCAGAAAGATTACCCATCACATCCCTCGCGATTCTGAGTTGCGCATCCAATGATACTGGTTAGTATCGAAATCAAGGAAAATGTGAGTCAGAGGAGCCGGACATGGCGCAACAAGTGGGGGGCACCGCCGTCCCAGCCCATATCCCCGCGGACATGGTCGTCGATCTCGACCTCTACAATCTGCCGCTGACCAACGCCAAAGACCCTCAGGCCGCCTTCATGGCCTTTCGCGATTCGGGCGATATCTTCTGGACGCCGCGCCATGGCGGGCACTGGGTCGTGACTAGGCCGGAAGACATCCGCGCAATCCAGAACGACACCGAAAACTTCGACCGTTCGCAGCAAAGCATCCCGAATTTCGACATGGGCGGCCGCAGCCTGCCGATGATGTCCGACCCGCCCGAACATGAGTTCCTGCGCCGTCCGCTCACCCGCGCCTTCCTGCCGCAGGTGATGGCGCAGATGGAAGACAAGGTGCGCGGGATCACGGTGCAACTGATCGAGACCTTCGCGGAGCGGGGCGAGTGCGATTTCGTGGAAGAATTCGGCAAGGTCTTCCCGATTCTCGTGTTCTTGGACCTGGTCGACCTTCCCCGCGCCGATCGGGTCACGTTGCTGCCGATGGCCGAAGCGCTGACCCGCGGCGCTTCCGCAGAAGAACGGGTGATCGCCTGGAAAGAGATTCTCGATTATCTGACACCCATCGTCACCGCGCGGCGCGAAAAGCCCGGCAATGACCTGATCAGCCTGATGGTCAATACGGACATCGGTGGCGAAAGGATTTGCTTCAGGGATGCGCTCACCATGTCCGGCACGGTGACGCTGGCGGGGCTCGACACGGTGGCCGCCATGCTCGGCTTCGTCATCCGCCATCTGGCGATGAACCCGAAGGATCGGGAACAGATCGTCGAGTCTCTGGATGACGATGAGTTCATGAAGCTTGTGGTGGAGGAGCTACTCCGCCGCTATCCCATCGCCAACAGCGGCCGCGTCGCCAGCCACGACATGGACTGGCGCGGCGCGCCTATCCGCAAGGGTGACATGGTGCTGGTCGCCAACGTCTTTGTCGGCCTCGATGAAGCGCGATTTCCGCATGCGCTGGTCGTCGATTTCTCACGCAGCAACGTCCGGCATCACAACAGTTTCGATTCCGGCCCGCACACCTGCGTCGGCGCGTCTCTGGCGCGGCGGGAACTGCGGATTTTTCTGGAAGAATGGCTAAGGCGCATCCCGAAGTTTTCCATCAAGCCCGGAACCACCCCGATGATGGCGACCGGCATGGTCTCCAGCGTATTGGCCCTGCAACTGGAATGGCCCGTCAAGGGCTGACCGCCATAGACTCTCCGCGCGCGGCAACCCGGCTTGCGCCAAACTGGAATGCGGCGCGAACAAGCATCGGCACACACATCAAGCGAGGCAAGAAGCACATGGGTGAGAAAACGGATGCCATCATCGTCGGAGCCGGTTTCGCCGGCCTCTACATGCTGCACAGGCTGCGAGAAAACGGTCTCAGGGCCCGGCTGATCGAGACCGGTTCCGATGTCGGCGGGGCCTGGTACTGGAATCGTTATCCGGGCCTGCGCTGCGACGTCGAAAGTCTGGACTACCAGTACCAGTTTTCGGAGGAGCTGGAAGCCGGCTGGAACTGGCCGGAGCGCTATTCCGAAGGGCCGGTGATCCAGAAATATCTGGCCTATGTGGCAGATCGGCTAGATCTGCGCCGCGACATCACTTTGAATACGCGCGTCGAATCCGCCAGCTTCGACGAAGCCGCCAATGCCTGGCGGGTAGGTTGCGACAATGGCGAAACGCTGTCCGCTACCTGGCTGCTGCTGGCAGTCGGCCCGCTCACTGCGGTCAACACCCCGCAATTCGAAGGCCTGGACAGCTTCAAGGGCCGCATCCTGCATACGGCCCGCTGGCCGCACGAAAAGGTGGATTTTTCGGGCCGCAAAGTGGCCGTGATCGGTACGGGTTCCTCCGGCATCCAATGCACGCCGATGATCGCCCAGGAAGCCGCCCAACTCACCGTTTTCCAGCGGACACCGGCCTACAGCATGCCCGTCACCAACCAGGTGATGAGCCCGGACGATCAGGCCGCCGCCCATGCCCGTTTCCCGGCGGACCGCGATGTCCGTTATGCCTCTGCCGGCGGCATGGTGTTGTCGCCCAACCCCAAGAAGGTGTTCGAGGTCTCTGCCGAGGAACGCGAGGCGGAATTCGAGCGCCGCTGGATCATGGGCGGTTTCGGCTTCCTCATGTCCTTCAGCGACATTCTCATCGATGAGGCCGCCAACGCCGAGGCCGCCAATTTCGTGAAGCGCAAGATCCGCGAAAAGGTGAAAGACCCGAAGACCGCGGCGGCCTTGACGTCACAGGACTATCCCCTCGGCGCGAAGCGCCCGTGTCTCGACGTCAATTACTATGAAAGCTTCAACCTGCCGCATGTGAAGCTGGTCGACGCCCGGAAGAACCCGATCGAGCGCTTTTCCGAAGAGGGGATCGTGGCCGGCGGAGAGACCTATCCCTTCGACGATATCGTGCTCGCCACCGGTTTCGACGCCGTGACGGGGGCCGTGCTCAAGATCCGCATTACCGGGCGCGACGGCGTGACGATGCAGGACGCCTGGCAGAACGGGCCGCGTACCTATCTCGGTCTCAGCGTAGCCGGTTTCCCCAACATGTTCACCCTCGATGGCGCGCAGAGCCCGTCCATCATCGTGAATACTCCCCTGGCGATCGAGCAGCAGGTTCGCTGGGTGGCGTCCTGCATCGAACATGCGCGCCAGAACGGATACGCCACGATCGACGCGTCGCCCGAAGCGCAGTCCGAATGGGTCGATCATGTGAATATGGTGGCGAGCTACACGCTCTACCCCAAGGCCGATTCCTGGGCGATAGGGGCCAATATCCCCGGCAAGCCAAGGGTTTTCATGTTCTACCTCGCCGGTCTGGGTGGCTATGGGAAAGCCTGTGACGAGGTGACCGCAGCCGGTTATCGTGGCTTCCATATGCAAAAGGCGACCGGAATGGTCGACGCGTGACAGAGGCATGGTCGCGGTGGTCGGCGGGATCGTAGTCCATTTCGTCGGCCTGGATCGGGGGCGGACCGCTCGCAATATCCACGCCGGCACAGAAATCGACGCCCGCGCCCCGGATGACGACGACCCGCACCTAAGATCGCTGACGTACCTTGGCGAAATCGGCAGGCGCGAAACCTAATCCTGGGGGACGTATTCCGGAGCGTCGGTGCGCCTATGCGGAGAGCATTGCACAAGCGCGATCTACACGCTGAGGGCCGAAGTGACTGTCGACTACGATCCCTATTCCGACGAGGCGATGACCGACCCCATGCCGCTCTATGCGGCGATGCGGGCCGAAGGTGGGCCACACTACATCCCGAAGTACGACGCCTGGGCCATTGCGCGGTTCGACGATGTGATGGAGGCCAGCCTGCGCGAGGATGTGCTCGACTTCTCGCAGGGCGGCTCGCCGGGGCAGGTACTGCTGAACGAGCCGTCGCCCGCCAGCTTTGCAACCGCCAATGCGCCCGTTCACCGCAAGTGGCGGCAGCTGGTCGCCCCGCAATATGGACCGGCGGCCATCCGCGCCGAGCAGGATCGCGCGCGCGCGCTGGCGCGGTCGGTCCTCGATCCGCTGTTGAAGCAGGGCCGAATGGACGCGCACAACGATTATGCGCGTCCGGTCATGTGCCGGAATTCCATGCACAATCTCGGTCTGCCGATGTCCGACGCCGAGACCATCAGCCGATGGCTCCAGCAGATGATGTTCCGCGAGAAAGGGCAGTCGGGTGCCACCGCGGCGCTGAACCAGGAGGCGGCGGGCCATCTTTTCGGCTATCTGGCGGACTGGGTCGCCCAGTTGCGCGCCGATCCGTCGAAAGCCACCGGGCAGAGCAGGAGGTTGCTGGAGGGCACCATCGACGGGCAGCCCACGACTGACGAGCAACTGATGGGCGATCTGTTCGTGCTGCTGATAACCGGGGCGGAAACGACGCCCATGGCCACCGCCGGCACGCTCTACTACCTGGCGCGGCATCCCGACCAGCGCGAGGCCGTGATCCGCGACCCCGCCCTCGCGCGCGCCGCTTTCCTCGAAACCTGCCGGCTGGACCAGCCTACCAACATGCTGGCCCGGGTCGCCGCCAAGGATTTCGAATTGTCCGGCCGCCATATCAAGGCGGGACAGAAAATCCTGATGATCTACGCCTCGGCCAACCGCGACGAAAAGCATTTCGAGCGCGCGGATAGCTACGACATGCATCGCAAGCAGCGGCGCGACATGTCATTCGGAATTGGCGGACATTATTGCCTCGGCGCGCATCTCGGGCCGGCGTTCGGAACGATCATGGTGCAGGAGGTGCTGCGCGCCGCGCCCCGCTATCGCATCGACGAAGCGGGCTGCAAGCGATCCTATGCGGAGTTCCTGGCGGGGTTCGTCGAGGTGCCGGTGATCTTCGAACCGTAAACCGTCAGCAAGGGCCGTCCATCGGAGGGCCGAGCCCAAGCTTAATCTACCGGCTCCAGCAGTTCCAGTCGTCGAGATTTGAGACGGTATGCGTGATGTAGCGCAACCCCGCCTGGCTCGCGAGCCCAGCGGTGCTGTTTGCGTGCGCCGGCGGCTTTTTCCGTCACAAGATGCGGAACACGAATTCACCGCAATTGTTCAGGCCGGCGACCGTTGACCGCGCTCGATCCGCCAGCAGCTTGCCGCGCATCCACAAATCCGGCGAGGCGGCCGGATCCCCGCGGTCGTGCGCGGAAACGGCGCAGGACGCGCGCGCCGGGTTGGCGAGGACACGGGCGAAGCCCAGCGGCATGCGGATCATCATGCCATCGGCCGGCGGCCCTTCCTCGATCAGCAGCACATTTGTCGCAGGATCGGCAGTCAGCCGCTCGGCCAGCACGCACCCGGCGGAACCGGCGCCGACGATGATGTAGTCCCAGCGGCCGGCAGCGCCAGCGGCGGTGTCAGCCGGCAAAGCTCTGCACCTCGCCGGCGTCGGTCACCGAGATCGGGGTCAGCACGCGGTGGCGGAAGCGCCAGCCCTCGACGGTGCGCACATATTGATCGGCATATCGGCAGTTCACCGTCACCGCCGGTCGACCGCGCCACTGCACGTTCTCGATCACCATCACATTGCCGCGCGCTCCATCGGCGGTCGCCTCCAGCCCGGAAAGCTGGGAGAGCTGGTGGATGAAGCCGATGGCGGGCAGGAAGCCCTCGAACATCGCGCGGATCGCCGCGCGACCGACGGTGTCGGGGTCGGGCTGGCCGAGCATTGGCGCGAAGCCGGTGAGGACGCCGTCCTCCGCGAATGTCGCGGCGACGTCCGCGGCATCGCCGGCGCTGGCCGCGTGGCTATAGCGCGCCACCAGCATCTGGATGGCGATGGCGTCGTCGGCAGTGAGGGTCATAAAGGGCCTCCCGTGGGCTGCGGCTCTGCCGCCGGTTGCTATCGGCGTGCGTCAGGCGAAATGCGGCGCGATGTCTTCCATGAACCATTGCGCGTAGTCGGCATAAGCCTCGGCATCCTCGACCGGCGGAATGGGATGCGCGGCGATGGTGACGCCGTTGCGCTGCAGCCAGCCCATCTTGTCGATCATCTCCTGCGCGGAGAAGATCTCCTTGCCGACCGGCGCCGCGCCCTCGACATGGCCCTCGCCGATGAACGTGACGGCCAGCATGTACATGACGTCGAAGTCGCCTCCCCGGAACTCCGGCAGCGAGCGGATAAAATCCAGCCGCGCGGGCAGTTCGTCGGGCTGGGTCAGGAACGGCACCCAGCCGGTGGCGAAGCGCGCCAGCCGCCGCAGTGCCGGATCCGAATCGCCTCCCAGCCAGATCGGGATGTGCGGCGCCTGCGCGCCCTGCGGGTCGCACACGACATCGCGGAACGACACGAATTCGCCCTCGAAGCTGGCGATCGGCTTGGTCCACAGCTCGATGATCGCGGCGAGGTATTCGTCCATGATCCGCCCGCGCTTGTGGAACGGCACCCCGAGCGCGTCGAACTCCTCCTTCAGCCAGCCGGCAGCAAAGGTCACGTTGGTGCGCCCGCCGCTCAGCCAGTCGATCGTCGACAGCGCTTTGGCGATGGTGATCGGGTGGTGCAGCGGCAGGATGGTGATCGAGGTGCCGATGCGCATCCGCTCGGTCGCGCCGAGGTAATAGCCCTGGGCGGCGGCGGCGTGGAAATAGTGCGAGCCGGACAGTTCCACATGGCTGCTGGGGACGACGAGGTGCTCGGGTACCAGCACCATGTCGTAGCCCAGCGCCTCGACCCGCTTGAGCATCCGGGTCTGGATGGCGCCGGTGACGTCGGCCTCCCACTCGTGGGCGACGTTCTTCAGGCGGGTCATGTTGGGCAGGGTGAAGGCGAATTTCATCGGGCGGCTCCGGCAAAGGGCGAGGGGTCAGTCGCAGCGGATGTGGAGGTGTTTGGGCACCCGCAGCCAGATGCCGCGGATCGCCGGCGGCGGCATCGCGGGGTCGAGCCGCGCGTTCGGCATGCGCGCGATCACTGCCTTCAGCGCCCGACCCATCTCCAGCCGGCCGAGGTGCTGGCCGATGCACAGGTGCGGGCCTTGCGCGAAGGCGAGGTGGCGGTCGGAATTGGCACGGAAGATGTCGTAGCGGTCGGGATCGGGGAAATGCGCCGGATCGCGGTTGGCCGAGCCGATCGACACGTCGATCACCGCTCCGCCCGGAATCTCCACCCCCGCCAGCACGGTGTCGCGGGCGGTCCAGCGGAAGGTGAGCGAGACGGGCGGGTTCCAGCGCAGCCCCTCCTCGATCGCCCGCGGGATCAGCTTGGCGTCCTCGCGGACCGCGGCGAACTGCTCCGGGTTGGTCAACAGTCCGGTCAGCAGCACGCTGGTGCCGCGGTAGGTGGTGTCGCCGCCGGCGTTGAGCAGCTGGCGGAAGAACGAGATGATCACCTCGTCGGGCAGGCGATCGCCATCGATCTCCACCTGCGACATAACGCTGACGATGTCCTCGCCAGGCTTGCGCCGCCGCTCCGCGACGAGATCGGCGATATAGGCGCCGAGCTTGTTGCTGGCGTCCACCGCGTTCTCGACGCTGGCGACGAAGCTGGTCTGCGCGACCGCCAGCTTGTGGAACAGCGCCATGTCGCTTTCCGGCAGCTGCATCATCGAGAAGATCACCTGGAACGGGAAATGCAGCGTGAATTCCTGGATGAGATCGCCATGGCCGCGCGCGACGATCGGATCGAGCAGCCGCGAGACCACCGGATCGACCAGCTTTTCGCCCCACAGCGCCACATATTGCGGCAGGAACGCCTTCTGGAAGATGCGGCGGAAGCGGGCATGCTGGGCGCCGTCCATCGTGCTCACGCTCGCCCCGAAGCTGATCCCCAGGTTCTTGGCCAGCGCCTGTTGGGTGAACACCTCGGGCGTGCGCAGCACTTCGACGACGGCGTCGTAGCCTGTGACGGTATAGTGTGGAAACGGCGCCAGGGTGGGGTCGGTGCCGCAGTCGAACAGGGTGGGATAGTTGACCTCGTGGACCGAGCCCTTCCCCATCAGATCGTGGATCAGCGGATAGGGATCATCGAAATCGCCGATCACCATTTCGTCGGCGAAGAACGGGTCGAAGCTGCGATCGTCGAGGTCCTGCAGGGGTGGAATCGCGGTCATGTCTTGCCCTTCGTCAATCCGGAGCATCGTGCGTGATCACAGCGTGTCGCCGTCGACGGTGCGGCCGGTGGTCGGATCGGCAAGGCCGGCCCAGCAGTCGACCACCTGCTCCTCGCCAAGCCATGCGGCCACCCGGACCCCGATCTCGCGCCCTTCTGCGACCAGCCGGTCAAGCACCGGCCGCACCACCGCGTTGAGCCGAGGTTCGGCCATCGTCATCCTCCCGCCGGTCGTGCCGCGCCCAGCCGGTTGCCAGCGTCGTCCCATAGTGCGTCGGCCAGATCGCGCGCCTGCGCCGTCCAGCCGCCCAGCTCACCTTGGAGCAGCTTGAGCCGGTAGGTCCAGAGGTGCAACGGATACTCGAGGGTGAGCCCCATCGCGCCGGTGAACTGGTGGCAATCGTAAATCACCGTGCGGACGTTCTGCTGGATGTAGGTGAGCGCGGTCAGCGCGTCGGCCGGGATCAGGCTGTGCGCGGCGCGCAACGCCAGCCAGCGGGCCGCCGAGACGATCTGCTCGCACCGGGCGAGGCGGTGCTGCACCGCCTGGAAGTCGCCGAGTGGCTGGCCGAACTGCCAGCGGTCCTTCACGAAGCCCACCGTCGCATCGAGCGCGCCGCGCATGACCCCGGCCGCCTCCGCCGCCACAGCCAGCCGCCAGCGCCGCTCGACCGCGCACGCCGTATCGGCATCGAGCAGGCGTGCGCCGGAGGGCAAGGCGTTCAGCATGCCGACCGGGTAGGCGATCACGGTGTCGAGCGGGATCACGTCGCCAGTCGAGATCGGGGCGACGACCAGCCCTGCGTCGGTGCGGATGCAGGCGAGCGAGGCCACAGTGAGGAAGCGGGTCGGCAAGCCGATGCCCTCGCACATCGCGATGCCATCGCCCGGATCGGCGCCCAGCAGCGGCCCGACCAGCGCGCTGGCGGCGACTTCGGCGCTGCACGCCAGTCGCCCTGCCCTCTCGACCAGCAGCGCGGCGTCGAGCGGGCCGAAGCCCTCCTCCCCGGCAATGGCGAGGAACCCGGTCTCGGCGATATCGGCGCGCAGCTCGGCACGGTACGCGGTGTAGGCGGCATGCTCGGCATCGAATCCGGCATGCCGCTCCAGCAGGCGGTCGAGCGCATCGAGCAGCATCGCCTGATCTTCGGAAAAGTCGAGGTCCATCAGTCTTTTAGTCCCAGGCCTAGTACATCGCGGGCGATCAGGTTGAGCTGGATTTCCGCGGCGCCCGAGGCGATGCCGGCGGCGATGGCGCGGCGGTGGTGGGTCTCGATCATCGGATCGTCCAGCCCGGCCAGCAACGACGGCTGAAAATCGAGCACGAATTCGGCCACCGCGTTTTCCGCCGCGATCGTCGCCGTGCGCGCGACGCTGGTGCCGCCATCGGGGGGCAGATTGCGGGAGCGCCGGTCGATCACCTCGTAGGTCAGGTTGCGGGCCGCCTCGCAGGCGGCCTGGGCGGCTGCGGCCTTTTCGCGCGCGGAGGCGCCGAGCGCGCCGTTCGCGCCCATGAGCCGCACCGCGCGATCGAGAATGCGCGTGGCCAGCGCATAGCGCGGGATACCGACGCGCTCGAAATGCAGCGCATAGCGCGCCACTTTCCAGCCATTACCGACCCCGCCGAGCACCTCGTCGGCGCGAACCTCGACATCGTCGAAGAACACTTCGTGGAGGTCGCCGTCACCGACGACGCTGCGGATCGGACGAACGGTGATCCCCGGGCGGTCCATCGGCAGCAGGAACACGGTGATGCCGCGCTTCGGGTCGGCCTCGGGGACGCGGGCGAGCAGGAAGCAGTAATCGGAGAGGGCGGCGTACGAGGTCCAGATCTTGGAACCGTTGATCCGGAACCCGTCGCCATCCGGCTCGGCGCGGGTGCGCAACGCAGCCAGGTCCGATCCGGCCGACGGCTCCGAGAAGCCCTGGCACCAGACCACGCTGCCCGCGCTCATCAGCGCCAGATGGTGACGCTTCTGCGCTTCGCTGCCAAAGGCCATGATCGCCGGGCCCAGCCAGTTGACGTTGTAATATTGCGGGCCGCGCGGCTCGCCCGCCTCCCACATCAGCTCGCCCAGGATGAAATGCTCCCACGGCGGCGCGTCGCGCCCGCCGTGCTCGCGGGGCCAGTGCGGCACCAGCAGCCCGGCCTCGGCCAGTTTCGGGCAGAACGCGCGCGAGAAATCGGTCAGCTCGCGCGAGCCGGGGCTGCGCCGCGCGATGTCCTCCCAGTTGGTCGGCAGTTCACGGGCGAGAAAGTCGCGCACCGCCTCGCGGAACGCCAACTGGTCGCCAGACCAGGCAAAATCCATCGCGACGACGCCTCTCCAAAGGTTGTCCACATAATGGGATTAATGGGTAACATTAAATCGCGTATTCCTTACTTGTCAAAGACTCGTTTTCCCATATTATGGCACACCATGTCTGGATTGCAGCCCACAGGCGCGAGTCACACGGCCGGCGCCCAGGCCATCGGCCGCGCGGCGGAAGTGCTGCGGGCGGTGGCGGCGTTGCAGCGCGCCGGCGCGCCGCTGGCCGCAATCACCCGCACTACCGGGCTCAGCCGCTCGACCGCGTTCCGCATCCTGCGCGCCCTGGTCGAGGAGCGGCTGCTCGATTTCGATCCGGCCCAACGCCGCTACGTGATCGGGCCGCTGGCCTTCGAACTGGGGCTGGCTGCGACGGAGGGCCGGCCGGACGGCCTGTGGACCCAGCGGATCGAGGCGATCAGCCGCGCCTCGGGGCTCACCGCCTATCTGGTCGCGCGATCGGGCGCGGACGTCGTGTGCCTCGCGACGGCGCAGGGCTCGTCGGTGATCCGCGCGGTGCCGCTGGTGGTCGGTCAGCGCCTGCCGCTGGGGGTCGGCGCCGGCAGCCTCGCCATCCTCGCCACGCTGCCGGACGACGAAGTCGATGCGCTGCTCGCCGCCAACGCCGGCAAGATTGCCCAGATCGCCCGCGGCCGGGCAACGCCCGCGCTGCTGCGCGCCCGCATCGCCCAGGCGCGCGCCGACGGGCATGCCTTCAGCCGCGATTCAGTGGCCCCTGGAGTGGCCGGGGTGGGCATCGTCGTCACCAGGCCGCACGAGGCGGCGACCTACTCGGTCAGTGTTGCCGCCGCTGCAGAGCTCGATCGCGCCGAGCAACTGCGGCTGGCCGCGCTGATGCGGGAAGTCTGCGCGCGCTCGG
Source organism: Rhizorhabdus sp. P4_G5 (assembly GCF_056401065.1). NCBI lineage: Bacteria > Pseudomonadati > Pseudomonadota > Alphaproteobacteria > Sphingomonadales > Rhizorhabdaceae > Rhizorhabdus > Rhizorhabdus sp. P4_G5. Next base: position 267,326 of record NZ_JBFUKB010000004.1, on the reverse strand, counting down.
CCGAGGGCTGAGCCTCGGCCGCTCTCGAAGGTCCCAATCCCCTGATCGGCGACAGCCAGAATATCGAGGCCGCGAACGCTACGCTGCAGCAATACCGGCCGACATCAAGCGAGCCTGATTTCTTGCACCCGTCAGTTCAAAGGTCGTTCGCGGCGGGCTTTGCCGGCCATTGGTCTGCCAGGATTGCCGGCAGCATGTCTATTAGGCGCACGCCGGCTTCATCTTCCTTATCGTCGGCACTGTAGATCACCGTTCCTTCGACCGCCAGGTGCGCCAGCCCATGCAGCGAGGCCCACATGCCCACCACGACAGGGTGGCGGGACGATTCCATTTGCGCCCGCAGCGGAATGCCCTGGTACGCGGCCAGTGCGAACGATACCCGATAGAGTGCCTGCTTGCTCGCCTCCCTGAACGAAGAGCTCGTCCGATCCGTCAGCCCTTCGCGGAACATCAGTCGAAATAGGCCGGGATGCTGCGCAGCATACTCGACATAGCGTGTCGCCACAGCATGCAGTTCCACAACCGGATCGTCGTCCCGCGGTTCGCGGTCGATATATGCGCCCAGTTCGCAAAAGCCCCCTTCGGCGACCGCTGTCAGAAGCGCACGCGCGTTGGCGAAATGGTGCGCCGGCGCAGTGGCGGATACGCCGGCGCGCTTGGCGGTCGCGCGCAGGGAAAAACCTTCCGGCCCGACCTCCTCGATCATCTCGCGCGCGGCTTGCACAAGGGCCTGCCGTAGGTTGCCGTGATGATAGGTTTGCGACTGGATGTCCATTTTATCTGTTTCAGGCCTCTCATCGGATGACTATCTTTACACCGTAAAGATAGTCGGCTAAACCCCATCTTGATAAATTTGTTCGAGTCGACTCGTCGATCCTTTCCCTCTCTGGGCGATCGATCGCGACCGGCATCCGACGTCTGGGAGTCTATCGATGCTGGCGGAGTTCCGTGCGGGCGCCAATGCGGAAGAGATCGACGCGTTTCTCAACGCGTTCGATCATCACTCGGAATTCTATCGTGACAATTATTTCAACGTGATCGAGCGCTTGGCCGAGCGCCGGATCCGGGCATTGCGCACAACCGCTTGGGACAATGGCTACAGCATCGTCACCAGCTACGACATGGTGCGCAAGGTCACCGACCGGCCCGACCTGTTCACCAACGAATTCGGCTATCGCGTCGTCCCCAAGACCGTGATGCCGCTCATGGCGCCTACCGACCTTGATGGTGAAGCGCACGCACGGATGCGCAAGGCGCTCAATCCCTGGTTCTCACCGGCGAACATCCTTCGCTATCGCGAAACTGTGCTCGCCGATATCGAGAGGATCACGGTCGATCTGCGTCAGCGCGGCGAGTGGGACTGGGCTGCCGATTTCGCCCAGCCGGTCACTGCGCGGGTCACCATGCGCCTGCTCGGCCTGCCCGAGGAGGAATGGTCCGAATACGCGCTACCCATCCATAATGCTGCGTTCTGCATCGGCTCGGTCGAAAGCCGTATCGAAGGCGCAAGCCAGTTCGGCCGCAAGGTGCACGAAGAAGTCGCGCGCCTGGCGCAGGATCCGGAGGGGCCCGGCCTCATCTGCCATCTGGCGAGGACGGATTTCGACGGATATCGGTTTTCGGCCGAGGATATCGAACGCTGCGTCCTGAACATCATCATCGGCGGCCTCGATACCACCCAGGCCACCTTCAGCTGCGCTGCGGTGTATCTAGGTCGCAATCCCGAACGCCGGCAGGAATTGCGCGACAACCCCGATCTGGTGCGTACCGCAACGCTCGAATTCCTTCGGGTTTTCGCATCCGCGCCGATGACCGGCCGGTATAATGCCGAAGATGTCGAGATCGATGGCTTCCGCTTTCCAAAGGGCGAAGCGACCCTGATCTTCTGGCCGGCGGCCAATTTCGATCCAGCCTTCCTCGGCGCGGCCACCGAGATGGATTTCACGCGGTCTGGCGCACGGAGCGTCACATTCGCCGCCGGGCCGCACCGGTGCCTTGGCCAGCATCTGTCCAGGATGGAGCTCGAAGCCATGATCGGCACGCTCGCAAACTCGGATTATGAACTTGTCGAAAGCGGCGTCGAACCTGCCGGCAACATATCCGCGGCACTCGCCTATCTCCACGTGCCCGTCCGTTCGAAGCAATAGAACGAGCCCGCCTCCCCTCCCAGCTCAGGTAGTCGTAATGGATCGCAAAACCCAGGTCTCCATCGCCAAGCGCTTCCTTGCCCATCTCGAAGCAGGAACCACCGACAGTGCGGACAGCCTGATGTCGGTCCCCGTCTCGGACTACATCGATCGCGACATGTGGGACGAGGAAATCGAGCAGTTCTACAAGCGCAAGCCGGTCGTCGTCGGGCTCTCGGCCGAATTGCCCGAGGTCGGATCCTTCCTGTCCGTCACGATTGTCGATGTTCCCATCCTCATCACCCGGACCGCAGAAGGCTTGCAGGCATTCCTGAACGTGTGCCGTCATCGCGGCGCGCAGGTCGCGCCCGAAATGTGCAGTGGCCGGCAGACACGCTTCACCTGCCCATATCACGGCTGGACCTATGACAATGCGGGTAAGCTGATCGGCGTTGCCAATGCCAAAACCTTCGGCTCCTTCGACACCGCGACGCGCGGCCTCACCCGGATCGCCGTCGCCGAACGCTGCGGCATCGTCTTTGCCGTCCTCACCCCCGGCATCGAAATCGATATCGAGGAGTGGATGGCAGGCGCCGATGTGCACATGGGACTCGATAATCGGTTCGAAGACTACACCCTTGTCGGCACGCGCGAAGTCGAGGCCGCCAACTGGAAGCTCGTGGTCGAGGGGCATCTCGAAAGCTACCACTTCGCCTCCCTGCACCGTGACAGCATCGCGCCTTTCATGGTTTCGAATTGCACCACATTTGATCGCTTCGGCCCCCATATCCTCATCACCTTCGTTCAGCAGCACATCGAAAAGCTGCGCGACATGCCGGAGGAAAGCTGGGAACCGCTGAAAGAAGACATGATCAACCTCCAGTACGTGATGTTCCCGGGCACCATGGTGGTCGTCTGGCAGAACGCCATCGGGCTCCAGATCATTCAGCCGAGCAAGGAGCCTGGCCGCTCCACCAGTCGCCTGGTCTACGCCGTGCGCACCGAATGCCTCGACACCGAAGAGGCGGTGGCCAAGGCCAACGCAACGCTCGATTTCAATGCCAACCTCGTGGCAACGGAAGACTACGTCGCCAGCTTCCAGATCCAACGCGGCTTTGAAACGGCGGCGCAGTCTGAAATCCTGTTCGGCAAGAACGAGTTGGGACTGCATCTGTTTCGTCAGGCTCTGGAATCCCAGCTTCCGCAAGCAGCGGAATAGCTGGCAGGAGCCACGGGCCAGAATCGTCAAGATGCCGATCAGGAAAAAAGATCACCGAATGTTCGTCGAGCGCTCGGTTCGTCGAGTTGTCAGGTGGCCATGACGCGATGCATGACACGCGGATAGGCGCGATCGAAGACGAGGTAGTGCTGGGTCAGCTCGTTGTTCCACATCACGATAGTGCCAGGTTCCCAGCTGACTCGGAGCTGCAGTTCGGGAATCCGTGCCTGCTTGAACAGGAAATCAAGTAGGGCGTCGCTTTCGTCACTGCGCAACCCCTTGATCGACTTGGTGTAAACGCGATTGACATAGAGCGCGCGGGCGCCGGTGCGCCTGCATGTCAATATGACTGGATGGTAGACCGACGGGGAGCCGGGCTTTTGCAGGCCCCAATTATGTTCGGCCGTCAGCGTTTCCAGAAAATCCTTGATGGGCGCGGACAGCCTCTCATACGCCGTTACCATGTCGGCGAACAGAGTGTCCCGGCCGTATTCGGGAATGTCGATCGCCTGCAGGACGCTGATGTAGCGGGTATCAGTCCGCGTCGCGCCGTCGGTATGCCAGCTATCGGCAAATCGGTTGCCGACCTCCTTGGCGTCGCTGCGCAGGACTTTGACACCCACGACGCCATCATAATCGGGATGCTGCGGATGCTCCGCGGTTTCGGGCTCGCCGAAATGGCTGGCAAACTGAAGGAGATGCCTCGGCTGCACATTTTGCTGGTCTCGAAAGACGAGGACTCGGTATTGATCGAGCGCCGCGTAAATGTGGTCGAGAGCGTCCGCATCGAGGTCTTTCGACAGGTCGATACCGGAGATCTGCGCTCCAAACACGCCCGATAGCTGCTTGACGGCGATCGACGGTCGAGCCGCCGACGGCGACGCCAGCTGAATATCGCTTGCCATGGTTGGACCTCTCCACGATCGATGGCCGCCTTTTTCAACGAGTGCGTGCCGAGTGTTGAGGTTATACCCGCCCAATCCGGCGAACCGAATGAGAAATCGCAACACCAGGCTTCAGGTTTCTCACCGCCGGAGTCATTGCAGTCCGGAAAGCAGAGGCCGCAGTGGTGCGAGCACATCTAAATGCGGGCCCGCGGTCCGCGTTCTTCTATCGCACGAAAATTGGAAAAATGGTGCCCAGGGACGGGGTCGAACCGCCGACACTGCGATTTTCAGTCGCATGCTCTACCAACTGAGCTACCTGGGCACTTGGCGTTGGAAGGCGTGCCTATAGAGGCGGGGTGCGCGGTATGTCCAGCCTGCTTTTGCCGATTTATTCGGGTTCCGGATCGGCGGGCGGGCCGGGGATGCGATAGCCCTCGTCCAGCCATTTCAGCAGGTCCCTGTCGCGGCATCCCTGGCTGCAGAAAGGGCTGAACTTCTGCTGCTCGGGCTTGTGGCACAGGGGGCATCTAGGGATTTTCGGCGTCGACATGTCCGGCCGATATGGCGAGTGCGGGGTCGGCGCGCAAGTTGATGGATGCGCCGATTCGTCGCGTCAGCTCTTCGCGCCACGCCACATTCTTCTCGATCAGCGCGATCACCACCGGCGCCGCGGTCAGCGTCCGCAGGCCTGCGCCCGGCGTCCGTTCGGCACGGCGCAGCAGGGCGCGCGCCGCCACGCCCGCCGGATCCCCCTGCACGCGCTCCGGCAGCGACAGCTGGGCGCGGCGGCGGACGATCTGGAGGAAGCCGAAGCCGTTCACCGCGGTCCGCTCGAACGGCTGCGGCAGGACGGCGTCGACCGCTTCGGCCGCGGCGAGGCGGGCCGCCTTGCTGCCTGCGGTCGGCAGGTCGATGCCGATCGAGCCGCTGATGCCGTGGCGCAGGATCATCCGAGCTGCCGCGGCGGCCCCCGCAATGGCGAGATCGGCGGGCGGGAGCCAGCCGTCGACGTCGATCAGGCTCATCGCCGGGGTGAGGGACAGGCGCAGCGCCCCCCCGTCGAACCCGGCATGGCCGGTCGCTGCCTCGTCGATCAGCTCGGACCAGCCCGCCGCCTCCAGCGCATCGGGCTGGTGCGGGTAGAGCCGGCGCACGGGATCGCCCGATGCCGTGATCCGATCGAGCAGCGCGGGCGCCGGTCCGGGCACCGCGTCAGCCGCCGCCGGCCGTGCGAGCGCGAGCTTGGCGCGGCCCGGCTCGGGCAAGGCCGCGCGATGGATCTCCACCATCAGCCGCCCACCCTCGGAAACGCCGCCCGGCACGGGCTCGATCAGGGCTTCCTCGCCGGTGTCGAGCCTCACCACGGCGCGGCGGCCGGGAATGACGATGCGGGCGAGTCGCGCCGATGCCACCGTGCCTGCGCGCACGCCATCGTCATCGGCCTCGATCGCGGCGACAACGATCGCGCCGTCCTCGATCAGCGCGGCGCGCACCTCGCCGATGCCGGCTTCATATAGCCATTCACGCATCGGGGCGATTTCGGCGTGGACCGATCGTCTGCCGATCCGGACATCGCCGAAGAATCGGCATCTAGCGCGGCCGATCCGATGCGATCGGATCATGAACGGCACCAGCCGCCGGCAACAGTCCCGCCGATGCGAGCAGCGCCCGGGTTTCGAACAGCGGCAGGCCCATCACGCCCGAATGGCTGCCCGACAGCATCCGGATCCAGCTCTCCGCATAGCCCTGGATCGCATAGCCACCGGCCTTCCCGTGCCACTCGCCATCGATCAGATAGGAGTCGATCTCGGCCACCGTCAGCCGCTTGAAGGCGACGATGCTGGTCGACAGGCGATGTCGCGCGACGCCGCCGGCGTCGATCAGCGTGACGGCGGAATGGACCCGGTGGCGCCGCCCCGACAGCAGCGTCAGACAGTTGCGCGCAGCCTCGGCATCCTCGGTCTTCGGCAGGATCCGGCGGCCGGCGGCAACCACCGTATCGGCGCCGAGAACAGCCATGCCGGGGTGACGCGCCGCCACCGCCATCGCCTTTTCCGCGGCCATGCGGGCGGCATAGGGCAATGGCAGCTCGCCCTTCCCCGGTGTCTCGTCGATATCTGCCGGATCGATGGCGGCAGGGCTCAGCCCGAGGCGCGCGATCAACTCTGCCCGGCGCGGACTGCCCGACGCCAGGACCAGCGGACTTGCGGAGCGGGACAACGGCCGCCCTTATTTGAAGCGATAGGTAATGCGACCCTTGGTCAGATCATAAGGCGTGAGCTCGACCAGAACCTCGTCGCCGACGAGCACCCGAATGCGGTTCTTGCGCATCTTTCCGGCGGTATGGCCGAGGATTTCATGGTCGTTTTCCAGCTTAACGCGGAACATGGCGTTGGGCAGAAGCTCAACCACCTGCCCGCGCATTTCCAGCAACTCTTCTTTCGCCAAACCGCAGCCTCATGGGGATATAATATTGGAATCGGCGCCGCCATACCCGCTTGACCGACAAAAGAAAAGCCGCACCGGGGCGATGCCCGCGAAGATCGGGCGGCGTATGATTGCGCCCCGACGAGCATTTCTTTAGCGCCAAAGTGGCCTCACGGAGAACAAGATGACCGACGACGATATCAAGGACGGTTTCCGCAACGCCATGCGCCGGCTGGCAACCACCATCGCGCTGGTCACCGCGGGCCGTGGCGAGGGCTGGACCGGAATGGCCGCCACCGCCGTGATGTCGGTCTGCGCCGAACCGCCGACCTTGCTCACCGCGGTCAACCGCTCCGCCAGCATCCACCCCGTCCTGTCGGAAGGCTCGCACTTCTGCGTCAATCTCCTGGCCGATCGGCACCGCGATCTGGTCGGCATCTTCAGCGGCCAGAAAAAGGGCCGCGCGCGCTTCGAGACCGGCGGCTGGATCGAAGGCCCCGACGGCATCCCGGTGCTGCAGGACGCGCTGGCGAGCATGGTCTGCCGAACGACCCAGACGATCGACATCGGCACCCACACATTGTTCATCGGTGAAGTGGAACAGGTTCTCAACCATGACGAGATCAACCCACTGGTCTGGGTCGACGGCACCTTCGCCAACGCGGCGCGCTGACGTCGCGAACCCATGAAGGAGGCCGCATGCTGACGGCCCGCCTGCCTGTTCCCGTCGCCCTGGGCTCGCCCCCGGGGCCCGCTGCTTCTCATGGCGCCGGACTGTAAGCGGGCCCGGGCTACGTCGAACGCGGTTCACCGACATCGTAGACGCGCAGGTTGCGATCACCGATGCCGAGGCCTGGCCAGGCCGCCCGCCACTCGGACAAATGCGGGGCCGCAAAATGGCGGTCGAGCGCGATCTGATCGGTCCACATTTCCTTCACATGGATGAGCCCAGGATCGAAAATGTCTTCGGCATAGCCATATTCCAGGCAGCCTTCCTCGGCGCGGCTTATATCCGCCATCCGTTTCATGATCGGCCGAGCCGCTTCCAGATTTTGGGGCGGCAGGCGAACGGTTCCTACGATCAGCAACATGACGCGACCCTATCGAGGCAATCGGGCGATGGGAAGAATGCTCCGCCTGCGATGCGAGCCGATCTGGAAGCAGCGGGCGCCCGACCCGGCCATATTGCACCAGTGTGGATGGAATGACAGTAAGCGAGCGCTTGCAGACAGGCGGCCGCCGCCTGTTACCGCAACGACCCCGCGATTGCCTCTCAGCCTCTTGCCTTGGCAGCCCGAAAGCGGCCATCGTCGGTCTGGACAATAGCACATGAACGGGAGCAGGCGCATGTTTCACCTGTCGCTGCCAGTAGCTGCCTTTTCTGAATGCATCGCCTTCTATCGCGACTGTTTCGGGGCGGATATTGAGATGCTCGGCGATCGAGCAGCCAATCTCTATGTGTTCGGCGGCCAGCTCACTTTGCACGACAAACCGGGTAGCGCCATACGGGCCGAACAGCGACAGGAGATGCACTTTGGCCACGTCGTCGCGAACGCAGAGTGGTTCGCGATCCGCGATCGCGTCCGATCCTCGGCGCAGGCGGTGCTTCACTGCGTGGAGCCGGTTGCAGCGGCAGGGACCCGAGGAAAGTTGCTCGTGGTCGATCCGAGCGGCAATATCGTAGAGATCAACAGCGGCCCTTCTCCTGCTGGCCGTTGCTGACTGTTCTGGCACGGGGCAACGGGTCTCAGGCAACGCCCCGCCGGGACTTGGCCACTGCCAGAACCTGTCGCGAAATGTCGGTTTTCCACAGTGAACGATCGAAACTGCCCGACCGCGACGACCCGCCCAGGCAGTTCGACATCCGCCGCCGCACCCTATTTCAACCGCTTCGCCTCGATGATCTCCACCGGCTTCCTGATCAGCTGGCCCTTCATCGCGCCCGATCCGCCGGGCCAGGTTCGCGACGCGAGGATGCGCTTGACGACGGGCATGCCGGATATCACCCGTCCGAACGCGGCATAGCCGGCCGTGTCGCCGCGCCCGCCGGGCTGCGCATCCATCGCCGGGGCATCGCCGACCAGGATGAAGAACTCGCCCTGCGCGGTGCCGGGCTCGCGCCGCGCCATCGATATCGTGCCGTCGAGATGATGGATGCCGGTCTTGCTCGTCGGCTCATGCGCGATCGGCAGCAGCGAACGGCGCGCGTCGCGGTGCACGCCGCCCTGAATGAAGCCCCGCTTCGCATTACCCAGAGCGCGCGCCGCGCGATAGAATTGGGTGCCGTCGAGCTTATGCTGGTCGACATAGGCGAGAAAATTGCCCGCCGTGATCGGAGCATGGCGGACATCGAGCGCCAGCACGAACGTCCCCTCGCTGGTCTTCACCGCGACCTTGGCCTTGTCCGGTGCGGCGAGCGCCGGCGTGGCGACAAGCAAGGCAAGCGAGATGGCGATCAGCTGTCGACGAATCATTTTACTGTTTCTAGCGGCCCGGCAGCGGTCGTCCATCGTCAAGACGGGCGTGCGGAGCGATGGCCGTGCCGCCCGCCCGCCGCTTATGGCTGGCCTATCGCGGGCCATATGCGATAGACAGGCCCTGCTATGCCGGGAGTGAAATGATGAAGCCGAAGCGCGCTGCCATGGTCGCGGGTCTGTTGATTGCGTGGCCGATCGCAGCACCGGCGAACCTGACCGATCCGACATCGGAGATGCGGCAATATGTGCATGCCCGGCTCGCCGACGCCAACGGCATGCCCGAGGCGGCCGCTGCGAGCTATGCCCGCCTGCTCCAGGCGTCTCCGCAGGACAGGCAATTGGCCCTGCGAACCTATCGCCAGGCGCTGACGGCAGGGAATTTCAAGCTGGCGAGCCTTGCCGCGAACCAGCTCGACAAGGCCGGCGCGCTGCCCGCCGACGCCGTGCTGATGCTGCTCGGCGATGCCGTCACCGCGCGCAACTGGAAGCGCGCCGCCGCGCTGGTCGACCGGATCGAACGCGAGCAGATCTTCGCCTTCCTCGTTCCGGCGATGCGCGGCTGGGTGGCGCTGGGCCAGGGTGAAAATGATCCGGCCCGCAGGGCGTCTCCGGCGGCAGGGACGCCGCTGGCCAACGCCTATGCCCGCGATCATCATATCCTGATCGCGCTGGCGACCGGGCGCACCGACGTCCTCACCGACCTGCGGCGCCTGATCGCCGCTGGCGACAGCCGTGCGACCCGGCTCCAGCTGGCGACGGCAGCTTTGTTGGCCAAGCGTGGAGACAGCGCGGGCGCCCGTTCGATCCTCGACGGCCGGACCCCGGAGCTGGCGGCCGCACGCGCGGCGCTGGATGCGGGAAAGCTGACGACAGGCGCCATCGACACGCCCGCGCTGGGCCTGTCCGAACTGTTCGCGCAGCTCGCCATCGACGTGAAGGGCGACGGCCGTTCGCCGGTATCGCTCCAGCTCGCCCGGCTCGCCGGCTATATCGCGCCCGACAATGCCGCCGCGTCGATCGCGACCGCCGATCTGCTCGCCGCGAACGACTATCATGATGCCGCGCTGGCGCTGCTCGCCCATGTGCCCGCGGACAATCCGCTGTCCGAAGCGGCCCGGCAGGAACGCGGCGGCATCTTGCTGGCGATGGGCAATCGCGAGGGTGCGCTGGCCGACGCGAGGAAGCTCGCCGCTCAACCCGGCGCCGACGCGGCGGCGTTCGTCGAGCTGGGCGGCATTCTCTCCGATCTCGATCGCTCGGCCGAGGCCGCAGGCGCCTATCAGCGCGCCATCGATATCGATGCGGCCCGCGGCCAGCCCAACTGGGTCCATCTCTTCCTCAAGGCCGGGGCGATCGACCGGGCGGGCGATTGGCCGGCGGCCAAGGCGCTGCTGCTCCAGGCCAACAGGCTCGATCCCAGCCAGGCCGTCGTCCTCAACTATCTTGGTTATGGCATGCTGGATCATGGCGAAAACCTGGCCCAGGCGCAGGTCTATATCGAGCGCGCCAGCGGGCTCGACCCCAATGATGCCGCGATCGCCGATTCGCTGGGCTGGCTCTACTACAAGCGCGGAAACTATCCCGGCGCGATCACGACGCTGGAGCGGGCGGTGTCGAGCGAGCCCGGCCAGTCGATAATGAACGAGCATCTTGGCGACGCCTATTGGTCGGCGGGCCGGCGGATCGAGGCGCGCTACGCCTGGCGCGCCGCGCTCGTCCAGGCCGACAAGCCGAGCGCCGCCCGGATCAACGACAAGCTCGCCGACGGACCAGGCGCGACGATGACGGCGAAGTGACCGGCCGGCACGTCGAGAGAGCCTATGCCAAGATCAATCTCGCGCTGCATGTCCGCCGGCGGCGCGCGGACGGCTATCATGACATCGAGACGATCTTCGCCTTCGCCGAGCATGGCGACCTGATCGACATCGTCGACGGCGCCGCAGGGCTGGCGTTGACCGGTCCGTTCGGCGGCGCCCTGGCGACCGATAATGCCGAGGACAATCTGGTGATGCGAGCCGCCCGCAGGCTTGCCGCCCTGCTGGGCCAGGGCGATCCGCCTGCGCTCCGGCTGGACAAGCGGTTGCCCGTGGCAGCGGGCGTGGGCGGCGGCTCGGCCGATGCGGCGGCGGCGCTGCGGATGCTGAGCCGCAGTTACGGCGTTGCGATCGACGATCCCCGGATTGTGGAGCTTGCGCGGGGACTTGGCGCGGATGTGCCGGCCTGCCTCGCCTCGACCACCCTGCGCGGCGACGGGCGTGGCGACGCGCTGACGTCGATCGCGTCCAGCGCCCTTGCCGGTCTGCCGCTGCTGCTCGTCAATCCGGGCACCCCGTTGGCCACCGGCCCGGTGTTCGCCGGCTGGGACGGCATCGACCGGGGGCCATTGGCCCCGGGCGATCCGCTGGCGGCAGCACTGGCCGGCCGCAACGATCTCGAGCCGCCGGCCCGAAAACTATGCCCGGTGATCGGCGATGTCGTGGCGATGCTGGCGGACCAGCCCGGGGTTCTGCTCGCGCGTATGTCGGGATCGGGCGCAACCTGCTTCGCGCTGTTCGATGACGAGCACAAGCGCGACGCCGCCGATCAACGGATCGCCGCCGCGCACCCGGACTGGTGGCGGCTGGCCAGCAGGCTGCGTTAGGCGCGTTGCGAAGAGGCCCCCTGCCCCAGAAGGCCACCGCCTTCACAGCTTTCCCTTTTGTTCTTCATTCCAGCGAACGCTGGAATCTCTCTTGGCACTTTTCTCGACAAGGTAGCGCAGAGAGCGATTTGGGCGTTAAGCCGCCTTGGCGACCGTGACGCCTTCATATTTGGAATCGCTGGGATCGTAGAGCGCCTGGACCACGAAATTCTCCGCGGTCAGCGAGACATTGCTGAGTCCTGCCAGCTTGAAGGTGCCGAGCTTGAGCTCGGCCGGAACCTTGCCGTCGCGCAACGTGACGACGCCGTCGATGAACAGGTCGTCATGACGGGTGTAGAGGATGTGCGGCGCGATCTGCATGGCAGTCCGGTTATAGACCGCGACGATGCACAGCTTGCGGCGCACTGCCTGCGCCAGCATTTCGGCTTCGGGCGACAGCGCGGGGCCATCGGCGGGCGCTGCGGCTCGGCTGAGCGAAAGGGTCTTGCGGGGCGTCGACATCGAAGGCGCGCATATCGGTGCTGGGCCGACAACGCAAGCTTGGGGCGGTTCAGCGTGCCGCAAGGATGACGCGATTAGCGCCACGGGATGATCCGCACCCTCATTGCCGCCTCGCTCCTGGCCGCCAGCCCCGCCCTCGCGCAGGTCGAAGACGCCGAACATCGTGCCGACCGGTTGCGCACCATCGAACTGAACAGCCGCGCGCAGGCGGCGGTCAACCGCCGCGATCGTTCGAACGCGGATATCCGCGCCGCCAACCGCCGGGCGCAGGCGCGCTATGAGCGCGAGCGCGCCGAATGGCGCGAACGAGTCGCCGCCTGCCAGGATGGCGACTACAGCGCCTGCAGCCAGTAATCGCCCAAAACGAATGGGCCGGCGTTTCCCCCGGCCCACCCGCATCACATGTTCGGATAATTCGGCCCGCCGCCGCCCTCGGGCGTCACCCAGTTGATGTTCTGGGTCGGGTCCTTGATGTCGCAGGTCTTGCAGTGGACGCAGTTCTGCGCGTTGATCTGCAGGCGCGGCGTGCCCTCGTCGCGGCCGACGATCTCATAGACGCCGGCCGGGCAGTAGCGCTGCTCGGGCGCGTCGTAGAAGGGCAGGTTGATGTCGATCGGGACGCTCGGGTCCTTGAGCTGCAGGTGGACCGGCTGATCCTCCTCGTGATTGGTGTTCGACAGGAACACCGAGGACAGGCGATCGAAGCTGATCACGCCGTCGGGCTTGGGATAGACGATCTTCGGCGCGATATCCTGGCGCCACATTCCCTCATTGTCCTTGTGGTGCTTGAGGGTGAAGGGCAGCCCGATGCCGAGATTGCGCATCCACATGTCGACGCCCGCCAGCAAGGTGCCGGCGAACGGGCCGAACTTCGCGACGAACGGCTCGCTGTTGCGGACGATCTTCAGTTCCTTGGCGATCCAGCTGTCGTTGAGCGCGACCGGATAGGCCGAAAGCTCGTCGCCCTCGCGCTCGGCTGTGATCGCCTCGAACGCGGCCTCGGCGGCGAGCATGCCCGACTTCATCGCGGTATGGCTGCCCTTGATGCGCGGCACGTTGACGAAGCCCGCCGAGCAGCCGATCAGCGCGCCGCCCGGGAATACCAGCTTCGGAATTGCCTGCCAGCCGCCCTCGTTGATCGCCCGCGCACCATAGGAGATGCGGCGCCCGCCCTCCAATATCTCGCGAATCTTCGGATGCTGCTTCCAGCGCTGGAACTCTTCGAACGGATAGAGGTGCGGGTTCTTGTAACCAAGCCCGACCACGAAGCCGAGCGCGACCTGGCCATTGGCCTGGTGATAGAGGAAGCCGCCGCCGACCTCGTCGGTGAGCGGCCAGCCCTGGGTGTGGATCACCCGGCCGGGCACATGCTTCTCGGGATCGATGTCCCACAATTCCTTGATGCCGATCGCATAGGTCTGCGGCTGGCAGTCGGATTCGAGATCGAACTTGCCCTTGAGCATCTTCGACAGATGACCGCGCACGCCCTCCGCGAAAAACGTATATTTGGCGTGGAGTTCCATGCCGGGCTGATAGTCCGGCTTGTGCTCGCCTTCGCGGCTGACGCCCATGTCGCCGGTCGCGACGCCCCTGACCGAGCCGTCGTCATTATAGAGGATCTCGGCGGCCGCGAATCCCGGGAAGATCTCGACCCCGAGATTCTCCGCCTGCCCGGCCAGCCAACGGCAGAGATTGCCGAGCGACAGCGTATAGGTGCCCTCGTTGTTCATGAAGCCGGGCATCGCGATGTGCGGCATCGAGAACTGCCGGTTCTTGGTCAGGATCCAGTGATGATTCTCGGTCACCGGCACCGTCAGCGGGCTGTCGAGGTCCCTCCAGTCGGGCAGCAGCTCGTCGAGCGCGATCGGATCGACCACGGCGCCCGACAGGATGTGGGCGCCGACCTCGGAGCCCTTTTCCAGAACGCAGACGCCAAGTTCGCGCCCACTCTCGTTGGCAAGCTGCTTCAGCCGGATCGCGGCAGCAAGGCCCGCGGGGCCCGCTCCGACAATCACGACGTCATAAGCCATGGAATCGCGCGTCGACATGTACCTCGTCCTCGTTACTGCTTCCGATCATCGCGTCAAAAAAACGTCACGCCCTAAAGCCGCTGCCCGCAGATTGACGCCTTCGTCAACCCATTCCTTTACTCCCGGCCATGATGGGTGGGGGAAATATCGGATCACCGGCGGACATTGCCAGCCTCTTGGGCTGGTGGCAGGACGCCGGTCTCGACACGTTGATCGACGAGGAACCGCGCGACTGGCTGGCCAAAATCGAGCGGCCGGCGCCGGCCGTTTCACCGGCCTCCGTTCGCGCCCAGCCTGTCCAGCCCGCCGCGCCGGATTCGCCGGCCGCCTTTCCCGACACTCTTCCCGCATTCCAGGCCTGGCTCGCCAGCAGCGACAAGCTCTCGATCCCGCTCCACGCGCGGGTTGCGGCGATGGGCGATGCCGCCTCGGGCCTGATGGTGCTGGTCGACCTGCCGGAGGCGGACGACAGCGCCCTGGGCACGCTGCTGTCCGGCGCGGCCGGCCAGCTGTTCGACAAGATGCTGGCGGCGATCGGCCGCAGCCGCGATTCGCTCTATCTCGCCGCGATGGCCCCGGGGCGTCCCGCCGGCGGCTATGTCGACAAGGCGTCGGGCGCGCTGTTCGGCGAGCTGGCGCGCCACCATGTCGCGCTCGCCAAGCCCCGGGCGCTGCTGCTGATGGGCGAGCAGCCCTCGCGCGCCTTCCTGAACCTCGGCTTCGTCGAGGCGCGCGGCCGGCCGCATGACGTCAAGCTCGCCGGCGGCGCCACCACCGCCATCGCCACCTTCCACCCGCGCACCCTGCTCCAGCACCCCGAGCAGAAGAAACGGGCGTGGGAGGACCTCCAGTTGCTGATGAAGACGCTCGGATGATGCGTTCGCTTTTCCTCGCCGGCGTGCTGGCGTTCACCCCCGCCATCGCCGCCGCGCAAAATGCCGTCGCCGTCCCGATCGCCGCCGCCGGCCTCGCCGCCGCGGCCCAGCCATTGCCGATCGTCTCCGGCCTGACCGTCGAGCAGCGCGGCAAGTACCGCGCTATCTTCAGCGCCATCCGCGGCAGCGACTGGGCCGCGGCCCAGGCCGGCATCGCCGCGTTGCCGGGCGGGCTCCTGACCGATGTTGCCCAGGCCGAGCTCATCCTCGCCAAGGGATCGCCCAAGGTCTCCGACGACGCGCTCGCCGCTGTGTTGACCGGCGCTCCGGATCTTCCCGAGGCCGCCGAACTCGCCGTCCTCGCCTCGCGCCGCGGACTGAGCACGCCCGCCCTGCCGCTGGCCCGCGACTTCGTTCGCTTCGCCGGCCCCTCCAAGCGCCAGTCCGCCCGCGCCATGCGCAACGACAGCGCCGCCGCCGCGCTGGCCCAGATCGTCACCCCGCTGCTGCGCAGCGACCAACCCAGCGAGGCGGAGGCCATCATCATCGCCCGCCTCGGCGATCTTTCGCCGGAGGCGCAGGCCGAATGGCTGCAGCGGCTTGCCTGGGGCTATTATCTTACCGGCGACGACGCCAACACGCGCCGCATCGCCGATCAGGCGCGCGCCGGCGTCGGTGACTGGGCCGTCCAGGCGAGCTGGGTCGCCGGCCTCGCCGCGTGGCGGCAGAAGGATTGCCTGAACGCCGGCATCGCCTTCGAACAGGTGTCGGCGCGCGCCCGGGATCCGGAAATGATCGCCGCCGGCCTCTATTGGACCAGCCGCGCCGACATGGCGTGCAACCATCCCGAGCGGGTCGAGCCGCGGCTGCGCACGGCGGCGCGGATGAAGGAGAGTTTCTACGGCCTGATCGCGCAGAACGCGCTCGGGCTGAGCGACGACGGCGCTGCGACCATGAAGCTCACCGCCAACGACTGGGCGGGGATCGGTGCGCTCGCCAACGTCCGCCGCGCCACCGCCCTGGCCGAGATCGGCGAGGCCGCGCTGGCGGAGTCGGTGCTGCGCCACCAGGCACGCATCGGCCTCAGCCGCGACCATGAATCGCTGGTCCACCTGGCCGCCCGGCTCAACCTGCCGGCGACCCAGATCTGGCTGGCCCAGAACGGCCCGTCCGGCACGCAGCTCTCCGCCAGCGCGCGCTATCCGATGCCGGGCTGGACCCCGGCCTCGGGCTGGCAGGTCGACAAGGCGCTGGTCTTCGCCCATGCGCTGCAGGAATCGCAGTTCCGCACCGAGGCCACCAGCTCGGCCGGCGCCCGCGGCGTCATGCAGCTGATGCCGGCGACCGCCGCCATGATCGCCCGCCACCAGGGCCGGACGCTCGATCCCGCGATGCTCGCACAGCCAGCCACCAGCATCGAGCTGGGCCAGGCCTATCTGCGCGAGCTGGCCGATAATATCGGCTCCACCGGCGGCCTGCTCCCGAAGGTCATCGCGGCCTATAATGCCGGGCCCAATTCGGTCGCCAACTGGAATGCGCGCGGCCGCAACCTCGCGGATCCGCTGCTGTTCATCGAATCGATTCCGTTCAGCGAGACCCGCGCCTATGTCGCGATCGTGCTGCGCAATTACTGGATGTACCAGCGCCAGTCGGGCACGAAGCCCGCCAGCCTGGCCGCGATCAGCCAGGGGCTCTGGCCGCGCTTCCCCGGCCTGCCGGGCCGCGACGCGGTGCGTCTGACCTCGCTGGGCGCGCCGGCCGCGGCGGACTGATCAGGCAAGATCCTCTTTACCCGCTCCTCCTGAGGAGCCATTGAGCTTGGCGAAATGGCGTCTCGGAGGATGCTTCGAGACAAGGCTTCGCCAAGCTCAGCCTTTCCTCAGGATGAGCGGAAAAAGGACGATCATGCCGATCAAGGACGACCTCCCCTTCCATCCCGTGCGCATCGCGGTGCTCACCGTGTCCGACAGCCGCGATCTCGCCCAGGACCGTTCGGGCGACACGCTTGTCGCGCGGATCGAAGCTGCCGGCCATGCCCTCGCCGACCGCGCCATCATCCGCGACGAGGTCGAGCTGATCGTCGCCCGCCTGCACGGCTGGATCGACGACCCCCAGGTTGACTGCGTCATCACCACCGGCGGCACCGGCGTCACCGGCCGGGACGTCACCCCCGAGGCGCTGCAGCGCGTGTGGGACAAGGAGATCCCCGGCTTCGGCGAACTCTTCCGCTGGCTCAGCTACGCCAAGATCGGCACCTCGACGATCCAGTCGCGCGCCACCGCCTGCGTCGCCCGCGGCACCTATATCTTCGCGCTGCCGGGCTCGACCGGCGCGGTTAAGGACGGCTGGGACGACATCCTCGTCCATCAGCTCGACAGCCGCCACATGCCCTGCAACTTCGTCGAACTGATGCCGAGGCTGACCGAGCGGTAGCGCCGCTGTCTCCGCGAGCCGCCATACCCTGTGCCGTCATGCTGAATTTATTTCAGCATCCACTCAGTCACACGCGAGCGGCCCTGGCGGAAGAGTGGATCCTGAAAGGAGTTCAGGATGACGCCCTATCATCCAGCCGCCCGTCCTCACGCGATTTTCAGCCCCTCGATGTTCATCGCCTTGGTGAGCTTCGCATTCTCCTCCTCGCTGAGCAGCCCGCGCAGCCTGGGGAAGATCTTCTCCTCCTCCTCGCGCATATGCTCCTGGATCATGGTCCGGAAATCCCGCAGCTTGGGCAGGAATTGCGGGTGGTCCGCGGCCATGCTGCCCAGCTCGAACAGATATTGCTTCACATAGCCATGATCGCTGTTGAGGTGATCGGCCTCTTCGGCCTGGCCGTGGGCGCGCAGCGTCGTATAGACCGCATTCTCCTCCTCGAGCGCATGCTTGGTCAGCGCATGGGTGAGCTGGGTGAGCAGAAGCGAGCGGCGGACCTTATGGCTGTCCTCGGTCTTCTCGAGCATGTCGAAGATCCCCAGCGCCGCCTTGTGCTCGGCGGCGAGCGCATCGTCCCACTGCCCCGCCATCATCGTCGGCGCCTGGATGAAGATCTTGCGGACGGCATTGGCGGCAAGCCCGGCGGTCAGGCCGGCGGCCGCTCCGATCGCGAAACTGCGGGTGGTCTTTTCCTCCAACATGGCTGCTCTCCTGATCTCATGGAATCGGCGGTCACAACGAAGCACACCCCGCAGGGTTGCGGAAACGCAGGTGAAACAACCGGTTAGAACAAGTCGAGCTGGTCGGTAGGGACGCGGAACAGGTCGGTGCGCAACACCAGCCGCTCGGCATTCAGGCCATGTCGCGCACAGGCGATCCTGAAGCGCGTCTTGAGCGCCGCGGCATAAGCGCCCCTGGGCTTGAACCGGTCGAAGAAGTTGGGATCATTGTCGCGCCCGCCGCGCATCTCGCTGATCAGCGCCATCACCTTGGCGGCGCGATCGGGATAATGCACCGCGAGCCATTCGCGGAACAGCGGGGCCACCTCGTGCGGCAGCCGCACCACCAGCGAGAAGGCGCCGCGTGCCCCGGCCTCCGCCCCGGCCGCGACGATCGCTTCGATCTCATGATCGGTGATCGCCGGCACGACCGGTGACACGCTGATCGAGGTGGGGATCCCCGCCTGCGCCAGCGCCCGAATCGCCGCGATCCGCTGGCGCGGCGCCGACGCGCGCGGTTCCATCCGCCGGGCGATGACCGGATCGAGCGTCGTCACCGATATCATCACCGCGGCAAGGCCCTTGGCCGCCATCGGCCCGAGCAGGTCGATGTCGCGCACGATCCGCGCCGATTTAGTGGTGATGATGAGCGGATGATCATGCTCGGCCAGCACCTTGATCACCGATCGGGTGATCGCGAAGCGCGCCTCGATCGGCTGATAGGGATCGGTGTTGGTGCCCATCGCCATCGGCGTGCAGCGATAGCCGCGCTTCGCCAGCTCGTTGCGCAGCAGCACCGCGGCGTCGGGCTTGGCGAACAGCTTCGTTTCGAAATCGAGGCCGGGCGACAGGTTGTGATAGGCATGGCTCGGCCGCGCAAAGCAGTAGATGCAGCCATGCTCGCAGCCGCGATAGGCGTTGATCGAGCGGTCGAAGGCGATATCGGGCGACTGGTTGCGGGTGATGATCGTCCTGGCATGCTCGATCGTCACCTCGGTGCGCAGCGGCGGTCCCTCGCCGTCGATGGCGTCGCGCCCGTCGAGCCAGTCGCCATCGCTCTCGCGCGCCTTGTCGTCGAAGCGCGCGCTCAAGCCGGCATTGGCGGCGCCGCGCCCCTTGATCGGGGGCGGCAGAGGTGATGGCGAGTCGGGCACCGATAGAACATATAGAGAACAAATGGCCGTGCAAGCGCCGTGTAGAAGTTCTTCCGCTGCTTCCTGCCAGTCTATTTCGCTGCTGGCGCCTTTTCGGCCGGCGCGCTGCCGATCAGCCCGCCCGCCTTGCGGCGATTACCCACCCAGTCGACGATCGCGCGGCCGGTCGCGTTCAGCAGCGGGTGGGTGCGCGAATTGCGCATCCAGCCCGGCCGATCCGACGTCGCGCCATAGAGCGTGTCATAGCCGAGGTTGATCAGCAGATAGGCCAGCGTGACGATGATCAGCCCTTTCAGCGCGCCGAAGCCGAAGCCGAGCACGCGGTCAAGCGGCCCGAGCACCGAGGTCCGCGTACGCCGGCCGAGCGAACCGGCGATCAGCTTGCCGCCGGCATAGACGATCAGGAAGACCAGCGCGAAGGCGAGCACGCTCGCCCCGCTGGCATTGCCGACGACATGCAGCAGAAGAGACGTCGCCGGACCATGGAACAGCTTGAGCGCCAGGATCGCCGCGACCCAGGCGAACAGCGAGATGATCTCGGTGATGAACCCCCGGATCAGGCCGAACACGGCCCCCCCGAAGATCGCGAGCAGCACGATGATATCGAGACCGGTCAAGCCATGCATGAAACAAACCTGACACCATTACGAAAACGACCGCTCATCCTGAGTAGGGGCTGAGCTTGTCGAAGCCCCATATCGAAGGACCCGAATAATCCTTCGAGACGCCATTTCGACAAGCTCGGTGGCTCCTCAGGATGAGCGGAGGTGTTTGATATCATGGGCTGGCCTAACTACCGCCGCCCGAGGATATGGTCAACGAGCGCACCCAGGGTCGAGAAGCTCGCCAGCCGCATTCCGGCCTGCTTTTCATCCTTGCCACCCGGCGCCCAGGCCGAACCGAAGCCTAGCTTGGCCGCTTCCTTCAGCCGCAGCCCGGCATGCGCCACGGGCCGGATCTCGCCCGACAGCGCGACCTCGCCGAAGGCGATGCAGTCGGTCGGCACCGGACGCTCGGCCAGCGCGGAGACCAGCGCCGCCGCCACCGCGACATCACCGGCCGGGTCCGAGATGCGATAGCCGCCGGCGACGTTCAGATAGACTTCGGCAGTGGAGAAGCTCAGCCCGCAGCGCGCTTCCAGCACCGCGAGGATCATCGCCAGCCGCCCCGAATCCCAGCCGACCACGGCGCGGCGCGGCGTCGCCCCGCTCTGCAACCGCACCGTCAGCGCCTGGATCTCGACCAGCACCGGCCGCGTCCCCTCGATCGCCGGGAAGACTGTCGCCCCGCTCATCCCCTCGCCGCGGGCGGTGAGGAACAGCGCGCTCGGATTGGCGACTTCGTCCAATCCCTCTTCCGCCATCGCGAACACGCCGATCTCGTCGGTCCCGCCGAAGCGGTTCTTGACCGCGCGCAGGATGCGGTACTGATGGCTGCGCTCCCCCTCGAAGCTCAGCACGGTGTCGACCATATGCTCGAGCACGCGCGGCCCGGCGATCGCGCCGTCCTTGGTGACATGGCCGACCAGCACCAGCGCGGTGCCGCGATCCTTGGCGAAACGGATCAGTTCCTGCGCGGAGGCGCGGACCTGGCTCACCGTCCCCGGCGCGCCCTCGATCAGGTCGCTGTGCATCGTCTGGATCGAATCGATCACCAGCAGCGCCGGCGCGGCTTTCCCGAGCGTCGTGAGGATATCGCGCACCGACGTCGCCGAGGCCAGTTGCACCGGTGCCATCCCCAGCCCCAGCCGCCGCGCCCGCAGGCGCACCTGGTCGGCGGCCTCCTCCCCGGAAATATAGGCGACGCTCTGCCCTGCGAGGGCCATCCGCGCCGCCGCCTGGAGCAGCAGGGTCGACTTGCCTATGCCCGGATCGCCGCCGATCAGCGTCGCCGAACCCGGCACCAGCCCGCCGCCCATCGCGCGGTCGAACTCGGCGATGCCGGTCGACCAGCGCTTCGGCAGCGGGATATCGGCATCCAGCCCGACCAGCGCGATCGCCCGGCCGCCCGAGCGCAGGTCATGCTTGGCCGAAAACACGGTGACGTTCGACGCCTCCTCGACCATGGCGTTCCATTCGCCGCAATCGACACACTGCCCCTGCCAGCGCGTCGCGACACTGCCGCATGCCTGACAGACGTAGCGTTTCTGCGGTTTGGCCATGGGGAGTCCTGTGCTTGCGTTCCGAACAAAAGGGGTACATTATCGATAGCGCCATGACAAGCAACCGCGATGACGCCCGCAACCGGGACGACGAAAGCCGTATCGACCTTAGCCGCGCAAGGCTCGCGCTGCTGTTGAAGACACCCCCGCCCCCTGTCGATAGCGAACAGACGATCGAGAATCGACGGATCTGGTCCCGCGCCAGCGAGCAGCAAAGGCGGCGCATGCTCAAGGATTGCGGCTGGCTGTGATCCCGAACAGGCGCTAAGCCACGACGATGCGGGAGAAGGAACTGCGGCTCGCGCTGGTCTGCTACGGCGGAGTCAGCCTGGCCGTCTACATGCATGGGATCACCAAGGAACTGTGGCGGCTCGCTCGTGCCAGCCGCGCCTTCCATGACGGCGCCACCGGAAGCGAGGGCAGCGAAGCGATCTATCGGCAGCTGCTCGAACGGATCGAGGCCGACAAGAGCGTCAAGCTGCGCGTGCTGATCGACATCATCGCGGGTGCCAGTGCGGGCGGCATGAACGGCCTGTTCCTCGGCCATGCGATCTCGACCGGCCAGTCGCTCGAACCGCTGACGACGCTGTGGCTGGATCGCGCCGATGTCGAGGTGCTGCTCGATCCCGATGCCCGCCCGCTGTCGCGCTTCACGAAATTATGGGCGCTGCCCTTCGCCTGGATGCTGTCGCGCCGGCGCGGCGGAACCGTCGAGCGGACGGTCGCCCCCGGCACCCGCGCCGAGGTGCGCCGCAAGCTGTCGGGCTTCGTGCGCGCGCGCTGGTTCCATCCGCCGTTCGGCGGCGTCACCTTCACCAATCTCATCCTCGACGCCTTCGACGCGATGGCGGCCGAACCCGCCGGTCCGCCGCTGCTGCCCGAGCGCCAGCCGCTCGACGTGTCGGTCACCGTCACCGATTTCCACGGCTATAATCAGCGGCTGCGGCTGCACAGCCCGGCGCTGGCCGAGGAGCGCGAGCACCGGCTGACGATCGGCTTTGTCGATCGCGGCGTCGGGCCGCGCCACCTGGCGGAGCCGACCGAGCTGGCCTTCGCCGCGCGCGCCACCGCGAGCTTCCCCGGCGCCTTCCCGCCGTTCAACGTCGCCGAACTCGACGGCGTGCTGAAGAGCCGCGAGCGTGACTGGCCGGGGCGCGAAACCTTCCTCGACCGGATATTCCCCAGGGCTGCGGCCAGCGGGAGTCCGGAGGATTTGGTGCTGATCGATGGCTCGGTGCTCGCCAACGCGCCCTTCCGCCCGGCGATCGAAGCGCTCCGCAATCGCCCGGCCCGGCGCGAGGTCGACCGACGCTTCGTGTATCTCGATCCGACCGCCAACATACAAGGGCCTCCCGAGCGTCATCGCGACGGCAAGGTCCGCCTGCCGGGCTTTTTCGCCACCATCTTCGGAGCGATGTCGACCATCCCGCGCGCGCAGCCGATCCGGGACAATCTCGAGCTGATCGAGCAACGCTCGATCAGTATCGCGCAGACGCGGCAGATCATCGAGGCGATCCGGCCCGAGGTCGATGCCGCGGTCGAAGGCGCCATGGAGCGCCAGATCCTGCTCTACCGTCCGAGCCCCGAACGCATCGGCGGCTGGCGCGCCCGCGCCCATGAGCAAGCCGCCCGCCGCGCCGGCTTCACCTATGCCGGTTATGGCCAACTCAAGCTGACGATCATCGCCGACGAGCTGAGTTCGACGATCGCGCTGCTTGGCGCCGCCGAGGATGCCGCCGCACGCCACGCGATCCGCAGCAGCATCGCCGCGCTGATGCGCGCGCAGGGCTTCGAGGGGCCGGAGGCGCTGGGAAGCGGCGGCACCAGCGACACGCTGCTTGCCTTCCTGCGCCGGCACGATCTCGATTTCCGCATCCGTCGCCTCCGCTTCCTCGCCGACCGGCTGACCGAGATCGAAGCCGGCAAGGGCGGCAGCAGCGAGCTCGCCCTGCAGGCGGCGCGCAATGCGATCTACACCTCGCTGGCGCCGTTTCTCGATCTGCAGATGCGCGATCATTATGCCCGGCCGGTGGTGGCCGCCGCGCAGCATTTCGCGGAAGATCCTGCCACTGCCCTCGCCAGCATCGCCGCGGCGCGCAATCTCGAAGCGCTGGACGTGGATACCGATCGGGCGATCGCCGCCGTCCTGCCCCGCCTCGCCAGGGCCGATCGGCGGGCGCTGCTGCTCGGCTATCTTGGCTTCAGCTTCTATGATCTGGCGACGCTGTCCCTGATCCGCGTGCAGGGCACGCAGGAATTCCATGCGATCCAGGTCGATCGGATTTCCCCCGATGACGCCGGCTCGATCCGCAAGGGCGGTGCCGCCGCCACCCTCAAGGGGATAGAGTTCAACCTGTTCGGCGCCTTTTTCAGCCGAGCCTATCGCGAAAATGATTATCTGTGGGGCCGCCTGCATGGCGCCGAACGGATGATCGACCTGGTCATATCGGCGATCCCCCCGGGCGAGACGATCCCCGGCGAAGATATCGCCGCCCTCAAGCAGACGCTGTTTCGCGCCATTCTCGACGAAGAGCGCGGACGGCTGGCAGCGATACCCGAACTGGTCGCGGCGATCGACGAAGAAATCGGAGTTTAGCGCCCCTCCCGGAACTTTGCCCATCGCACGAAGAGATCGTTCGAATACAGGAACTTTCTCCACCCGTCATTACAGCGAAAGCTGGAATCTCTCTGCGCTAAGCTCTTGAGAAGGTACCAAGAGAGATCCCGGCTTTCGCTGGGATGACGAACAGAAGGAAAATCTGTGAAGGCCGTAGCCCGGAACAGCGGAAAACGCAGACCCGTGTTACCCGTCTTGACCACGCTTCGTCGCTGGAGGACAAGCGGCGCCATGCATTTTCTGAAGACCTTGTTTTGGGTGATCCTGGCCGTGGTCGCGGTGATATTCTCGCTGCGAAACTGGACACCGGTCCCCGTCAACCTGTGGGCCGGGCTGACCGCCGACGTCAAGCTGCCGATGCTGATGGTGATCGGCATGGCGGTCGGCTTCCTTCCGACCTATGCGGTCCATCGCACCAAGCTGTGGCGCCTCAAGCGCAGGATCGACAATCTGGAGCGTAACGCATTGCTGGCCAGCGCGCCGGCCCCGGAGCCCACTGCGCAACCGATGGGATCCACCTTTGAAGCGTAGCCCGATCTATGTGGCGATCGACACGCCCGATATCGTCCGCGCGAAGGAGATCGCCGCGCGCGTCCATCACCATGTCGGCGGCATCAAGCTGGGGCTCGAGTTCTTTTCGGCGCACGGCCAGGCGGGCGTCCGTGAGATGGCTGCGCTCGATCTGCCGATCTTCCTCGATCTCAAGCTCCACGACATCCCGAACACCGTCGCCAAAGCGGTACAGGCGTTAGGCGGCCTCCAGCCCGCCATCCTCACCGTCCACGCGGCCGGCGGGCTGGCGATGATGGAGGATGCCAAGGCGGCGGCGCCGGTGGGCACGAAGGTCGTCGCCGTCACGGTGCTGACCAGCCTGGACGATGGCGATCTGGATTCGATCGGCGTCCCCGACGACAGCCACGTCCAGGTCCAGCGCCTGACGATGCTGGCCCGGGAGGCGGGGCTCGACGGCGTCGTCTGCTCGGGCAACGAGGTCAGGGCCGCCAAGAAATTGTGGCCGCAAGGCTTCTTCGTCGTGCCCGGCATCCGCCCTGCCGATGGCAACGGCCTGGCCGACCAGAAGCGGGTGATGACACCGCGCCAGGCGCTCGATCAGGGTGCCTCTATCCTCGTGATCGGCCGGCCGATCACCAATGCGGCCGATCCCGATCACGCCGCCCGCTCGATCGAGGCGACGCTCTGACCGGCGGCGAGGTCGATGAGACGGGGCTGCTGCAGCGTGAAGGCGGCGGCTTCGTCCTCAAGCGCGACCAGGGCGGCTATTATAGACTCGAGCTGCACAGGACCCCGGTCGACCTGGTCGAGAAACGCGTGCGCCTGATCGGCGTGATGATCGGCCGCGATCATGTCGCCGCAGACGGCGTCCAGCCTGCCTGAAGACGGTTGAGAGATCATCGGCAAATGAGCAGTACGGCTCATGGAACGCGGCACGAAAGCCCGCGTTGGCGTAGGTTGGCACCCTGCGCATAGCCTTATCTACCGAAACGATAGATTTTCTTTCTTCTCTTTCGCATAGGTAGAGATAACTATCGTCGCAGACAAACAGGGGAAGATAATGAAGAAACGTCTCACCATCTTCACGGCTCTCGCGGCGGCGCTCGCAGCGGTTCCGGCTACTGTCGTCCAGGCGGCACCGGTACAGTTGCTCAACGTGTCATACGACCCGACCCGCGAGCTGTATGTCGCGATCAATGCGGCCTTCGCCAGGAGCTGGAAAGCCCAGACCGGCCAGGACGTCACGATCCGACAGAGCCATGGCGGCTCCGGCAAGCAGGCGCGCTCGGTGATCGACGGGCTGCCCGCGGACGTCGTGACGCTCGCGCTCGCCTATGACATCGACGAGATCTCGTCGCGCGGCAAGCTGCTGCCGGCCAACTGGCAGTCGCGCCTGCCCAACGCCAGCACGCCTTATTATTCGACGATCGTCTTCCTCGTCCGCAAGGGCAATCCGAAGAACATTCGCGACTGGGACGATCTGGTGAAGCCGGGCGTCAAGGTCATCACCCCTAATCCGAAGACCAGCGGGGGCGCCCGCTGGAACTATCTGGCGGCCTGGGGCTATGCCCAGCGCAAGACCGGCAGTGTCGCCGGCGCGCGCGACTATCTGGTCAAGCTGTTCCGCAACGTGCCGGTGCTCGACAGCGGCGCCCGCGGTTCGACCACCACCTTCGTCCAGCGCGGCCAGGGCGACGTCCTGCTCGCCTGGGAGAATGAGGCGTTCCTCGCGGTCAACCAGCTGGGCAAGGGCAAGTTCGACATCGTCGTGCCTTCGGTCTCGATCCTCGCCGAGCCGCCGGTCGCCGTCGTCGACGCCAATGTCGACAAGAAGGGCACCCGCAAGGCGGCCGAGGCCTATCTGCGCTTCCTCTACACGCCGGCTGCGCAGCAGATCATCGCCAAAAATTACTATCGTCCGCGCAATCCGCAGGTGGCGGCGCAGTATAAGGGGCAGTTCCCCAACGTCGCCCTGTTCACGATCAAGAATTTCGGGGGATGGGCGAAGGCGCAGGCGGTCCACTTCAATGATGGCGGCCTGTTCGACCAGATTCTCGAAGACGCCAAGAAATAGGCTTTGTTTCCCCCGCGCGGGGGGAGCGGGCGACCAGCTCGCCCTCCCCGCTTCGGGAAATGCTTAAAACCAGAACTCAGGGAGTTTCCCATGCGCCATCTATTGCTGGCAGGCGTCGCCTGCCTGGCCCTCCTGCCTGCGCCGCTTCTCGCCCAGGACGCCGCGCCGATCCCCGACAAGGTCGACGCCTTCCCCGACGATGCCAACACCATCGACACGGTGATCCCTTCCGAAGATGCCCCAGCGGCCGCGCCGGTGGCGAAGACCGGCGATGCCGTGCTCGACCGCCTCAACGCGCTCGAGGCCAAGGTCCAGCAGCTCGAGGCACGCAACAAGCAGCTCGAGGACGAAGCCAGCGCCACCCAGACCCGCGTCGAGAAGGTCGAGGTTCGCGCCGCACGCGCGGTCCAGGCCGGCCCCGCCCCGACCTTCGCCGATGTCGGCGGCAATTTCACCTTCAAGCCGCGCGGCACCTTCCAGATCGACTATGCCGCCTATAATCGCCGCGGTGCGGGCCGCTATGATTACAACAGCGGCACCGATATCCGCCGCGGCCGCTTCGGCTTCGACGGCACCTTCTACAAGAATTTCAAATACCGCATCGAAGCCGAGTTCGTGAAGAACAGCGTCAACCTGCTCGACGCCTATGTCAGCTATGGCGGCATCAAGAACTGGGTGTTCACCGTCGGCCAGCAGAAGGCGCCGTTCGGCCTCGAAGCCAACACCACCGACGCGCTGAACAGCTTCCTCGAGCGCGGCATGGCCAACGCGGCGTTCGGCGCGGTGGGCGCCGAGCGGCGGGTCGGCGTGACGGCCGCCTACCAGACCGACAAGCTCAACGCGACGATCGGCCTGTTCGGCAGCGGCGAAGCGGTGCAACGTAACGAATCGACCCCCGACGAGACTTACGGCGTCAACGCCCGCGTCACCTGGGATCCGATCCTCGACACCGGCCGGCTCCTCCACGTCGGCGCCTCCGGCTTCAAGGTTGCGAGCATCGCCGCGCACACCATCTCGGGCCTCGGTGATCGTCCGGGCAGCCGCGTCGACGGTGGCCGTCTCGTCTCGATCAACATCAACGGCACCGCCCCGTCGGGCGGCATTCCCACCGGCGCACGCAACGCCACCTACTGGGGCCTGGAAAGCGCCGCCGTGTTCGGTCCCTTCTCGGTCCAGGGCGAATATAACCATCTGAGCGTCGATCGCTTCGGGGCAGCCCCCACCGTAAATGTCGACGGTTTCTATGTATTCGGTAGCTGGTTCCTCACCGGCGAGTCGCGTAGCTTCAAAAATGGCGTGGTCGATCGGGTGAAGCCGTTCAGCGACTTCGCACCCGGCGGCGGCTGGGGCGCGATCGAGCTTCTCGCCCGCTACGACACGCTCGACCTGACCGACGCGGGCTTCCAGAGCATCGCCGGCCGCGCGGTGAAGCGGAAGGGCGAGACCTGGACGCTGGGCCTCAACTGGTATCTGAATCCCAACGTGAAGTTCGTCGCCAACTATATCCGCTTCAAGGGTGAGAATTCACCACTGGTTTTCCCGACCATTCCGGCTAACAGCCTCAATGGTCCGAACACCACCGCCAAGGGTGATGTAATCGGAACGAGGCTGCAGGTTGATTTCTGATCGATCTGCCACGATGTCAGGGGCCGGGCCACGTCCGGCCCCTGTGTCGTATATCCATGGTAAAGGCGGGCAAGGTATGACGAGCAGGGCGACGGGACGCCCGGCGATGCGGATATTACCGGGATTTTCCCTCACCATGGGGCTGACCATCACCTGGCTCAGCCTCATTGTGCTTATTCCGCTGAGCGCCGTTTTCATCAGGTCGATGGGACAGGGATTCGGTCATTTCATCGCGGTCGCCTTTTCCGAACGGGCGCTCGCGAGCTACCGCGTCACCTTCGGCGCGGCGGCGATCGCCGCGCTGGTCAACGCGATCTTCGGGCTGCTGATCGCCTGGGTGCTGGTCCGCTACAAATTCCCCGGCCGGCAGCTGCTCAGCGCGGTGATCGACCTGCCCTTCGCGCTGCCGACCGCCGTCGCCGGCATCGCCCTGACCGCCATCTATGCCGATACCGGCTGGCTGGGCGAGCCGCTCGCGAAGCTCGGCATTGCCGTCGCCTATCAGCCGCAGGGCATCGTCGTCGCGATGACCTTCATCGGCCTGCCTTTCGTGGTGCGCACGGTCGAGCCGGTACTGGCCGATCTGGGTCGCGACATCGAGGAGGCCGCGCTGACGCTCGGCGCGCACGGCACCCAGATCTTCGCCCGCGTGGTCCTGCCCGAGATCATGCCGGCGCTGGTCACCGGCACCGCCCTCGCCTTCGCCCGCGGGGTCGGCGAATATGGCTCGGTCATCTTCATCGCCGGCAACATGCCTATGATCTCGGAGATCTCGCCGCTGCTGATCATCACCCAGCTCGAGCAATATGATTATGAGGGCGCCGCCGCGATCGCCGTGGTGATGCTGCTCATCTCCTTCTCGATGCTGCTGGTCATCAACCGCATCCAGGAATATAACCGCCGGAAGGCTGGACTATGAAGCGCCGCGATCCCCTCCAGGCGCCGCGCCCGGTCATGCTCGCGCTGCTCGGCATCGCGGTCGCCTATGTGGGCATCATGCTGCTGCTGCCGCTTGCCGCGGTGTTCGTCGAGGCGCTGGCCAATGGCTGGGAAGCCGCCGAGGCTGCCATCGTCGAGCCCGACGCGCTGGCTGCGATACGGCTGACCCTGCTGGTCGCGGCGATCTCGGTGCCGTGCAACCTGATCTTCGGCATCTCCTCGGCCTGGCTGATCGCCAAGCATGATTTCCGCGGCAAGGAGTTCCTGCTGACGCTGATCGACCTGCCCTTCTCGGTATCACCGGTGGTGGCGGGGCTCATCTATGTGCTGCTCTACGGCGCGCATGGCTGGCTCGGCCCGCTGCTCGACAGGTACGACATCCACATCATCTTCGCGACGCCGGGCATCATCATGGCGACGATCTTCGTCACCTTCCCCTTCGTCACGCGCGAACTGGTGCCGCTGATGATCGCGCAGGGGCGTGCGGAGGAGGAGGCGGCGCTGTCGCTCGGCGCCAACGGCTGGCAGACCTTCACCCGCGTCACCCTGCCGAATATCCGCTGGGGCCTGCTCTACGGCGTGCTGCTCACCAACGCGCGCGCGATGGGCGAGTTCGGCGCGGTATCGGTCGTCTCGGGGCATATTCGCGGCGAGACCAACACTATGCCGCTTCACGTGGAAGTGCTGTATAACGAGTATAATTTCGTGGCCGCCTTTGCCGTCGCGGCGCTGCTTGCACTGCTCGCACTGGTAACGCTTACGCTCAAGACCTACTTGGAATGGCGTCACCATGATGCCCTCGCTGCTTCGGGACATTGATCCTATGACGATCACGATCGACAATATCGCCCGCCGTTTCGGCCAGTATGCGGCGCTCGACGGCGTCTCGCTCGACCTCCCCGAGGGCGAGTTCGTGGCGCTGCTCGGCCCCTCTGGTTCGGGCAAGACGACGCTGCTGCGCATCATCGCCGGCCTGGAATATGCCGAGCAGGGCACGATCTCCTTCGGCGGCGAGGATGTCACCGACATGCCGGTGCAGAATCGCGGCATCGGCTTTGTCTTCCAGCAATATGCGCTGTTCCGCCACATGACGGTGGCCAAGAACATCGCCTTCGGGCTCGACGTGCTGCCGCGCCGGGCGCGCCCGCCCAAGGCGGAGATCGCGGCCCGGATCGACGAGCTGCTCGAGCTCGTCCAGCTTCCCGGCCTCGGCGGCCGCTATCCGTCGCAACTGTCGGGCGGCCAGCGCCAGCGAGTCGCGCTCGCCCGGGCGCTGGCACGCAACCCCCGCATCCTGCTGCTCGACGAGCCGTTCGGCGCGCTCGACGCCAAGGTGCGCCGCGAATTGCGCAAGGCGCTCCGCCAGATTCATGACCG
The DNA here is from genome assembly GCF_056401065.1 of Rhizorhabdus sp. P4_G5. Classification (NCBI taxonomy): domain Bacteria; kingdom Pseudomonadati; phylum Pseudomonadota; class Alphaproteobacteria; order Sphingomonadales; family Rhizorhabdaceae; genus Rhizorhabdus; species Rhizorhabdus sp. P4_G5. The sequence continues at coordinate 236,533 of NZ_JBFUKB010000004.1, read as the reverse complement.
GCTCGGCATCACCTCGATCTTCGTCACCCATGACCGCGAGGAGGCGTTCGCGCTCGCCGACAGGGTCGCCATCCTCAATCTCGGCAAGATCGAGCAGTTCGCGACCCCCGCCGAGATCGAGCGCGCGCCGGCCAACGAGTTCGTGCGGGAGTTCGTCCGCGACGAGATCGACGACAAGCCTTCGCTTGCGGTGGTGCACGGCTGATTGCTTTTGCCGCGCCGCGGCCATAGGCGGCGGGGATGCTAGGTCTTTCCTATACGCGGCTCGGCGTGCTGATGGGCGCCGCCGCCTATGCGCTCTGGGGCCTGCTGCCGCTCTATCTGCGGGCGCTCGCGCCGCTGCCGCCGCTCTCCATCCTGGCGCACCGGGTGCTCTGGTCGCTGCTGCTGCTGGCGGTGATCGCGCTGCTGTTCAGGCGCGGCGCGGCGGCGCACGACGCGATCCGCCGGCCGCGGATCCTGCTGGCGCTGCTGGCCTCGACGATGCTGATCGGCACCAACTGGCTGCTCTATATCTACGCGGTCAACAGCGGCCACGCGCTCCAGGCGAGCCTCGGCTATTTCATCAATCCGCTGGTCAACGTGCTGCTCGGCGTCATCTTCCTGCGCGAGCGGCTGGGGCGCCCGGAGCTGGTGGCGATCGCGCTTGCCGCGGCCGGCGTCGCGCTGCTGGCGATCGGGCAGCAGGCACTGCCGGTCATCCCGCTCGTGCTGGCGCTGAGCTTCGGCGCCTACGGCCTGGTCAGGAAGATGATCGGCATCGGCCCGGTCGAGGGGCTGCTGATCGAGACCGCCATCCTTGCCCCCTTCGCGCTCGGCTGGCTGGCGCTGCAGGGCGGTCCGTCCGCCGCGCCGGGCGCCGGGCCATCCCTGTGGCTGCTGATGATCAGCGGCCTGGTCACGACCGCGCCGCTGCTGCTGTTCAACGGCGCCGCCCAGCGCATCCGTTATTCCGATCTCGGCCTGCTGCAATATATCGGGCCCAGCATCCAGCTGGTGATCGCGGTCCACATCTTCGGCGAACCGCTGCTGCCGATCCACATCCTCTCCTTCGCGCTGATCTGGACCGGCCTCGTCATCTATGCGGCCGCCACCTGGCATCGCGCGCGCGTCACCCCCGCGCTGCCGGAGTGAAGCTCACAGCGTGAGCTTGCCGCGCACCAGTTCGCTATAGTCCTTCTGCATCTGGCGGGTCAGGTCGCCTACCTCGAAGTTCCACGGCCCGGCCGATCCGACCGGCACGATCTCCGCCGCCGAACCGGTCAGGAAGAACTGCTCGAAGCTCTCCAGCTCCTCGGGCCAGATCGCCCGCTCGATCACCTCGATGCCGCGCCGCCGCGCCAGCTTGATCACGGTCTGGCGGGTGATGCCGTTCAGGAAGCAGTCCGGCGTCGGCGTGTGGATCACGCCGTCGCGGATGAAGAAGGCGTTCGCGCCGGTCGCCTCGGCCACCTGGCCGCGATAGTCGAACATCAGCGCGTCCTGGAAACCGCGCGCCTCGGCATGATGCTTGGACATCGTCGCGATCATGTACAGGCCCGCCGCCTTGGCCTGCACCGGCGCGGTGAACGGCGCCGGCCGCCGCCACGGCGCGATGTCGAGCTTCAGCCCGCCGGCGCCGGGATCGAGATAGGTGCCCCAATACCAGCAGGCGATCGCCATGTGCGGCTTGGTCCGCTGCGCCGAAACGCCCATCTGCTCCGAACCGCGCCACGCGACCGGGCGGACATAGGCGTCGGTCAGGCCATTGGCCTTCATCGTCTCGATGCAGGCGGCGTCGATCTGCTCGACCGACCAGGGCAGGTCGAAGCCCAGCATCGCCGCGCTGTCGCGCAGCCGCCGGCTGTGCCAGCTCAGCTCGAAGATATTGCCGTCATAGGCGCGCACGCCCTCGAACACGGAGGAGGCATAATGCAGCGCATGGGTGAGGATATGGACATTGGCGCTGCGCCAGGGAACCAGCTGGCCGTCGAGCCAGATGAAGCCGTCGCGATCGTCGTATGTCGGTTCCTCAGCCATATTTCCTGCATCCTGCGCGTGATTCTTGCGTTGCGTTCGATTAATGATGCTGGCAAATTACGTCAACATGGCTGTCCAAAATTCTCCTGATCCGCTTCGCCCGGATTCGTTTCGCGCCGCATCGCCGCTGTTCCTGCGCGAGGCGGAAATCCGCCGCGGCATCGAACTGCTCTATTTCGGCTACAGCCATCTCTATCGCGGCATCGACGAGGGGCTGGCGAAACAGGGCCTCGGCCGTGCGCACCATCGCTCGCTCTATTTCATCGCCCGCAATCCGGACATCACCGTCAGCGACCTGCTGCGCATCCTGGCGATCACCAAGCAGTCGCTGGGCCGGGTCCTCAACGAGCTGACCGAGCGCGGCCTGATCGAGACGCGCACCGGCCGCGAGGACCGCCGCCAGCGCCTGCTGCGCGTCACCGAGGCCGGCGCCGCGCTCGAAGGCAGCCTGTTCGAAGCCCTGCGCGAACGCCTCTCGACCGCCTATGCCCAGGCCGGCCAGAACGCGGTGACCGGCTTCTGGGCGGTCCTCGAAGGCCTCGTCCCGCCCGACGAAAAACCCCGCATGACGCAGCCGGGCAAGCCGGGATAAGAATGCACGGACTCGCAACAGTTTCACACGCACCGTCCCGGGATCCGGGATCTCGCTTCTTCTCTTCCCCGTCGACCTGACAGGAGCAGCACCACCGATGACCGCGATCTACGATTTCTCGGCGACAGCCATCGACGGCACCCCGGTTCCGCTCGACCGGTATCGCGGCAAGGTGCTGCTGATCGTCAACACCGCCAGCAAATGCGGCTTCACCCCGCAATATGACGGGCTGGAGACGCTGCACGAGCAGCTATCGGACAAGGGCCTCGTCATCCTCGGCTTCCCCTGCAACCAGTTCGGCGGGCAGGAGCCCGGCGGCGAGGCGGAGATCGAGAGCTTCTGCCGGCTCACCTATGACGTCAAATTCCCGATGTTCGCCAAGATCGAGGTCAACGGCGCCAACGCCCACCCGCTCTACGCCTGGCTGAAGAGCCACGCCAAGGGCATCCTCGGCACCGAAGGCATAAAGTGGAACTTCACCAAATTCCTGATCGACCGCAACGGCGCGATCGTCTGCCGCTACGCGCCGACGACCAAGCCGGAGGCGATCCGCGGCGACATCGAGGAACTGCTGGAGACCGCGTGAGCGCAACCCTCGATCCGCGCTCCGCGCCCCACATCGGAAGGGCGCCCAGACACCCTCGGCAAGGCGAATTATGTGGCGCACATGTTCGCCTAATCTACAGCCGGGCACAACGCCGGCCGGCTGAAGCGGGACGGCGCGATCGTCACGCATCACCCCTCATCTTCAGGGGAGGGGCAGGGAGGTGGGGCCTCTCCTCAAGCACCGCGCGAAGCGATACGCCCCCAGGTGCAATGCGCCATCAGCCGACCACTTGATCAAGCCCGCGCTGTCCGAGCTGCCCCAACCCCGCTCATCCTGAGGAGCTGCTGAGCTTGTCGAAGCGGCGTCTCGAAGGACATCCCACCGCCACGCGGCGTGCGAGGCGGTGGCGTGACAGATGTCAGCCACCGCCCAAGGTGGCGTAAGGGGTCCCTTGAGTGTCATTGACCTATACGTCAATGGCGCATAAGTCCTGCCAATGAGCAAGGCCGAGCAGGCGGACCTCATCGCATTGAGCAAGGCTCTGCTCGCTTATTATGGAGATCGGCCATGAGCGCCTATGAGAGCATCCGACAGGGGCTGACCGAAGCCCTGGCCTTCGCGGAGGGCAAGGAGACCGGAGCGGTCGTTCACCAGGTTGCGGTGCCCGCCGTCGATGTCGCCGCCATCCGGGCCAGCACCGGCCTGTCGCAGAGCGCGTTCGCGCGCAGCATCGGCGTCGCCAAGGGCACGCTGCTCAACTGGGAACATGGCCGCCGCCGCCCGACCGGCCCCGCCCAGGTGCTCCTCGCGATGATCGCCAAGAGGCCGTCGCTGGTCAGCGAGCTTCTGCGCTGAGCGGGAGAAGTTCGGCGCTGTCGTCGTCCATGAGAACGAGCGCAATCTTAACAACAAGATCAGCAGGGGCGGCTTTACGGCTGCGCTCCTGCTCCAATGCCCACGCGGTCTACGGCTGACCTGCCCCACCCCGCTCATCCTGAGGAGCCACTGAGCTTGTCGAAGTGGCGTCTCGAAGGAGGCCAAAAATTACGCCGCCGATAATCGCCCAGCATGATATCAGCCGCCATGGCTTTCGGCGTCTTCATTCACCGGTCCGATTCGATCTACGACGACACCCCGGCGGAGAGATATCAGTTTCCCAAACAATATCTCGAGCGTGCGAGAACATGCGCGGGCGACTGGATCGTCTATTATGAACCGCGCAAAGTCTTGGACACGAAGGGCTATTACGCTGTCGCCAAGGTAGAGCGCATCATTGCCGACCCCTCAGCGCCCGGAATGTACCTCGCATTGATCGAGCCTGGCACCTATCTCGACTTCGCCACGCCAGTTCCCTTTGCCGATGAAAATGGCCCGATCGAACGCGGCGTGCTCAATGAGGCCGGAAGAATTTCGGGACGCGCGCAGGCGGCCGTTCGCGGGCTGTCGACGAGCGACTTCAACCGCATTGTCGAGGCCGGCCTCGCCGATAAAGATCCCCTGCTGCCGCGAACCGACCTTGCAGCCATCGGCCCCAGCGTCCGCGAGGAGCACACCCCCTTCATGGTGGACGAAGCCCGGGAGCGCGTATCCGCAATTGTGTCTCGCATCGTGCGTGATCGCGTCTTCCGGCGGATCGTTCTGCGCGCTTATGACGAACGCTGTGCCGTCACCGGATTGAAGCTCATCAATGGCGGCGGGAGGGCCGAGGTCGAAGCCGCCCATATCCGTCCGGTGGAAGCGAACGGCCCCGACATCGTCAGCAACGGCCTTGCGCTTTCAGGAACAGCCCATTGGATGTTCGATCGCGGCCTGATCGGGCTGGATGACGACATGCGCATCATGGTCTCGCGCCAGGCCAACGACCCCGACAGCATCCGCTCCGTCATCAATGCCAGCGGTCGCATAATGATGCCACCTCGCGAAGCCGATCGCCCGCATCCCCAATTCGTTCGATGGCACCGCGAGCATTGTTTCAAACATTGAAACATGGAAGCGGCCGCGCCCGTGCCAATCCGATACGGCAGGAAGTAACTGCGTTGATTATTACGCAATTCTGTAATCGATACTTTTCAGCGCTTAATCCCAGCGAAGTCGAACGTAACCCGTAGCCTACGCTCCTTTCCTTGTGGATCAGCTTCGAATTCCTTACTGCCAATCCGAATAGCCCCATCGCACAGATCAAACTTTCGACCGAACAACGGCTCCGCGACATTTGTGGTACATCTCACGATCACACCGTTGGGTGACACGTCAAAGAAAGACTCCGATATCACTTTACGGATGCCATACATCTTACTTGGTATAATGATTGACTGTGGGTCGACTATAGTAACTTGAAGGCCGACATCGACCTGCTGCAGCGTCGACAAATCCACTCCGAGGACGCCGCTAAGGGCTTGCTCGTATCTGAATGTATCGCAGTTTACCATATCGGCTTCATGATGGCCGAAATTTCTGATGTTGCAGCCCGTTATCGCGCCATCAATGCCGATCGAATATGAAATAATCGAGCCTTGCTCGGTCAACTTGTCCCTGGGTATCGCCCATCGAACCCGCTGCGCATATTCGCCTCGCGTCGGCAGCCCTTTGCTATCCCGCGCGGGCATGAACCGAGCTCGTCTTTTGAGAAGATCACAGGTCAACTCATCTAAGCTCTCGCTCCCCGATGACGCCTTAACGGAACATCCCGCCGGATTACCGGCGACGTCTACTTCCAACGCGACGACCACAGAGCCTTCTTTGTCCTGCTCAATCGCCGATCGTGGATAATCCGTAGCCGATATCCATTCGGACGGGTCGGAAAGAGGCATCGGCCGGCTTTGCACAACCGCGCCTATGGCAGCCATTATCAGTAGCAACTTCGCCCCCAGTCTGAACCCACGTTGGAATATCGCTTTTTACGCATGTGCAACCATTTCCCTCGGAATGTTGGCCACAAGGCAGCGCCGGATTAACGGGGACAAAATCGTAGCACCAGCCACAGGCGCGCAAGAGCAGTAATCAGGGTTGCTGGTCAAGCTCGGCACTGGTCCGTAATGGATTTAAGTGGCCACGGCTTCAGATCGCTAGCGGCAAGCCAGAAATTTGAGAGGATGCACCGACCATGGAACCCGAAACTACGGTGGCAGGGCAGCAATTCGGCAGTAGGAGGCCGACAGACGCCAACTCACGCGCGCAAAAGTCGAGAGCCTATTAACGATAAATACTGCGCTCCCCATCGTTGGATCGGTGGAACCCGAACCTCCCGTCAAGCTATTCTGAAGCCCCCTCCCCGGAGACTCACAGCATGGCAAAGCTCGTGTTCGGAATGAACCAGTCGCTGGACGGCTATGTCGACCATATGGCGTTCGCGCCGGACCGCACCCTCTTCCGCCACTTCATCGCGGAGGCGCAGGCGCAGGCCGGCAGCCTCTACGGCCGCAGCATCTATGAAATCATGCGCTACTGGGACGATGATCGTCCCGAATGGGATGCCGACGAGCAGGCCTTCGCCACGGCGTGGCGCAGGCAGCCGAAATGGGTCGTCTCGCGCTCGCTGATGTCGGTCGGCCCCAACGCCACGCTTGTCGGCGATGATCTTGAGGGTGCGATCCGCGCACTGAAGGCCGAGCGGGACGGCGAGATCGAAGTCGCCGGCCCGCATCTGGCGCACAGCCTCACCCAACTCGGCCTGATCGATGAATGTAGCATCTACCTGCACCCCGTCGTCCTCGGGCAGGGCAAGCCTTATTTCGCCGGCCCCCGGCCGCCGCTCCGCCTGATGTCCAGCGATCGCATCGGCGCGGATGTGATCAGACTGGCCTATGGTCCTGCCTGAACGACGGTGACGAACCGAAGCACCGTTCCGATCGTTCGTTCTTGATTTGTTCCGTCATTTCTGCTAGGCACCGCGACCCCTTCCTGGAGCCCGAGCGCCCATGACAGACCTGACTACCGGCACGACCCCCTCTGCGCCGTCCACCACCGGGCCGCCCGCCGACCAGACCCCGGCCCACTGGCCCGACGATCCCAACGAAATGCTGAACGAGATGATGTCCGAGCAGGCGAATTCGCTGCACAACATGTTCGGTTCGCTGAGGGATTATGCCGGAGAAGTCTTCCCCACGTCCCCGCATGCGGCGCAGGTCTATATCCGGCTCGCCCTGCGGGCCCAGGCGAATTGCCGGTCGACGATGGAGTCGATCGTCCGGGCCGATCGCGCCAGCCGGCGCGACGCAGCGGCCCCGGCAAAGTGAACAGCGCCACGAGCACCCCGATGCAGCCGGACATCCTCGCCAGCGCACCCCGCTGCGGCGCGCGCACCCGTGCGGGTTCGCCCTGCCGCGCCCCGGCCGTCAACGGCGCCCGGCGCTGCCGGATGCACGGCGGCAAGGGCAGCGGCGCCCCGCGCGGCAATCGCAACGCCTGGAAGCATGGCGTGCGCTCCGCCTGGATCAGGTCGGTCGCCCGCTATCTGCGCGCGACCTCTCCCGCACGCCTCCGCGAAGCCGAAGCATTGCTGCGGCACGCCCGCGTCCAGCCCCCCGCCGCTTTCGCCGCGCCGGAAAAAACAAAAAAAACGCACACACAACCCCATGCACCCGGAAAAAGCTGCGAACGGCTCGCAAATGAAAACCCCTCTCCCATCTTCATGGGCGAGGCCGGGTGAGGCTCTTCTTCCTTCCGCGCCGGTCCACGCCCGTCGAAAGAAGACAACAGACCCTCATCCAGCCCTCTCCCGCCCTTCGACTGCCTGCAAGGCAGGCGCTCAGGATAAACTTCAGCCAAAGGCTGAAGGCGGGAGAAGGCTCCGGCCTGCACGGCATTGCCATCCCTCACTCTCTCCGCCCCTCTCTCCGGTCCCCCAACGCCGTCATTCCAGCGAAAGCTGGAATCTCTCTTCGCTGACATGTCACGGGAAGGGCGGGGAGAAGGTTCGCGCGAAGCCATGGCGCAAAGAAATCTTGGCCCCGCCCCAAGCATCCTTCATTTGCGCATTGCGGCATCAGGGGCCATCTGGCGGCCATGGCATCCTTGCTCGATCCTGAAGCGCGCGGGCGCGTCATCCTCGTCGGCGCCGGTCCCGGCGATCCCGGCCTGCTGACGCTGCGCGCGGTCGAGGCGCTGCGCGCCGCCGATGTCGTCGTCCATGACGGCCTCATCGACATGCGCGTGCTCGATCATGCGCCGGCCGGGGCGCAGCGCATCTCGGTCGCCAAGCAGCGCGATCGACACACCCTGCCGCAGGAGGCGATCAACGCGCTGATCATCGCCCACGTCAAGGCGGGCTCGGTGGTCGTGCGGCTCAAGGGCGGCGATCCGTTCGTGTTCGGCCGCGGCGGCGAAGAGGTCGAGGCGGTCCGCGCCGCCGGCCTTCCGATCGAGGTCATCCCCGGGGTATCCTCGGCGCTGGGCTGCGCCGCCGAAGCGATGCTGCCGCTCACCCACCGCGACTGGTCGAGCGCGGTGAGCTTCGTGGCGGGCACCTGCAAGGGGCTGAGCGAGCAGAATTGGGCAGGCCTGGCCGGCCAGGGCCGCACCCTCGTCATCTATATGGGCGTCACCTGCGCCGGCGCCATCGCCGACAAGCTGATGGCGGACGGCGTCGCGCCCGACATGCCGGTGGCGGTGCTCGAGCGCGGCACGCTCGAAGGCTCGCGCGCGATCCGCACCCTGCTTGCCGATCTCGGCGACATGGTGCCGCGCGAGCAGGTGATCAGCCCGGCGATCATCGTCGTCGGCGAGGTCGTCCTGCTGTCCGACGCCGAAAACCGCCTCAAGGGCCTCGCGGCACAGGCCGAATGGATGAAAGACCCTGAAGTGATAAGAGACCGGGCGTGAAGATATTGACGGGGAATGATCTGGTGACCGGCGACGTGATCTGGTGGACCGGCGAAGGCTGGTCGCGCCATGTCGAGCATGCCGTCGACGTCGACCAGCATGGCGAGGCCATCGCCGCGCGCGAGGAAGCGGCGCGGCACGTCAACGGCCCCTATGTGATCCAGGCCGAGCTGACCGGCACGGGCCCCCGCCCCGCCCATATCAAGGACCGCATCCGCGCGATCGGCCCGACCGTCCGGGCCGATCTCGGCCTCAAACCCGCCGATCCGGCCATCGGCGACTGGGTGATCTGACATGTACCGTTACGACCAATATGATCAGGCGATCGTCGATGCCCGCGTCGAGGAATTCCGCGATCAGGTGAAGCGCCGCCTGTCCGGCGAAATGAGCGAGGACCAGTTCAAGCCGCTGCGGCTGATGAACGGCCTCTATCTCCAGCTTCATGCCTATATGCTGCGCATCGCCATCCCCTATGGCACGCTGTCGGGCAAGCAGATGCGGGTGCTCGCCCATATCGCGCGGACCTACGACAAGGATTACGGGCACTTCACCACCCGGCAGAACCTCCAGCTCAACTGGATCAAGCTGTCCGACGCGCCCGACATCCTCGCCGAGCTGGCCAAGGTCGAGATGCATGCCATCCAGACCAGCGGCAACTGCATCCGCAACATATCGTCGGATCAATATGCCGGCGCCGCCGCGGACGAAGTCGAGGATCCCCGCCCCTGGGCCGAGCTGCTGCGCCAGTGGAGCACCTTCCATCCCGAGTTCAGCTATCTGCCGCGCAAGTTCAAGATCGCGGTGATCGCGGCCGAGGAGGATCGTGCTGCGGTCAAGCTCCACGACATCGGGCTGCAGCTGCACCGCAACGACGCGGGCGAGATCGGTTTCCGCGTGTTCGTCGGCGGCGGCATGGGCCGCACCCCGATGATCGCGCCGGTCATCCGGGAGTTCCTGCCCAAGGCCGACCTGCTGAGCTATATGGAAGCCTGCCTGCGCGTCTATAACCGCTTCGGCCGGCGCGATAATCTCTACAAGGCGCGGATCAAGATCCTCGTCCATGAGATCGGCGGCGACGAATATCGCCGTCAGGTCGAGGAGGAATTCCTCCACACGAGCACGCTGGGGCTGGACGCGCCGGAGGCCGAATATGAGCGGATCGCCGCGACCTTCGCGCCACCCGCCTTCGAGACCGGCCTGCCCGACCAGATCGACCGCAGCGATCCGGAGTTCGCGCTTTGGGTCGACCAGCAGGTCGCCGCGCACAAGGTGCCGGGCTATGCGATCGTCAACATCAGCCTCAAGCCGACCACCGGCATCCCAGGCGACGCATCCTCGGCGCAGATCGACGTCATGGCGGAGCTCGGCGAGACCTACAGCTTCGACGAGCTGCGCGTGACCCATGCGCAGAACATCGTCCTGCCCCATGTCCGCAAGGCCGATCTCTACACGATCTGGCAGAAGCTCGACGCGGCCGGACTGGCGACGCCCAATCTCGACCTGATCGGCGACATCATCGCCTGTCCCGGGCTCGACTATTGCTCGCTGGCGAACGCCCGCTCGATCCCGCTGGCGCAGAAGATCGCCAGCCGCTTCGCCGATCTCGGCAAGCAGCGCGACCTCGGCGAGCTCAAGCTGAAGATCTCCGGCTGCATCAACGCCTGCGGCCACCATCATGCCGGCCACATCGGCATCCTGGGCGTCGATCGCAAGGGCGAGGAGAATTACCAGCTCTCCTTCGGCGGCTCTGCGGCCGAGGATACCAGCATCGCCCGGATCATCGGCCCCGGCTTCTCCGAGGACGGCGTCGTCGACGCGATCGAGAAGGCGGTGAACGTCTTCACCGCGCTGCGCACCGATGGCGAGCGCTTCGTCGATACCTATCGCCGCGTCGGCGAGGCACCGTTCAAGGAGGCGATCTATGGGTGATCTGATCCGTTTCCGCGACGACGAGGCGCATGACGAGCCGGCGGTGACGCTCGACGGCTTTCTCGGCCAGTCGAACGCCACATCGGTCCGGCTCGAGCCGACCGACGATCCGCGCGCGCTGATCCCCTATCTCGACCGGCTGTCGCTGATCGAAGTGTCGTTCCCGAAGTTCCGCGACGGCCGCGGCTATTCGACCGGAAGCATCCTGCGCGAGGCCGGCTATGCCGGCGAGCTGCGCGCGGCCGGCGACGTGCTGGTCGATCAGATCGGGCCGATGCGGCGCTGCGGCTTCGACGCCTTCCTTACCGAAGTCGAGATCGATCGCGAGACGCTGGACAAGCTGCTGGGCCTGTATGACGGCGTCTATCAGAAGACGGTCGACGGACGGATTCCGATCTGGGCCCGGCGCCATGGCTGAGCCGGCTCGCCGCATCGACCGGATCGACACGGCGCCGCGCTTCACCGCGGCCGACGTCGCGCGCCTCAACGCGCGCTTCGAAGGCGTCGGCACCGAGGAGCTGATCCGCGCCGTGCTGGCCGAAAAGCTGCTCGGCGAGGTCGCGGTGGTCTCGTCATTCGGCGCCGAGTCCGCGGTGCTGCTCGATCTCGTCGCGCGGGTCGATCCCTCCGTCCCGGTACTGTTCCTCGACACCGGCAAGATGTTCCAGGAGACGCTCGACTATCGCGACGCGCTGATCGCGCGGCTCGGGCTGACCGGCGTGCGCAACATCGCGCCCGAAGAGGCGGTGATCGCCGCCAGGGACGGCACCGGGCTGCGCTGGTCCTATGATCCCGACGGCTGCTGCGAGATCCGCAAGGTGCTGCCGCTCGCCCGTGCGATGAAGGGCTTCGACGCGTCGATCACCGGCCGCAAGGGTTTCCAGGCGGCGACCCGCATCGGCATCCCGCGCTTCGAGCTCGACGGCGACCGCATCAAGTTCAATCCGCTCGCCGACTGGACCAAGGCGGATCTGGACGGCTGGTTCGAAAGCCGCGAGCTGCCGCGCCATCCGCTGGAGGCCCAGGGCTATCTGTCGATCGGCTGCGCGCCCTGCACGAGCATCGTCAAGCCGGGCGAGGATCCGCGCGCGGGCCGCTGGCGCGGATGGGACAAGGTCGAGTGCGGGATCCACGGCGAACCGCTGGTTCGTCCCGGGGAAGAGCCGGTCTTCTGATCCGGATCGACCCGGTCAGCCGATGATGAACAGGCCGATCTTGTAGAGAATGTAGAATGGCGCGCAGAGCACCGCGCCGGCCAAGATGCCGTCCATGACATGATCGACGCGCTGCATGCCCGATCCCCTCCGAACTGCCCTGCTCGTGCAGGGTCATGATCGTGCAGCAAACCACATCCCCGCGCACTTGTCATGCGGCTAGTCTCGCCTAGTCGTCATAGTCCTGGCTGCCGTACATTTCGTCGGCGAGATCGGAGAATTTGGTGAACCGGCTCTCGAACTTGAGCGGGATCGTCCCGGTCGAGCCGTGGCGCTGCTTGGCGATGATGAGTTCGGCGCGGTTATGGGCGCGGGACATCTTCTGCTGCCATTCCTCGAAGGCCGTCACTTCGACCGCGCTGTCGCCGACCGCGATCGACGCTTCCTTGGGACGGATGAGGTTGAGGTAATAATCCTCGCGATAGACGAACCACACCATGTCGGCATCCTGCTCGATCGATCCGGATTCGCGCAGGTCCGACAGCACCGGCTTCTTGTTCTCGCGCTGCTCGACCGCGCGGCTGAGCTGCGACAAGGCGATCACCGGCACGTTGAGTTCCTTGGCCAGCGTCTTGAGGCCGCGGCTGATCTCGGAGATCTCCTGGACGCGGTTGCCGTCCGCGCTGCGCCCGGAGCCCTGCAGCAGCTGGAGATAGTCGACGACGATCACGCCGATGCCGCGCTGCCGCTTGAGGCGCCGCGCGCGGGTCCGCAGCGCCGCGATCGTCAGGCCCGGCGTGTCGTCGATATAGAGCGGCAGGCCTTCGAGATCCTGCGCCGCGCGGGCGAAAGTGGTGAACTCCGCATGGCTGATCTTGCCCATGCGGATCTGCTCGGCGCTGATCTCCGCCTGCTCGGACAGGACGCGGGTCGCCAGCTGGTCCGCCGACATTTCGAGGCTGAAGAACGCCACCGGCGCGCCCACCGACTTCTCGATGCCCGCCTGCTGGTCACGAATATAGCGGATAGCCACGTTGAACGCGATGTTGGTGGCCAGCGAGGTCTTGCCCATGCCGGGGCGGCCGGCGAGGATGATCAGGTCGGACGGATGAAGACCGCCGATCTTGGCATTGAGCCGCTCCAGCCCCGTCGTCAGGCCGGCGACATGACCGCCCGAGTTGAGCGCCGCGCTGGCCATCTCGATCACGACCTTGGTCGCCTGGCCAAACGTCTTAACGCTGCCCTCCTCGCCGCCCTGCTCGGCGACGCGATAGAGCTGGATCTCGGCCTGCTCGATCTGCGCCTTCGGGTCGACATCATCGGAGGTATCGAGCGCCTGCTCGACCATCTCGCGGCCGACGCCGACAAGCGCGCGCAGCAGGGCCAGGTCATATATCTGGTTGGCGAAGTCGCGGGCGCCGATCAACGCTGCGCCGCTGCCCGTCAGCTGGGCCAGATAGCCAGGGCCGCCCAGCTCGCGCATCCCCGCGTCGCCCTCGAACATCGGCCGCAGCGTCACCGGCGTGGCCAGCATGTTCCGATCGAGGAGGCGCAGGATCGCTTCATAGATCCGGCCGTGCAACGGCTCGAAGAAATGCTCCGGCCGCAGCCTGATCTGGATGTCCTCGGCCAGCCGGTTGTCGATCATGATAGCGCCCAGCAGCGCCGCTTCGGCCTCGATGTTCTGCGGCAAGGCGGGTGCCTCGGCCCCGGTGGGAGCGATATGTCTGACAGGCTCGAGCATGGCGCGATTATCGGCGCGAAGCACCCCTGCCGCAAGCGGCGTCGCGCAAAAGTTCGGGGGACGGATCTGTGGATCGATTCTGCTTGTCTTAAATGTTGCAAGCGTCCATAATGTAAGCATGCTCCCAGATATGAGTCGCAATATTTCGTTTCTGATGCACGATATCGCGCGCCGGTCGCGATATTGGTTCGATGCGCGCGCCCGTTCCCGGGGCATCACGCGCGCGCAGTGGCGGGTGCTGATCATGTTGTCGCGGATCGATGGCTGCACGCAGAGCGAGCTGGCCGAACGCCTGGACGTCGAGCGCATTACCCTGTGCCGCATGGTCGATCGGCTGGCGGAGGCCGGGTTCGTGGAGCGCCGCGCCGATCCTTCCGACCGTCGCGTATGGAGATTGCACCTCACCGAGCGGGCGATGCCGCTCGTCGGGGAGCTCGAGGCCATTGCCCACGAGATGGAGGAAAACATGCTCGCGCCGCTGTCGGCGGAGCAGCGCCTGGTCCTGACCGATCTGCTCATCTCCGTGCGCGACCATATTCGCCAGGACGAGGATCCGATCGAGCTACCGCGCGCCGAGGCACAGCTGTGAACGAGATGAGCAGCATCACCGCGGACGCGGAGCTCGGCGTCACCGCCGGCAAGGACCGCCGCCTGGGCCGTCTCGCGGCCATGGTGTCGGTACCGGCGCTGCTGCTGTTCGTGGGTCTCTACTTCTGGCTATCCGGCGGGCGCACCGTCTCGACCGACAATGCTCAGGTGAACGCGCATGTCGCCGAGGTGAGCTCGGAAATCGGCGGGCGCATCACCGAGGTCGATGTTGTCGAGAACCAGCATGTGAACCAGGGCGATCTGCTGTTCCGCGTGGATCCCGAGCCGTTCCGGATCGCGCTGATGCAGGCCGAGGCCGCGGTGGGCAACGCCGAACTGTCGGTGGCCCAGCTCCAGAGCACCTATCACGCCAAACAGGCCGACACGCAAAAGAGCGTGTCGGACGTCAGCCTCGCGCGTGACACCTTCCGCCGCCAGCAGGAGCTGCTCGCGCGCGGCTTCACCACGCGTGCCAACTATGATGCGGCCAAGGCTGGGCTCGCTGCCGCGCAAGCCGAGCAGGCATCGGCTGCTTCCGAAGCCGAGTCGGCCCGGGCCGTGCTCGGCGTCTCCAGAGCCGGCGGCCACCCCGTCGTCGAAGCCGCCATGGCAGCGCGCGACAAAGCCAGGTTCGACCTGTCGCGTACCGAGGTTCGGGCTCCGATCAGCGGTGTAATCAGCCAGGCCGACAAGCTTTCGCCTGGCACGATTGCGGTTCAGATGCTGCCGCTCATCAACATCGTCAGCGACCACGGCTATTGGATCGACGCCAACTTCAAGGAAACCCAGCTCGACAAGATGCGAATCGGCCAGCGTGCAGACATCGAGGTCGACGCCATTCCCGGGCGCACCATCAAAGGCCATGTCATCGGCATCAACGCCGGCACCGGCTCGCAATTCTCGCTGCTGCCGCCCCAGAACGCCACCGGCAACTGGGTGAAGGTCACGCAGCGTGTGCCGGTGCGCATCCAGATCGACGACAAGCTCGACCGGCCGCTGGTGGCCGGCTGGAGCGCCCATGTGACGGTCCACGTGGCCGATTGAGTTCCTCCCCCAAGAGGCAAACTGGAAGCCTGTAGGACCGCAAGGTTCTGCAGGCTTCTCTTTATCGACCGGCCTGGTCCAGACCGGCCGAACCGACTGGTTTTCCCGCCTGCCGCGGAAGCGCAAAGCGCTTCCACCCCGGCCGATCACCCTCTATGGCCAACAGCCGCATGTCCGATCCGCGCATCATCGCCATCGATCTCGATGAGAAGACGATCATCTGGCGCAACGCCGATGTCGAGCAGGAGCGACGCGTGGCGATCTTCGATCTGCTCGAAGCCAACCACTTCAAGCCGCTCAAGCCCTATCCGCGAGGTTATGCCGGCCCCTATCGGGTCAAGCTGCGGGTCGAGGAAGGGCGGCTGGCGATCGACATCACCGCTGAAAGCGGCGAACTTCTTGAAACGCTTATCCTCGGGCTCGGCAGCTTCCGTCGTCCGATCAAGGATTATTTCGCAATCTGCGACAGCTATTTCCAGGCCATACGGAGTTCCACGGCGCAACAGATCGAGACGGTCGACATGGCCCGGCGCGGCATCCACAACGATGCGGCAGAACTTCTCAAGGATCGGCTGGAGAACAAGATCGACGTCGACTTCGATACTGCGCGCCGCCTCTTCACGCTGATCTGCGTGCTCCATATCCGTGGCTGAACCGGTCGACATGCGCGAAGTCGCCGGCCGTGTCCTCATCGACGCCGCGCGCGAGGCTGCCGGCCACGCCCACGCGCCCTATTCGCGCTTCGGCGTTGGCGCGGCGGTGCTGCTCGGGGACGGCCAAGTGATCACCGGTGCCAATTTCGAAAATGCCAGCTACGGCCTATCGCTCTGCGCCGAAACCGTCGCGATCGCCACCGCCAACAGCCGCGGTCACCTGCGCGACATCGTCGCGATCGGAGTCATCGGCGGCCGGCTCGGCGCGGACAGGACGATCAGCGGCTCCGACCTCGTCATGCCGTGCGGGCGCTGCCGGCAGATCATCAACGAGGCCGCCGATCTCGGCGGACAGGACATCGACATCTACTGCGGAGCGGCCGATGGCAGTGCGTTCGCCTATTATCGAGCGTCCGAATTGCTGCCGCACGCCTTCGGCCCGGCCGATCTCGGCATAAGATAGGGTCTACCGCCGCCGCGTCTCAGCAACCTTGCCGTCATGCTGAACTTGTTTCAGCATCCACTCCTGATCTAGGGCCATCCTCAAGTGAAGCGGTGGATGCTGAAACAAGTTCAGCATGACGATGAACGATGGCGGCCGCTTATCAGGACGGCCGCGTGAAAGGGATTTCAGCCGAATGTCGATCATGTCGGACAAGTGGATCAGAGAGCAGGCGCAAAAGCACGGCATGATCGAGCCGTTCGTCGAGGCCCAGCGGCGCGATGGCTGCATCAGCTATGGTCTTTCCTCCTACGGCTATGACGCGCGGGTCGCGCCCGAGTTCAAGATCTTCACCAATGTCGATTCGGCGACGGTCGACCCGAAGAACTTCGCCCCGAATAGCTTCGTCGACCGCGAGACCGAGGTCTGCATCATCCCGCCGAACAGCTTCGCACTGGCGCGCACGGTCGAATATTTCCGCGTGCCGCGCGACGTGCTCGTCATCTGCCTCGGCAAATCGACCTATGCGCGATGCGGCATCATCGTGAATGTGACGCCGCTCGAGCCGGGTTGGGAAGGCCATGTCACGCTCGAATTCTCGAACACCACCCCCCTGCCGGCCAAGATCTACGCCAATGAGGGCGCCTGCCAGTTCCTGTTCCTGCAGGGCAACGAACCCTGCGAGACGAGCTATGCTGACCGCGCGGGCAAATATATGGGCCAGCAGGGCGTGACGCTGCCGAAGCTTTGACGCCGTCCATTACCGCCGTCCGCCCTTGTGGCGGATGTTCGAAGGCCGCCCTCGCCTGCCGGTCATCGGCCGCGCCCTGCCCTTGCCGTCCCGCCGCGCACCGCCGCGGATCGGCAGATGGTTCGCGCCTTCCTCCAGCTCGAAGCGCAACGAGCCGTTGATCGGGCTGGCCTCGACCAGCCGCAGCCTGAGCTTCATGCCCGGGAAGTAGCGCTCCCCGCTTTCCTCGCCTTCGAGCGAGCGCGACGCCTCGTCATAGCGGAAGCGCTCGGCGCCGAGCGTCGAAACCGGCACCAGTCCGTCACCGCCGAGACCTTCGACGGTCGCGAAGAAACCGAACGGCTGCACGCCGGTAATCCGCGTATCCAGGATCTCGCCGATCTTGGTCGACAGGAAAGCCGCGACATAGCGGTCGATGGTGTCGCGCTCCGCTTCCATGGCGCGCCGCTCGGCCTGACTGATCAGCTCGCCGATCGCGGTCATCCGCTCGGCCTCGTCCTCGGTCAGGGCCGTCCTGGCCGGTATGTCGCCGGAACGGCCTGGCCCAACGAGCTTGGGCTTGCCGCATTCCAGCCGGTAGGCGCCGACCAGCGAACGATGGACGAGCAGATCGGCATAACGCCGAATTGGACTGGTGAAATGCGCGTAGCTGCCCAGAGCGAGTCCGAAATGGCCGGTATTGGCGGGTGCGTAATAGGCTTGGGTCTGGGAGCGCAGCACCTGCTCCATGATCTGCGGCTTGACGGCTTCGTCGGTGATACGCCCCAGGATATGGTTGAAGGTGGCGGGACGCACCACCTGCCCCAGCGCGAATTCCATGTCGTAGGTCGCCAGATAATCCTTGAGCGCGACCAGCTTCTCGCGGCTTGGCGGCTCGTGATCCCGGTACATCACCGGAGCCTTCTTCGCCTCGAGCGCCTTGGCGGCCGCGACGTTGGCCGCGATCATGTAGTCCTCGACCAGACGGTGCGCGTCGAGCCGCTCGCGCGGCGCCACCGACAGGATGCGCCCCTTTTCGTCGAGCACCACGCGTCGCTCCGGCAGGTCGAGATCGAGTGGCTCGCGCTTCTCGCGTGCGTTGAACAGCGCTTTCCAGCACGCCCATAGCGGCTTGAGCGCGGTATCGACCAGCGCCGGATCCCAGTCCGTCGCTCCGGTGGCGGCGTCGATAGCCGCCTGCGCGTCCTCATAGGCGATGTTCGCCGCGATCCTGACGACCGCACGTGTAAAGCGCCAGCCCGCCAATGTGCCATCGGCCTTGACCGTCAGGTGACAGACCAGCGCGGCGCGATCGACGCCCTGCTTCAGCGAGCAGATATCCGCCGAGAGCTCTTCGGGCAGCATCGGCACCACCCGGTCCGGGAAATAGACGCTGTTGCCGCGCTTCTTCGCCTCGCGGTCCAGCGCGGAGCCGGGGCGCACGTAGAAGGACACGTCCGCGATCGCCACGATCGCCCTGAAGCCGCCGGGATTGGCTGGGTCATCGTCGGGCATTGCCCAGATCGCATCGTCATGGTCGCGCGCATCGGCAGGATCGATCGCGACGATCGGCAGGTCGCGCAGGTCCTCACGGTCCTCGCCAAGGTCGAGCCGCGGGACCAGCTCGGCTTCTTCCAGCACCGCTTCGGGGAAGACATCCGGAATGCCGTGCTTGTGGATCGCCACCAGGCTGAACGAGCGCGGCGCGAACGGATCGCCGAGACGCTCGGTCACGCGCGCGGTGATCCGCGGCGGCCGGCCGACCTTTTCGGCCAGCACCAGGTCGCCCGCATCCGCATCGCCCGCGTCGGAGACGAGGGTGTCGCGCTTCTCGCGCTTGTCGACCGGGCGCAGCCACAGCTTGTCGCCCTCGCGGTGGAGCACGCCCAGCATCAGTTCCTCGCCACGAGCGAGCTTCTTCATGGGATGGGCGATCCAGCCGCGGCCGGCTTCCTCGGTGCGCGCCAGGATGCGGTCGCCGACGCCGAGCGCGGGCCCCTTGCGGCCGCGCAGCTCCTTGACCCGCAACTGCGGCGGAGGACCATTTTCGCCATGCCAGGTTTCGGGCACTGCCAGCGCGACGCCTTCATCGGTGACGTCGGTCACGCGCAGCACGGTGACCTTGGGAATGCCCCCCATCTTATGGAAGGCGCGCCCGCGCGCGCTGTCGATCAGCCCTTCGTCGGCCATGTCCTTGAGCAGCGCCTTGAGCGCGATCTTCTCATTGCCCTGCAAGCCGAAGGCACGGGCGATTTCCCTCTTGCCGGCGGGGACGTCCGACTTCGCGATGAAATCGAGGATCTGGTCGCGGCTCGGCAGGCCGGGGGAAAAGGAGCGAGGCATCGCCATGACATAGGTGCCGCGGACGCATTCGTCACGCGTGCTGATTGCCGCAGTTCGATATCCGTCAAACGCTATTGCGATTGATTTGCAATCTAAATGCCGCTAGCTCATCGACATCGACAGGAGTCGGCAGGTCTGATGATGCACGCAACACTCGATCGGAGAGCGGGATTGGAGAGCGAAGCGCTCTTCTTTGTCGACATGCCCGATCCTGCACGCGGCCAGATGCTGATCCGCCCCGTCGAGCCACGCTTCGCCTATGGCGAGCGGAGCAGTCCGAACTGGCCGATGATCGTCATGATAATCGTGCTCCATGCCGCTGCGCTGGTTGCCCTGGTCAAGCTGGATGTAATCCAGGTGGCAAGGGCGAAGCCGGCCCCGCTGGTCATAGACCTCATCTCCGAACCGGCACCGCCGCCGATCGTCGAGCGCCCCAAGCCCGAACCGGTCGTCGAGCAGAAGATCGAGCCACAGCCGGTGACGACGCCTCCGCAGGTCGTCCAGACGGTAGCGCCGCCGCCCCCGCCGATCCTGGTGGCAGTCACGCCGAGCCCGCCGAAGCCGGTGCCCGTCGTTCAGCCATCGGCCGGCCCGATAAGCGTGAGCGATCTCGAAGCGCGAATGATCGAGGGCAAGCCGCCACGCTATCCGGTGGAATCGCGCCGCAAGCGGGAGCAGGGCACGGTGCAGCTCCGCCTCCTGATCGGCACCGACGGCAGTGTCGAACAGGTTTCCATCGCGCAGAGCAGCGGCTTCGACCGGCTCGATCAGGCCGCGCT
Organism: Rhizorhabdus sp. P4_G5; assembly: GCF_056401065.1. Taxonomy (NCBI): domain Bacteria; kingdom Pseudomonadati; phylum Pseudomonadota; class Alphaproteobacteria; order Sphingomonadales; family Rhizorhabdaceae; genus Rhizorhabdus; species Rhizorhabdus sp. P4_G5. Next base: position 216,149 of record NZ_JBFUKB010000004.1, on the reverse strand, counting down.
GCTGGCTGCGCGCGGCTGGCGCTGGCAGCCGATGATCCGCGACGGCGCCGCGGTCGCGGTGCGTGGCATCATGTCGATCCCGTTCGTCCTGAAGAGCTGACCTCGCCATGATGCTGGCTGTTCCCGGCGTGCTGCAGGGCCGCACCCTCGATCATGTCCGCGATCTCGTGACCGCTGCGGAATGGATCGACGGGAACGACACCTCCGGTCATCAATCGGCGCTCGCCAAGCGGAACCGTCAGCTGCCCGAAAACTCCGCTGCCGCGCGTGACGCTGGCTCGACGATCCTCGATGCCCTCGGCGGCGCCCCCCGGTTCATCGCCGCGGCCCTGCCACTCAAGGTGTTTCCGCCGCTGTTCAATCTTTATGGTGTTGGCGACCGCTTCGACACTCATGTCGACAGCGCGATCCGGGTGAAGCGGGGCAGCGACTTCCGTATCCGCGCCGACCTGTCAGCCACGCTCTTCCTCTCCGATCCGGACAGCTATGACGGTGGCGAACTCGTCGTCGAGGACCTGTTCGGCACGCATAGCGCCAAGGGCGCGGCGGGCGACCTGGTCGTCTATCCATCCTCCAGCCTGCACCATGTCACGCCCGTCACCCGCGGCGAGCGGCTCTGCGCCTTTTTCTGGATCCAGAGCATGGTGCGCGACGACGGCGCGCGACGGACGCTGTTCGACCTAGATGGCGCGATCCAGACAATCGCCCTCGATCGCGGCCAGGACGATCCGGCGATCATCAAGCTGACCGGTGTGTATCACAATCTGCTGCGGCGCTGGGCCGAGGCGTGATCTCCAAGCCGTAAACCTGGCCGGAGTGACGGCGGCAGTCAAGCCGCGCGGTTGGCCCGGCGCGCCTTTTCCAGCTTCTTGAGCACCATGTCGCGTTTCAGCCGCGACAGATGGTCGATGAAGAGAATGCCTTCGAGATGGTCCATCTCATGCTGCAGGCACGTGGCCATCAAGCCCTCGAGCTTCTCTTCATGCTGCAAGCCCTGCTCGTCGAGCCAGCGCGCATGGACCACCGCCGGCCGTTCGACCTCGGCATATTGGTCGGGCACCGACAGGCAGCCCTCATTATAGACGGAATGATCGTCGGATGGATCGAACAGTTCGGGGTTGATGAACACGCGCGGCTGCCGGATCGGCTTGCCCTCCGCGTCTTCCTGCTCCTGAAGATCGATCACCAGCACCCGCTTGGGCACGCCGATCTGGATGGCCGCGAGGCCGATCCCGGGCGCGTCGTACATCGTCTCTAACATGTCGGCGATCAGTGCCCGCAGCTCATCGTCGATGCCATCGACGGGCTTCGAGATGGTGCGCAGCCGCGGGTCGGGCGCTTCGAGGATAGGACGGATGGCCATCCTGTGGAGCTAGGTAATCGGGGCCGAATCGTCAAGGTGGCTGGCGCTCAGGACACCGGACGCCTTGCCCTGAGCGCCTGCGCCAGCGTCCCTTCGTCCAGATAGTCCAGCTCGCCGCCGACCGGCAGGCCATGCGCCAGCTGGGTCAGCCGGATCGGCAGGGTGTCCAGCCGGTCGGCAATATAATGGGCGGTGGTCTGGCCTTCGAGAGTGGCGTTCATCGCCAATACCACCTCATCGATTCCGCCCGCCGTCACCCGGCCGATCAGCAGGTCGATCGAGAGATCCTCGGGCCGGATGCCGTCCAGGGCCGAGAGCCGCCCGCCGAGCACATGGTAGCGCCCCGGAAACAGCCGCGAGCGATCGAGCGCCCAGAGATCGGCGACCTCCTCGACCACGCAGAGCATCCGCGCATCGCGGCGCGGATCGCTGCAGATGCCGCAAGGGTCGCTGGTGTCGACATTGCCGCACAGATGACAGCTGGTGAGCTTCTCGTTCACCGCCTCCAGCGCGCGCAGCAGCGGCGCCATCGCACCTTCGCGCTTCTTGAGCAGATGCAGCACCGCCCGGCGCGCCGAGCGCGGGCCCAGTCCGGGCAGCTTCGCGAGCGCCTGCGTCAGTGTCTCGATTTCCGGAGATGCCATGCGCTTATCGATATGGGCTTGCATCATCGCATGGCAAGCGTTTCAGAGGAGCGATGCGTATCGCCTTCATGGGAACCCCCGACTTCGCCATACCGACGCTCGACGCGCTCGTCGCGGCGGGGCACGAGATCGTCGCGGTCTATTGCCAGCCGCCGCGCCGCGCCGGACGGAAACAGGCGGTGCTGCCCTCTCCCGTCCAGGCCCGCGCGGGGGCGTTGGGCCTGGCGGTCCGGCATCCCGTCAACCTGCGCGATGCGGAGGCACAGGCGGCCTTCGCCGCGCTCGATCTCGATGTCGCAGTGGTCGCGGCTTACGGCCTCATCCTGCCGCAGGCGATCCTCGATGCGCCGCGGCTCGGCTGCGTCAACGTCCATGGCTCGCTGCTGCCACGATGGCGAGGGGCCGCACCGATCCAGCGCGCCATCCTTGCCGGCGATCCGTTCACCGGCGTCACCATCATGCAGATGGAGCGCGGACTCGACACCGGCCCGATGCTCGCCAAGGTCGAGACTCCGGTCGATGCGAAAACCGGCGGCGAGCTGACCGATGAACTCGCCCGCAGCGGCGCCGCCCTGATGGCGGAGGTGCTGGCGGACATGACCGCATTCCCGCCTGTCGCGCAGCCCGAAGCCGGATCGACCTACGCACCCAAGATCGACAAGAGCGAGGCCCGCATCGACTTCCGCGAACCTGCGGGCCAAGTCGAGCGCCAGATTCGAGCCTTCAATCCGGCGCCTGGCGCCTGGTTCGAACATGAGGGCGAGCGCATCCGCATCCTCGCCTGCGACATCGTCGATTCCAACGGCCTGGCCGCGCCGGGCGAGGTGATCGACGATCGGCTGACGGTGGAGTGCATCGCCGGCGCGATCCGGCCGACCCGCGTCCAGCGCGCGGGCAAGGCGGCGATGAGCACGGCGGAGATGCTGCGCGGCTTCGCGATACCGGCGGGCGCCAATCTCGCGGCGCCATCTTTCGAATGACGCGGTTCCGGCTGACGGTGGAATATGATGGCCGCCCCTTCATGGGGTGGCAGCGCCAGGCGCACGGGCCCAGCGTCCAGCAGGCGATCGAGGAGGCGGTGACGGCGATCACCGGCGAAACGCCGCCGCTCCATGCCGCGGGCCGTACCGATGCAGGCGTCCATGGCCGGGCCATGGCGGCCCATGTCGATATCGCCCGCGCCATCACGCCGTTCCGGCTCGGTGAAGCGATCAACGCTCGGCTGCGCCCCCTGCCGGTTGCCATCCTCGCCTGCGAGGCGGTCGACGACGATTGGCACGCGCGCTTCTCCTGCGTCGGCCGGCGCTACATCTACCGGATCGTCAATCGCCGCGCGCCGCTTACGCTCGAGGCCGGGCTCGCCTGGCAGGTAGCCGCGCAGCTCGATGCAGCCAGCATGCACGAGGCCGCGCAGCGCCTCGTCGGCGCGCATGACTTCACCACCTTCCGCTCGGCCCATTGCCAGGCGCTGAGCGCGCTCAAGAGCCTCGACCGGCTCGACGTGCGCCGCGACGGCGAGATCATCGAAATCGAGGCGGCGGCGCGCTCCTTTCTCCACCACCAGGTCCGTTCGATGGTCGGCTGCCTGATGCTGGTCGGACGGGGCAAGTGGAGCGCGGACGACCTGTCGGATGCGCTGGACGCGCGGGACCGCGCCCGGCTCGGCTTCAACGCGCCACCCGATGGGCTCTACTTCATGGAAGCGGTATATTCCTGAGATCTCCGCGCACGGCGAGGATTTCTCAGCTCCGTCCCACCCCGAACAGACTCGACAGCGACTTGTCGAGCATCATCAGCTGCCACAATAGCCGGCCATGGTCGCTACGCCCGCTGCGGTGCTCGGTCACGATCGTGTCGAGCGCCTTGCCGTCGAACCAGCCGGTCTCGCTCAGCGCGGAGCCCCGAGCGATCCTCTGGGCCTCGGCTGCGAGCGGGCCGCGGAACCAGGCGCTGATCGGAGTGGCGAAGCCCATCTTCTTGCGGAACAATATATCGTCGGGCAGGTAGCGCCGCATCGCCTGCTTCATCAGCCATTTGCCGGTCGCGCCGCGCGCGCGCATGCCCACCGGCAGCCGCGCGCCGAACTCGATCAGCCGATAGTCGAGCAGCGGCTCGCGCGCCTCCAGGCTCACCGCCATGCTGGTGCGGTCGACCTTCGTGAGGATGTCGCCGGGCAGCCAGATCTTGAGGTCGGCATATTGGGCGCGGTCAAGCCCGTTCCGTGCCGGCGCCGCACGCATCGCGGCGATGTAGCGATCCTCGGCGCGGTGGCCCTGCAGCTCGGCGCGCGCGCCATCCGAATAAATGCGCTGGCGCAGCGGCTGCGCCGTCACGCCGACGGCGTCGGCATAGGCTTCCTCACCGGACCGGCCGAGCGCCTGAAGGGTGCTCTTCGCCCGGAGCATCTGCGGCGCCCAGTCGAGCTTGGGATAGACGTGCCCCATGGTTCCGAACAGGCTGGCGCGCATCCGCGCCGGCAGCAGCCGGCGGATCTTCTCCTCGGTGTTGAAGAAGGTCAGCCGCCGATAGCCGGCAAAGGCTTCGTCCGCGCCGTCCCCGGACAGCGCTACCGTCACGGTTTCGCGCGCGAGTTGGGAGACGCGATAGGTCGGCAGCGCCGAAGCGTCGGCGAAGGGTTCGTCGAAGGCGCGCACCAGCGTGTCGATCAGCCCATAATCATCGGCCGAGACGATCCGGCTGCGGTGATCGGTCGCGAAGCGCGCGGCGACCTGGGCGGCATAGTGTGACTCGTCGAAGTCGGGATGATCGAAACCGATCGAACAGGTCTTCACAGCCTTGGCACTGATCTCCGCCATGAGCGCGACTACCGCCGAGCTGTCGACGCCGCCCGACAGGAAAGCGCCCAGCGGCACATCGGCGATCATCCGGGACGATACGGCGGCGCGCATTTTCTCGATCAGCGCGTCCTGGAGCGCCGCCGCCGACCCCCGCTCGCGATCGGCGAAGCTGACATCCCACCACTGCACCGGGGCGGGCAGCGGCATGCCGCGCCTGAGCAACAGATGATGCCCGGCCGGGAGCTTCCTGACGCCGGACACGATGCAGGCGTCGTCAGGCACGTAGCCGAGGCCGAGATAATCGTCGATCGCGCTGAAATCCGGTGTCCGGCGCAGCAGCGGGTGGACGAGCAGCGCCTTGAGTTCGGAACCGAAGATCACGCTGCCGTCGGACAGCTCGGCATAGTGGAGCGGCTTCACGCCCAGCCTGTCGCGCGCCAGGAACAGGCAGCCGCGCCGGGCATCGTGGATCGCGAAGGCGAACATGCCGTTGAGCCGCGGCAGGCAATCGGGGCCCCAGCGCTCCCATGCCTGCAGGATCACTTCCGTGTCGCTGTGGGTGTGGAAGGCATGGCCGAGCGCCTCGAGCTCGGCGCGCACCTCCAGGAAATTGTAGATCTCGCCATTGAAGATCAGCACCGATTGGCCATCGTCGCTCGCCATCGGCTGAACGCCGCCCTCGAGATCGATGATCGACAGGCGGCGATGGCCGAGCCCTACGCCGGGCGCGATCCAGACGCCCTCACCATCCGGCCCGCGATGGGCGATGGCGTCGGTCATCGCGCGGATGCGCGCCTGGTCGACGGGCTTGGCCGTCTGCAGATGGAATATGCCGGCGATGCCGCACATCGCTTCAGCCGATCCCCATCATCGGATCGAGTGCACTGAGCTGCGCATCCCATCCGTAGCGCAGGATCATGTGCGCGCGCGCCGCCGAGCCGAGCCTGTCGCCGGCGGCCGGATCCGAGATCAGCTGGCTGACGGCATTGGCCATGTCATAGCCATTGGCCACGATCAGGTGCTCGCCGGGAACGGCGTCGATCCCCTCGAAGGCCGCCGGCGACGCGACCACCGGCCGGGCCATCGCCATCGCCTCCAGCACCTTGTTCTGGATGCCGCGCGCGATTTCGAGCGGCGCGACCACCGCGGCTGCGGCGGCTATCCACGGCCGCACATCCGGCACTTCGCCGGTGACGATGACATTTTTGAGCTTTGCCAGTTCCCGGACCGCGGAGGTGGGATCGCGGCCGACGATCGCGAACAGCGTGGCCGGATGCTTGGCGCGGATCGCCGGAAAGGTCCGCCGCGCGAAATAGTCGACCGCCTCGACATTGGGGCGATAGTCCATCTGCCCGGTGAAAACGATCATCGGCTCGGCGCCGGCGACGCGCGGGAAGCCGGCCGGATCGAACTTGGCGGTATCGATACCATTGTCGAGCGCGCGGACATGGGACACCGCGAGGCCCGCCCGCCGGCGGAACAGCGCGGCCTCGGCCTCGCTGACGAACAGGTTGATGTCGGACCAGCGCCCGACATGATTTTCATATTGCGCGAGCAGGCGGCCCTCGCGCCGGTGGACCCAGCCCATCACGCCGCGCTCGGCGGCGCCATAGGTTGCGAATTTCTCTGAATCGACGTCGACGAAATCCATGATGAAGCGCCGCCCGCCACGTTCGTCGGGCACGAACTGCGCCATCTGGCCCGAATAGGCGAAGATTGTATCGATCGGCCGCTCGGCGAGGAGGTTGTCCACCGTGCGGCTGATGCGACCTGAGCCGAACGCCGTTACCGACACCGGGTCACCATGGACCAGCGCCTCGATGCCGGCCCGCAGTTTCGACTTCCGGCGCACCTCGACATGCAGCGAGGCGAGGATCGGCAGCAATTCCTTCGCCGCCTTCTTGTCCTCTTCGCTGTCGACGAAGCCGAGCAGGTGCACCGGCCGCCGCCGCGCGATATGGCGCAATATGTGAAAGCTGCGGATCCGGTCGCCGCGATCGGGCGGGAACGGTATCCGGTGGGCGAGAAACATCACTTCCGCCATCAACCTAGCCCCCGGGCGATCCAGGGTCCCAGATGATTGGCGACGGCCAGCGGCAGCCTTTGCCACAGGGCGACCTGCAGCCGGTAGCGCGGGTTCAGCGGATTGATCTCGCGCGGCTCCTGCCCATCGGCGGTGCGCGCGGCATAGGCGAGCGGCTCGGGCTCGAAGCCCCAATTCTTCTTGAAGGCGAAGGCGCCGGTGCCCAGTTTCGAGCGGCCGAAATCGAAGATCGTATAGCCGCGCCCGCGCGCGTGACCCATCAGCGCGAAATACATCATGTCGTTGGCGCGCCATGTCCGCGCGGCCCGGTTTCCACCACCCCAATAGGGCATCACCACGCCCTTGTGGTAGAGGCTGAGCACGCTCGACAGCGGCACTCCGTCATGGCTGACGGTCAGGATGTCCGCGTCTCCGCCGAAGGCATCGAGCACCGCATCGAACAGCGCGCGGGGGAAGACCGGCGTCCCGAGATTTCGGACGCTCTCCGCATAGACGGCATAATGGTCGGCGCGGTCCTGCCGGGCCGTGCCGATGCGGACCTGCAGGTCAAAGCCCTGCGCGCGGCGCACTTCGGCGCGCTGCTTGCGCGGGATCGCCAGCAGTTCGGCTTCGTCATCGCGCGCGAGAGGCCGGGTGAAACCGGCATAGATGCCGCGCTCGACATGCCAGCTACCGCCCGACGGCAGCGTCCCTCCGCGCAGTTCGAGCGAAGGGCAGCTCAGTCGTTCGGCGAGCGACCAGCCAGCCTCTGCCAGGGCATCCACCACGACCTGATCGTCACCGATCGGCCCACCGCCCACCGCGAAGCCCGCCGAGGCCAGCGCGCGGCCGAACAGCGGCGAATGGACCTCGCTGAGCGGCAGCAGGCCAGCGATGCCGCCGCCACGTTCCGCCAGAAGATAATGCGCTCTCTGCCCGCAGCCGCGCTCGACCGCGCGGCTCCAGGCCGGCCGGTGAAAGGCGCTGCCGCCGGGATGCGTCGCGACATAGGCATCGATCGCCCGCAGTTGCGCGTCGTCGGACAGGTCGGCACGTCGGATCCTGGTCATCGAGTCAGGCTGCCCGTGCCGCTTCGGCAGCAGCCACCGCGTCCACCCTGTCCCATCGGAAATCGTAGATCACCCGATCGAGCTTTCCTTCCATCGCCCCCAGTCGTGCATAATGTCGGATCTTCGACTTGAGCGGCGCCTCGGCGACGCGCGGCTGGCCAGGATCGATCTCCCAAGGGTGGAAATAAAAGATCGCGGGCCGTTGCTCGGCGTTCACCTGCCGGATCGCCCAGCGGGAAAAGGCATAGGGAAACAGCCGAAAAAATCCGCCGCCGCCGGCCGCGACGACACGGCACCGCAGGCGCGCAGTCGTCACCGGCAATTCGATCAGCGCACTGCCCTTCACCGGACGGAAGGCGAAGCGGGGCGCCTCGGGCCAGCCGTAATGATCGTGCACGACCGGCGCGACGCTCGACGAATAGGCATAGCCTTCCTCGGCGAGGATCTCGTGCGCCCAGGGCGTGCGCCGGTCGATCGAGAAGCTTGGCGCGCGATAGCCCGTCACCTTCTGGCCGCCCAGATCCTCGAGCACGGCACGGGTGCGGCGAATATCCTCGCGGAACTGGTCGGGGGTCATCGCGAAAACGCGGGCATGGTCCCAGCCGTGGCTGGCGAGTTCGTGGCCCGCGTCGACGATGCGGCGGATCAATCGGGGATGGCGCTGGGCAACCCAGCCGAGCGTGAAGAAGGTCGCCTTGACCGCGCCACGGCCGAACAGCGCGATCACCGCATCGCTGTTGCGCTCGACGCGCGGGGCCAGCCCATCCCACTCGTCGCGGCGGATGGTCTTCTCAAAGGCCCCCACCTGAAACCAGTCCTCGATATCGACCGAGAGGCCGTTGACCACCATGGCCCGGTCAGGCCGCATCCTGGTTGCCGCCGCTGCCACTCCCCTGCGGCCCCTGCGGCGTGCGCGGATCATTTTCAACAAGCTCGACGAGCAGCGACAAAGTTCGCCGCAGGATGGCCTCCTGATCGGCAAGCCGTGCCTCAAGCTCGGCATTGCGCGCGGCATAATCGATCGCCTCGCTCGCCGGCGGAGCGGCCGGAGACGGCGCGGCAGGCTGATAGGCTGGCGGCTGGTAGGCCGGCGGCTGGGGCGTGGGCGCGAAAGCCGCATAGGTCGGCTGCGGCGGCGGGACGAACGTCTCGTAGCTGGGCTCGGGCGGCGGCGCGGCCGGCCGATAGACCTGCGGCGGCGCTGGAGAATAGGGGAGCGGCCCGGGCGCAGGCTCAGGCGCGGGCACCTGCTCCACGGCGCGCAATTGTGGACGGGCGGGCGCGAGCGGCGGGGCCGGTGCCATCGCGTCGGGCGGCACGAAGCCGTCATAGCGCGGCGGCTGCTCGATCGCTGGCGGCGGGACATTGTCGGGCAGCGCAGCGAAGGGGTCGCCGTTCATCGCATATCGCGGCGCCGGCTCTTCCTCATCGAACGGCGCATAGCTGTCATAGGAAGACGGAGCCGGCGCGGCGGCCGGCGCTGGCATGGGCGAGGCCGGCACGGGCGATGCCGGTGCCGGTGCCGGAAAGGCGGGCACCGCCGCGCCCATGACCGACTGCCCGACCGGGAGATCGGGATAAGGCTGCGGCATGGCCTGGGCCAGCGGTTGCGGACCTGCGGCTGGCATGATGCTCTCGCTCGCCAGATCGGCGGCGACGTCCTCGACCACTTCGCCGTCGATGTCGGTCAGGCGCTCGATCGCTCCCTGCAGCATCACGCGCCCGGCCAGCATGTTGAGCCGCCGGGGGATGCCGCCGGACAGGCGGTGGAACGCGTCATAGGCGTCCTGGGTGAAGCGCGGCGTTCCCTTCCAGCCGGCACAGGCAAGCCGGTGCATGATATAGGGCGCGGCTTCGTCGGGATTCATCGCCGTGAGATGATGGGTGGCGATCACCCGCTGACGCAGCTGCTCGAAGCGCGGCTGTCCCAGCGCGTCGCGGAATTCGGGCTGGCCGAGCAGGAATATCTGGAGAAGCGCCTGACCGCCGAACTGAAAGTTCGACAACATGCGCAGTTCCTCGAGCGCCGACATCGGCAGGTTCTGCGCTTCATCGACGATCAGCAACGTGCGTTTGCCGCCGCGTGCCTGTTCGTGCAGGAAGCGTTCGATCCGGGCGAGAAGCTGACCCTTGGCGGCGACATCGGTCGCCACGCCCAGCGCCAGCGCGACGATCCGCAATATGTCCTCACCCTCGAGCTGCGTCGAGACGAGGTTGATCGCCGTCAGCCGCGCTCGATCGATCGTCGCCATCAGCCGGCCCACCAGCATGGTCTTGCCGGTGCCGACCTCGCCGGTGACGACGATGAAGCCCTCGCCCTGCGCCAGCCCATAGCCCAGATAGGTCATCGCCTTGCGGTGGGTCGCACTCTCGAAATAGAAGCGCGGATCGGGTGTGAGCTGAAACGGCCTGTCGCTCAGGCCGTAGGGATCATGGTCCAATTCGACCCTCCCGACCGGCGCGGAGACGGCGCGGCATCAAAACTGGTACTGCACGCCAAGCTGCGCACGACCCGATACATCGGCTGTAACCCCGTCTTGCTTCGAAGATTCGATCGCCAGGCTGGCTTGCGCCCTTATTCCCCGTCCGAACGTCCGATAGTAATTGCTGCTCAACGAACCAGACAGCACATCCGATGCTCCCACCTGGCCGTTCTTAAACAAATTGCCGGAAAAAGAAAAGGAGACGCCCGAATTTCGCGTCAACTGGCCGGTCAAGGAGACATCGCCGAAGAAGCTTTGATCAACCACGCCGTCCAGCGAAAAAAGCGTGCCGGGATCGTCGATATAGGTCCGCCGGGTGTAGCCCAGCGACGTGGCGACGCTCCACCTACGCATGCGATGGTTGAAGATCACGCTTGCGGCCCGCTCGTGATAGGTGCTGGCAGATGCCTGGCCAAGAGCACCGCCGATGCAGCGGCCCGTGCCCGGCGACTTGCCGAACAGGCAGTTCTGGTAGGAGCTGGTGGGATCGAGCGTTTGGCCGAGATCGAGATTGGCGGGCGCATCCGCAAGCCCGCCCGATACGCCCTGTCCGAAGCTCTCGATCCTGTCGGTCACGATAACCGTGACACCGCTCCGCTCGCTGGGGTGCATCTCCATCAGGCCCGTCACTGACAGCCCGCCATAGCGATAGCCGGCGCGCGCCTCGAACCGGGTGCGGCGGCTCGGCTTCCAGATGATGCCGGCATCGCCGATGAGACCGTCCATGTCATAGGTGAGCAGCCGGGGACTGGCGGGATCAACGACGAACCGTCCGCCCTTCCCGAGCACCGGCAGGCCGGTCAGCGGATCGACCAGCGCCCGGCGCTGCGAGGTGCGCGTTTGTTCATAGCCGCCGCTGGCCACCAGCGCGACGAAGTCGGTGATCGGTACCTTCACTTCGGCAGCCGTGCTGAAGGCGCGGAAATGCTGGGCCAGATTGCTGGTGTTCTCGCGCCGATATTGCGAACTGACGGACCAGTCGAACGGCAGCGAGCTGTTGTCCATGCCGAAATTCAGCGTGCCCTGCTGCGCCTTGCTATTGTCGAACCTGTCGGTCGGCAGGCCGGTCACGAGACCACCGGTCTGGCCGCTTTCATTCTGCGTATAGGCGTAGCGGTAGGTCGCCGAAACGCCGAGATCGCCGAAGCGATGGTTGATGCTCGGCTGGATGAAGGCCGAATAGGTCTGGGTGAGGTTCTTTGGATTGGCCGAATCGAATTGCGGGGCGGCGCCGCCTGCGGCGACCCGGCTGCGGGTGACGATAGCGCCGGTATCGACCGCCAACCATTCGTCGACGACATTGGCCTGCAAGCGCATTACGCCGTCCTGCGAGACGCTCTTGCTGATGTCGCCAATCTCGGGGATCCGGTAGCTCAGCCGATAGCTCGCCGAAGCGACGATCCGCCGGTTGTTGATCCGCGCCATCGCGCCGCCGGAGACCTCGGTATAGGTTACGTCGTCGCCACCGGCGCCGTTGAGCTGCATCTCGCCGAGCTGCTGCAGATCGAGAAACGCACCAAGCTCCGGGCGATCCGCATGGGCCGCGCCGCAAAAGACGCTCCCCGCGAGGAGGCCCAGCATGACTCGCGATGTAGGGCTGCTCATCGCGGCGCTTCGTAACCGTAGTAACTGCCGAAGCGGCGCGCGTTCGGCGCGAAGCGCGCGCCGTTGAGGAGAAGCTGAATCTCCTCGCAGCCGCCCAGCAGCAATACCGCGTCGCGCAACTCGGCTTCGCCGGTCCGGTCGGCGCGAACCACCAGCAGCACCTGTCCGACATGATAGGCGAGCACCGAAGCCGGCGACGCTGCAAGCGCAGGCGGACTGTCGAACAGGATGATGCGATTGGGCTTGGCCGACAGCCGCTCGATGATCGCGCGGGTGCGATCAGCGGCGATCAGCTCAGTCGCTTCATTGGTGTATTTCCCGGAAGGCAGGACCGACAGATTGCCCACATCGGTCTTGATGATCAGCGTTTCGACATCGATATCCGTATCGGCCAGCGCGTCCATCAGTCCCACCGGGCCATCGATGCCGAGGGTCGACAGCACCGTCGGCTTGGCGAAGTCTCCGTCGATCAGCAGGACCTCGATATCGCGTTCATTCGCCATCGAGAGCGCCAGGTTGACTGCGCAGAAAGTCTTGCCCTCATTGGCCTGCGCCGAGCAGATCAGGATGCGGCGGCCATTGGGCAGCGCGGTCGGCCCGATCGCGTTCAGCAGCAGCGTCCGCTTGACGATGCGGAACTCCTCGGCAAGCGCGGTGATCGCCGCATCGGGCATGACGAAGCCCTGGTCGATCAGGTCGGCGCGGTTCACCTTGGCCGTGCGGTAGACGATATCGGGCGAAGGCAGCGCCGCCGGCTCCCTGTCGGCGACCGGTGCGGCAGCCGACGGGGGCGCGGCATTGCCGCCACCGCCAAAGCCGAGCGTGACCGCCGAGAGTGGCGGCGCAGCGATTGTCGCCACGTCAGCTTCCGGCAACGCCGCCGGCATGGGCGTCGGTGCCACCGGCGGGTTCAGCGGTACGTCGACGACCGTGCCCGCGGCGATGCCGTCCGGCATTACGACCCGGGCACGAAGCACCGCTTCGAAGTCGTACACGGACCCAGCCCGCTCGATCAGCGAACCGCGCCCCCGACGCTTCTTGGGAGGCTGTTTGCCCGTGTCGTCCCGCCCGTCCATGCGATCAGGATACCATGATATGCTTAACGAATTCGATCAGCATCAGCAGCATGAACATCCCCGGCAAGCCGGCGGCAGCCGACGAAAACCACATCATCTGCTTGCGGCGGACAGCACGCGTCTCGGCGGTGATGACCTCCGAAATCGATCCAAGCACCGGCAGGCCGCTGGACTTGGCGAGCTGCTGGGTGGTCGTAAAGACGTTCGACAGCTGGCTCTTGGCGAAGGCAACACCCGAACCGACCGCCACCCCGGCGATCAGCACGGCTGTCAGCAACATCGTCCGGTTCGGGGCCGCCGGCTGGTTCGGCAACGACGGCTGGTCGATCACTCGGAACCGCACGCCATCGGTCTTGCCCGTGGCATCCGCCCGCAGCTTGGCGGATTCTCGCTGGGTGAGCAGCTTGTTGTACTGATCGCGCAGCACATCATAGTCGCGGTCGAGGCGGGACTGGTCGATCATCTGTCCCGGCGCAGTCAGCTGGCGCTGGGCGATCAGGTTGACCGCTGACTCCAGCTGGCTCTTGCGCGCGACCAGCGCCGACACATTGCCCTGGCGCTCCGCCTGCATGGACTTGATCGAGACATAGACGGGGTTGGGCGCCATCGGCACCGACGCGTTGCCGCCGCGCGCCTTTTCCGCGCGGAGCTGCGCCAGCTGCGCGCGTATCGCGATCACGTCGGGGTGCTTTTCGGTCCAGCCGCGCGATATCGCCTCCGACAGCTGGCCCTGCAGCTGGCCAATCCGCTGGTCGAGCGAGTCGATGCCGCCGACCGAGCCCGCCGGAATGCTAGCCGGCGTCGCCGCGAGCTGCCCGTTCATCGCGGCGAGCGATCCCTGCGCCGACATCAGGTTGGAATCGATCGTAGCGAGTTCGTTGCGCGCCGCATCCATCCGCTGGTCGAGCGTCCCCGAGCCGGGCAGCGACCCCATCGTCTGCTGGGTGATCAGCGCCCGTTGGCGATCGACATCCGCCAACTCCTTGGCGCGCCGCGCCAGTTCGGCGTCGAGAAAGGTCAGCGTCTCGCTGTTGCTCGTCCTGCTGCCGACCAGATTCTCGGAAACGAAGATATCGATCAGTTTCTGGGTGACGTTACGGGCGATATAGGCCGTCTGCTGCTCGGATACGCCCTTCAGGCTGATGCGTGTCTTGATCTCGAGCAGGTCTTCGCCCTGCGCGGTGATCGAGATTCCGCTCCGCAGTGCGCCGATCAGCGACATCGCCTCGGACGCGGTCAACGGCCGCTCCCCGTTCGAGACGCTGCGCACGACCCGTTTCAATATCTCGGTCGAGGTCAGCGATTGGCGGACGCGATCGATTCCCTTCTGGACGTCGCCCTCGCTGCCGTCGCCGAGCAGTGACTTGACCTGCACCGAAATCCGCGCGCTGCTTTCATAGGCGGCGGGCACGCGCATCACCATCACCCAGCCGACCATGCAGAAAGCCCAGGCAACGGCGAGCGCCAGCCAACGCATCCGCCAGATGGCATAGAGCGCAATCCTGATCTCGGTGTAGATCGCTTCCATCGATTAGCCTGCCGCCCCCACGGTCATCCGATCGGCCTAGAAGGCACTCTCGGGGATGATGATAACATCGCCCGGTTGCAGCTTCACATTAGCCTTGATGTCGCCGCGCTTCAGCAGGCTGTCGATCCGCAGCTTGAACTCCTGCTGCTGATTGGTCGCCGGATCGTGCCGGACCAGTTTCGCCCGGTTGCCCGCGGCATATTCGGACAGTCCGCCGACCGCGATCATCGCATCGAGCAAGGTCATGTCCGAGCGATAGGCGACCGATGCCGGCTTTTCCGCTGCGCCGACGATCCTGATCTGCTGGGCGAAAGTGCCCGAGAAATTGTTGATGATCACCGATACAATCGGATCCTTGATGTAGGTCGACAGCGCGTCGCGGATGTCGTCGGACAGCTTTGCCGGGGTTTTCCCGACCGCAACCATGTCGCTGATCAGCGGCAGGGTGATCCTCCCGTCAGGACGGACCTGAACCGATGCACCGAGCTCGGGATTGCGCCAGACGAACACGGTCAGCGCGTCGAGCGGCCCGATCGTATAGTCCTCACCCGGCATCGCGCCGGAGGGCACGAAGGGCGCAGGCGGCAGCTCTTTCTCGGCGGCGTGGACGGGTCCGGCAAAGATCATGCCTGCGAGCATGACCGCTCCCGCCAGCTTCCTCATCGCAGCACCGAACGCCATCTTACTTCCTCCAGGGCAAACGCGCCCGTCAGCGGACTTCCGCGCGCCCGCTATACGCCAAGCATGTCCTCATAAACATAAACGATGAACATATGCTTAGGAATCACACGATTTCAGTTCCGTCTATGGTTAATTCGCGCGCCGGCGGATGACCGAGGAAAGCCTGCGGGCTCGCCGTAGCGCCATAGGCGCCGGCAAGGAACAGCGCGACGACATCGCCGACCTCGGCCGGCGGCAAACCGACATGGTCGCCCAGCCGGTCGAGCGGCGTACAAAGGCACCCCACCACCGACACCTCCTCGACCGCAGCCGGCAGGGGATTTTTTACCAGTGAAATCGGATAGTTACGCCTCACGACAGTGCCGAAGTTGCCGCTCGCCGCCAGCTGATGATGCAGGCCGCCATCGACGATCAGGAAGATTTCGCCATGGCTGAGCTTCCTGTCGACGATGCGGGTCAGATAGACTCCCGCCTCGCCGACCAACCAGCGGCCGAGTTCGATTGTAAATTCTGTGTCGGACAGGATCGGCGGCCGTTCGCCGAGCTCACGTGCCAGAGCCTTGCCCACGATATGTTCGTCGAGAGCGGTATCTGTCGCGAAATAGGGAATCCCGAAGCCGCCGCCGAGATTGACATGCGGTGGCGGAACGCCGCTTTCCTCTCCGATTCGACCGGCCAATGCGATGGAAGAACGCTGCGCCTCGACGATCGCTTCGGCATCGAGCGCCTGCGAGCCGGCGAAGATATGGAGGCCGCGATAGTCCGCGCCGGCCGTCGCAATGCGATGTACGATGGCTGCGGCCTGATCCGCATCCACCCCGAACGGCTTGGCGCCGCCGCCCATCTTCATGCCCGAGCCCTTCAGCTCGAAATCGGGATTGATGCGCAGCGCCAACCGCGGCGTCCGTCCGATCCCCCGGCCGATCGCGATCGCCCGCTCGGCTTCACCGGCGGATTCAAGGTTGAGCGTGATTCCCGCCTCAATCGCCATGGCCAGTTCGCGGTCACGCTTGCCTGGCCCCGCAAAGGATATGCGCAACGGATCCATCCCGGCCTCGAGCGCGACCTGCGCCTCCCCCGCCGAGGCCACGTCGATACCGTCGACCAAGGCGGCGATCGACGCCACCAGCGGCGGATGGGGATTGGCCTTGACCGCATAATGAAGCGACACGCCTGGAAAAGCGGCGCGAAAGCGGGCGATACGCGCCCGAACGACTGCCAGGTCATAGACGAACAGCGGAGTGTCGCCGGCAAGCCCGACCCAGTCCGCAGCTGTGCGGCCGCCGATCATCAGTTCGCCATCGCGCCAGCCATAGTCGGCCGGGATCGGGCCCATTGCCTTCATGCCCCCGCCTCCATCTTCAGCGCGGCCCGGTCAAGCTTGCCGTTGGCGTTGCGCGGCAGTTCGTCGCGCCAGATCACCCGTGCAGGCTGCATGAAGCCCGGCAGGTTACGCCTTAACCAGTCGGAAAGGCGCTGTTCGGCGCCCTCCCCCACAGGCCGCGCATAAAGCAGGATCGCCTGCCCGAGCCGCTCATCGGCGATGCCCAGCGCCACCGCCTCGGCCGCCGCGCCGCTGGCAATCGCCGCCTCCTCGATTTCGGTGGGACTGATGCGCGTGCCCATGCTCTTGATCATCTCGTCGTCGCGGCCGACGAAACGCAGCAGGCCGCCAGCATCGCGCACCACAGTGTCGCCGGACCAGACCGCCATCCCCCCATAGCGCGATGCGGCGGGCGCGGGCCGGAAGCGTTCGGCGGTCCGCTCCGCATCGCGCCAATAGCCTTGCGCCACCAGCGGCCCGGCATGGACGAGTTCGCCGGCCTCGCCATCGTCCGCCACGCTGCCGTCGGCGCGGACGACCAGAACCTCGGCGAACGGGATGGCGGATCCGATTGAATCGGGATGGCGGTCGATCAGCCCCGGATCCAGATAGGTCGAGCGAAATGCCTCGGTGAGGCCATACATCGAGAACAGCCCGGCCTGCGGGAACAGCATGCGCAGCCGGCGCACCAGCGGCACGCTCATCCGTCCGCCGGTATTGGTGAGCCGCCGGATCGGCGCGATGCTCTCCGCCGGCCAATCGGCTTCGGCAACCTGTATCCACAGCGGCGGCACCCCGGCCAGGGTGGTGATCCCATGCCGCGCGACGGCGCGGACGACATCGCGCGGAGTGAGATAGTCGAGCGGATAGACGCAGCCGCCCGCCGCCCATGTGGAGAGCAGCTGGTTCTGGCCATAGTCGAAGCTGAGCGGCAGGACGGCCAGGGTGCGGTCATCGGGGGCGAGGCCGAGATAATCCGCGACACTGATCGCGCCCAGCGACAGATTGGCATGGCTTAGCATCACCCCTTTCGGCCGGCCGGTCGAACCCGATGTGTAGAGGATCGCCACGAGCTCGTCGGGATCGGCCGATGACGGCGGCAAGGACGCCGCCGTGTCGAGCAGCGCGGCGGCGTCGGCCAGCTCGTCCAGCAGGGTGCAGCCTTCGGGCCAGTCGCCCTGCTCGAGCGTTGCGATCCGCCCCTGCCCGGCGATCAGCAGCCGCGCACCGCTGTCGGCGAGGATATGGGCTACCTGGCCATGTTTGAGCAGGGGATTGATCGGCACATGCACGAGCCCCGCGCGCGCCGCGGCCAGCGGCAACAGGCAGGCAAGCCGGTTCTTGGCAACCCAGCTGGCGACGCGGTCGCCCGGCTCCAGGCCCCAGGCGCGCAGCCCTGCCGCGAGAGCGCCCACGGCGCGGTCGAGGCCGGCGTGATCGAGCGCGCCCGACCGGTCGACAAGGGCGGGGGCATCGCGCGCACCGATCAGCGCAAGATGGTCGAGCGGGCGGGGAGTGGGATCGAGTTCAGTGGGCATCGGTACAACAGCTAGCTTATTTCGCACGCCAATCCTTGTCCGGATTGCGCGATCCGTCTAGTTGGACCGCGTCCGAGGACTGGAGGGGCTTGATAGGTGGGCGTGACCGATCCTGATGTCACTGGGGATGTGGTGCGCGCGGTGCTCGTCGACGTGCTCGCGCTGGACGCGCGCCGCGTCGCCGGGTTCACCGCGGAGACCGCGCTGTTCGGTGCGCTGCCCGAACTCGACTCCATGGCCGTTGCCGGGCTGCTCACCGAGCTGGAGGACCGGCTTCACATCATCATCGACGACGACGAGGTCGACGGGGAGATGCTTGAAAGCTTCGGCGCGCTGGTCGCCTTCGTCCGGGGCAAGGCGAAAGGCTGACGCGGCACATCCTCGCTGCCCCTCCCTCGCAAGGAAGGGGAGCCTGGCTCAAGCCGCCTTGGCGTCGGCCTTCGATTCGAAGTCCGCCTCCGCGAGAAAGCGCTCGGCATCGAGCGCCGCCATGCAGCCGGTGCCCGCCGCCGTGACGGCCTGCCGGTAGAGCTTGTCCGATACGTCGCCGCAGCCGAACACGCCGGGCACATTCGTCCGGGTGCCACCCTTCTCGACGATCAGATAGCCGTCCTCGTCCAATTCCAGATGGCCGCGGAACAGCTCGGTCGAGGGATGGTGCCCGATGGCCACGAAACCGCCATCGACCGCCAGGCTCGACGGCTCGCCGGTCTCGCTGTCCTTCAGCGCGATGGCGACCAGGCCCTGATTGCCCTCGCCGCCGACGAAGCGCTCGACCTGCTTGTTCCACAGCACCTTCACATTGGGATGCGCGAACAGCCGTTCCTGCAGGATCTTCTCGGCGCGCAGCGAATCGCGGCGATGGATCAGCGTCACGTCCTGGCTGTGGTTGGTCAGGTACAATGCCTCCTCGACCGCGGTGTTGCCGCCGCCGATCACCGCGACCTTCTTGCCGCGATAGAAGAAGCCGTCGCAGGTCGCGCAGGCCGACACGCCCTTGCCGCCCAGCTCCTGCTCTCCGTCGATGCCCAGCCACTTGGCCTGCGCGCCGGTCGCGATCACCAGCGTGTCGCAGACATAGAGCGTGCCGCCGTCGCCGCGCAGGCGGAAGGGCCGCTCGCTCAGGTCGACATCGACGATCATGTCCCAGATCATGGTCGCCCCGACATGCTCGGCCTGCGCCCGCATCTCTTCCATCAGCCACGGCCCCTGGATCACGTCGCGGAAGCCGGGGTAATTCTCGACATCGGTGGTGATGGTGAGCTGGCCGCCGGGCTGCAGCCCCTGCACCACGATCGGCGCGAGCCCGGCGCGCGCGCCATAGATCGCGGCGGACAGGCCGGCCGGGCCCGATCCGAGGATCAGCATGCGGGTCGAGTGAGTGGCGGTCATAGGCGCTGGCGCTCCGGGATTCGGGTTAGAGTGTCAGGAATTCAGATAGGGGTGCATGGACCAGCTTGGCAACCGCCCCCGCTTTACCAGCCCTTAGCTTTCGGTCGTTACGGAACTCGAAAATCTATGCAGTGCTATAGGCGGGATTGGCGGGCCATGAAAATTCGACGACTGCGCAGCCTTCGAGGGCAGGAATGCGGCAAAGCGGCGCTGAAACTGGTGTTTTGCAGTTGCCTGCTCGCCATTGCCCTGGCCACCTCGTCGCCGGCGTTCCAGGCGAATCCGCTGCTCGGCAAGACGGTGAGCGACATCCGGCAGCATTTGCCCGCGACATTCCAGAAGATCACGGAAGCGATGGGTGGGCGAGGCTGAAGCCTATCGCTAAATGCGAATTATTATCAAAAAGCGGTTGACACTCTTGCGAGTGATTATCAATAGCTCCCTCATGAACAGCGGAATAGCCGCCATGAGAGGAATATTATGTCATCGACCAACCGACCGACAACCCACACCCCGGCCTTCCTCGCGCTAGGCTGCATCGGCTTCATCGCCTCCGCACCGGCGCTGGCGCAGGACAGCGGCCAGCCCGCCGGCGGCGAGAAGCGGCTCGGCGGAATGACGGTGACCGACACCGCGATCGACGAGGAGGGCTATAAGGGCGAGCGCGTCGAGAGCCCCAAGGCAGTTGCCCCGCTGCTCGATACGCCACGCTCGATCGTGGTCGTCGACAAGCAGGTCATCAAGGACACCGGCGCGGCGACCCTGGTCGACGCGCTGCGCACCGTTCCCGGGATAACCTTCGGCGCGGCCGAAGGCGGCAATCCGATCGGCGACCGGCCCTTCATCCGGGGCTTCGACAGCCAGGGTTCGACCTATCTCGACGGCGTCCGCGACATCGGCGCGCAAACCCGCGAGATCTTCGCGGTCGAGCAGATCCAGGTGGTACGCGGTTCGGACTCCACACTCGGGGGCCGGGGCAGCGCCGGCGGTTCGCTCAACGTGATCTCCAAGCTCCCCGAGCGCGAAACATTCTTCGCCGGGTCGGGGAGCTACGGCACCGACGATTACAAGCGGATCACCGGCGATGTGAATTATCGCCTGTCGGACAGCATCGCCGTCCGACTGAACGCGATGTGGCACGATCAGGACGTCGCGGGCCGCGACGCTATTTACCAGAAGCGCTGGGGCATCGCGCCGTCGGTGACGATCGGCATGGACGGGCCGACCAGGCTGACGCTCAGCTATTATCACCTCGACACCGACGAGCTGCCCGACAGCGGCCTGCCCTTCCTCTATGCCTGCTCGGCCACGATCTGCAACGCGCCCTTGGGCAACACGATCACGACGCCTGCGCTGGGGAATGTCACGACCGCCAGCGGCGTCACCGGCCATATCGGCCGGGACACCTTCTACGGCCTCAAGAACCGCGACTTCCGCGACAGCAAGACCGATCAGGCGACCATGCGCATCGAGCATGACTTCGGCACGGTGAAGCTGCGCAACACCTCGCGCTTCAGCCATACGTCGCAAGCCTACAGCTTCCTGCTGCCCGACGATTCAACTGGCAACGTCTTCGGCAATCCGGCCAACCTGGCAGGACAGCCCGGTGGACAGGTCTGGCGCCGCGCCAACACCCGCTTCGGCAGCACCGATGCCGTCATCAACCAGACCGATCTGTACGGCACGGTCGAAACCGGCGCGATCAAGCACAGCTTCGCGATCGGCGGCGAGCTGAGCTGGGAACGCGCCGAGCGCGGCGCCCTAGTCCTCTCTACCGGGTCGTCCATCAATCCCCGCTGCTCAACGCTGGCGGTCGCGCGCTATTATTGCACGAGCCTGTTCAACCCGGACCCGAACGATCCGTGGATCAACTATTCCAACGACACCGCGACCGGCGTTCCCACGCCGATCGCCCGCGCGGCGCCGGCCGCCCGAACGATCAACCATGGCAATACCCGGGCGCTCTACGCCTTCGACTCGATTACGTTGACCGAGCAGCTGATCATCAACCTCGGCGCGCGCTACGACCGTTTCGCCTCGCGCACGCTGCTGCCGATTTTCGCTGGCCAACGCCCGGAAATCCGTCGAACCGACAATATCTTTAATTGGCAGGCGGGAGCGATCTTCAAACCGACGCCAGACACCAGCGTCTACGCATCCTACGCGACCGCAGCGACACCCCCGAACAGCCTGATCGGCGAAGGCCAGGAACAGAACGGCCTCGGCACCATCGCCAATACGGTCACGCCGGCACAGGCTGCAACGGCGATAGCCGCACTCAAGGACGCCGCGAAGAACGCGCTAAAGGTCGAGAAGACCAAATCTTTCGAAATCGGCGCCAAGGCCGATCTGTTCGGGGGTGGACTATCGCTGACCGCCGCAGGCTTCCAGACCAAGACCAAGAATGCCCGCGTGACCAGTGATGCCAATACCGCCGCCTATATCGGCGAGCGGCGCATTCGCGGTATCGAGTTGGGTTTCAACGGCAACATCACCGACGAATGGAACGTCTTCGGCGGCTACACCTATCTCGACGCCAAAGTCATCAACGGCGGCTTCACGACACTGACCGCTGCCGCCGTTCCCGGTCAGGATGCGAAGCCGTTTGCGGTGCCCTCGGCGATGACCGGCAAGCGGTTCCCGCAGACCGCCAAGCACAGCTTCACATTGTGGACCAACTATAAGGTCACCGAGGCCTTGTCGGTCGGCGGCGGTGCCTTCTATTCGAGCAAGGTGTTCGGCGGTTATGGCGACGACCGCCGCGCGACCCAGACGAGCGCCGGCGTGATAACGGTGACGCCGATAACCCGGACTCTGGCCCGCGCGGTGCCGAGCTACTGGCGCTTCGACGCGCGGCTCAGCTACAAGATCAACGACAATATCGATCTGGCGGTCAACGTCCAGAACCTGACCAACAAGACCTATTTCAGCCAGGTCTACACCTCGCATTATGCGACGATCGCGCCCGGCCGCTCGGCCTTCGCGACACTCAGCTTCAAATATTGAGGCCGCCTTCCAACCGTCACCCCGGCGGAGGCCGGGGTCTCGGGAGACTGGGCGCTATTCTCCCGAGATTCCGGCCTTCGCCGGAATGACGCAGAAGATCGGATGAAGCAGTCGTCATGACCGAAGCCCTCACCATCGAAGCGATCATGGCCATGTCGGCCGAGGAGGTCGCCCGCCGTCTCTCCGGCCCGCCCGAGCAGCGCGCCGCCTTCGTGGCGGTCGCGGCCGAGGGTGGCATCGCCGAGGCGCAGGCTGTCTATGGCCAGATGCTGCTCGACGGCGCGGGTGTCGCCGCCGACCCGAGGGCGGCGGTCGGCTGGTTCGACAAGGCGGCGCGCCAGGGCCACGCCATGGCGATCAACATGATGGGCCGCTGCTATGATCTCGGCTGGGGCGTGGCGGTCGACAAAGCGCGCGCCGCCCAATGGTTCAAGGCGGCCGCCGACCGTGGGCTGGACTGGGGCCTCTATAATTATGCGACCGCGCTGGCACTGGGCGAAGGCGTGGCCGAGGACAAACCCGCCGCGCTTGCTCTGTTCCGCCGCGCGGCGGCGATGGGCAATGCCAAGGCGATGAACTTTGTCGGCAGCTTCCACGAGGATGGCTGGGTGGTCGAGCGCGACCTGGCCGAGGCGGCACGCTGGTATCAGCGCGCGGCGGAGGGCGGCGATTTCCGGGGCCGCTTCAATCATGCCCGCATGCTGGCCGACGCCGGCCGGATCGACGAGGCGCGGGCCTGGCTCGCGCGGGTGCCTGAAACGGCGACGCCGGCGTTCCTGGAGAAGCTTGAGACCTGGCTCGAGAGCCGCCCGGCGCTGCGGTAGCGCAAGCCCAGTATCCCATATTTGCGCCCCGGTGCTGGGCCGCAATGCTCCGATTGCACGCGCCTTCACCCGCCCTTAACCATCTTTTGCTACATATGCGCCGATGGATTTCCCAGTAATCGATCCGCCGTCCCGACCGGCTCTGGCACGCGAGCGCGATGCGTTTGCCGCAATCTGCCGATCCCAGGCCGTCATGGAATTGGGACCGGACGGCACCATCCTGTGGTGCAACCAGCTCTTCCTCGATATCATGGGATATGCGCTCACCGACATCGTCGGACGTCATCACAGCATGTTCTGCAGCGCGGGCTATGCGCAGAGCGTCGACTATCGCCGCTTCTGGGAGAAGCTCGCCGGCGGGTCCTTCGATGGCGGCGAGTATAGGCGGATCGGCCGGGGCGGCCGCGAGCTACGGCTGCAGGCGACATATAATCCGATTATCGGCGACGATGGCCGGCTCGAGTGCATCCTGAAGATCGCATCCGACATCACCGCCACGAAGAAACGCAACGCCGATTTCGAAGGCACTGTGAAGGCGATCCTGCGATCGCAGGCCGTGATCGAGTTCAAGCTCGATGGCGTCATCATCTGCGCCAACGAGAATTTCCTGAACATCTTCGGATATGACGAGCGTGACCTCATCGGGCAGCATCATAGCCTGCTCTGCTCGAGCGACCTCGTCGGCTCCGAGGAATATCGCCAGTTCTGGCATCGGCTGGGACGCGGCGAATATCAGGCAGGCCGCTATCGGCGCCGGGCCAGTGATGGCAGCGACATATGGATCCAGGCCACCTATAATCCCGTGCTCGATGCCGATGGCCGCCCCTGGAAGATCATCAAATTCGCCAGCGACGTCTCGGACCAGGTTCGGCACGAACGCGAGGTTCGTGATCGGCTGGAGGAGAGCGACGGCTTCCGCGACGATCTGGAGCAGCGCGGCGACGAGCTTCAGAGCATGATCGGCGAGGTCTCGAAGATCATCGCCGTCATCAACGGCATTGCCGCCCACACGAATCTTCTGGCGATCAACGCGACAATCGAGGCCGCACGGGCGGGCGAGGCGGGTCGCGGATTTGCCGTGGTGGCAAGCGAAGTGAAGAAGCTCGCCAGCGATACCAAATCGGCCACCGAACGTGCCACGAGCATGATGGCCAAGCGCGTCGGACGTGTCGGCGCTGGAAGCGATAACATCGCCCATTTCGATCGCGGCTGACAGGATCGGGCAGGCGGCTACCCAGGCGCCCTTCCGCTCCGGGCTTATGGCGACGCCACGCCGATGAAATGGGCGACATTGCTCGGTTCCTGCCTGTGCGGCCCGAACTATTGTTGACGGCGGACTGCTCCCCGCTCCACTCATTACACCTTCATAAAGAAAAATATTGTAACGGATGCGCACCATTCGGAACGTATGCTTTTGTCCCATGTTAATTTGTCATGAACAGGCGGCTATTAACAGGACTACATCGCACCTTCAGTCGACGCTGGAAGACAGTGCCTGGAATAAGTTCCATATTGGTGGGATTTTTTATCATTGGAGGTATGGCAGCATCTCCAAATATCCAATCTTATAGTTCACAAGTATCCAGTTATTCACCTTTCGAGGATCCGTTTCTGGATATGGCCTATCGTTCGCCAGGATCACGCGTGGGCGATACTCTACAAAAGAAGCCCTATCATCAGATGGCGTCGTCGCCGGCCGAGCGCGTGCTTTCCGGCGTGCGAGAGACACCTGTTGACTTCGACCAGCCGCCCTTTGCCCCCTTCGACAGCTTCGGCCCTCCGCCGCTATTCTCCACACCAGTGATACCGGAACGGACTGCCTTCTTTGCCGGATCGCCACCATTGCCGGTCGGATCGGGCGGTATCGATTATCCGGCGACAGTCTCGGAATCGATACCGGCGGTGCCGGAACTCTCCACCTGGGCGATGATGATCATCGGCTTCTTCGTCACCGGAGCAGCCGTCCGGCGCCGCCGCCACGGTCCGCGGGGCGATCGCATCCGCCCCTCGAAACGCCATGGCTGCGCCTGAACGAGTTCCGACGTCGAAGGCTTTGCGGTTCACGACGTTCCTGGCTGCCGCGCTGCTGGCACCCGTGGCCGCCGAGGCGCCGCCGGCTACCCCACCGGCACTTCAGGCGGCCCCGCCACACAAGGAAAAAGCCGATCGGATCTACTATCCCGCCCATTCGGAATCGGAATGGATCGGCGGCCGACATCGCTTCCCGATCAGGAGCCTGCTCAACATCCGCAAGAAAATGCGATTCGGCGATTTCGTCTGGGACGAGAAGGATGTTCCGGCCGGGCCGAGCTGGATATTGGTGGATCTGTCGCTTCAGACAATCTCCGTCTTCAGGGCCGGACATGAAATCGGTTCCGCCGTCATCCTGTACGGGTCCGACGGCACGCCGACACCGACCGGCCTGTTTGCGATCATCGAACGCGACCAGCGGCATCGGTCCACGCTGTATGACGCCGACATGAACTACATGCTGCGACTTACGATGGACGGCGTCGCGATCCACGCGAGCTCGGTTCGCGAAGGCTATGCCACCCATGGCTGCATTGGCATTCCGAACGGCTTTGCCGCGCACCTATTCAGCGCCATGAGGAAGGGTGACGTCGTGGCAATCCGGCAGCACGCAGCAAGCGCAACCTGATCACCATCGGGTATTTGTTAACCTTGTGTTGACGCAATCCTGACAAAATCTCCGCTCAGCCGGGATTTTGTCTATGCTTCAGCGCCACTACCGCCGTAAAGTCGGTTACCTTTTGTTAACCTTGTTTGCGCCGATGTTAAGCGGTGGATCGACGGCGACGCTCAATGCGGAGGATCGTCTTCTCGCCGCCCATAACCGGGAGCGCGAAGCGGTCGGCGTGCCGCCCCTCGTCTGGGACGACGCCCTGTCGGAGTCTGCCCGCGGCTGGGCCGATCAGCTCGCAGCGACCGGCTCCTTCCATCATGCCCCGGAAAGAAGCTTCGATCCCGAAGGCGAGAATCTGTGGGCAGGTACGAAGAACTATTTCTCGCTCGAGCGCATGGTCGCGGCCTGGGTGCGGGAGAAGCGTTTCTTCGTGGCTGGAAGATTTCCCGACAACAGCACGACCGGCAATGTCGCCGATGTCGGGCATTACACCCAGCTCATCTGGCGCAACACCACCAGGGTCGGCTGCGCCACCGCATCCGGGGCCGTCGAAGACGTCCTGGTATGCCGCTATAGCGCGGCGGGAAATTACCGGGGGCAGCTGCCCTTGTAGCAGCCGGGCGAGGGATCGAAGATGCCGGCCCGGGCGTTGAGCGGGCATGGTGAAAAACCTGTATCTCGTCGCCGCCATCGCCGCCGCGCTATCCTCCGCGGGGCATTGCGCACCCCGCAATTCCGGCGCCACGGCCGACGACCGGCCGCTCACCCGCACTCGCGGCGTCCCCCGCGATGTCGAGCTCACTCCGCACGAGTTCGGCCATTGGATGAGTACGGTGTGGCGAGGCGGCAAACCGACGCGGACCGCAGCCTCGCAGGGCGCGGCCGAGCCCGCCACGATGGCCGAGGAGTTCAACATGGCGGATGCGGACGGCAACGGGCGGATCACGAAGGAAGAGCTGGCGGACTATCTGGCCCGGCCCGGCACCCGGTGACCCGCAGCAACTGATATCGGACTGCTGGATCGACCGATCGAGTCCGCCCTCTTGGGAGTGCGGACTCGATGGACGTCGGTCGTTGACGAAATATGCTCCGTTGTGCATATACATGCTTATGCAGGTAGATCTCTTCCATGTTCTCGCGGATCCCGCCCGCCGCCGGGTCGTCGATGCGCTCAGCCGCGGCGAGCGACAGGTCAATGATCTCGTCGCCGAAGCCGGCATTCACCAGTCCGGCGTATCGCGTCATCTGCGCATCCTGCACGACGCCGGCTTCGTCACGATGCGGCCGGAGGGGCAGCGGCGGCTCTATTCGCTGAAACCCGATCGCTTTCGCGAGCTCGACGCCTGGCTCGCCACATATCGCCAGCTCTGGGAAGCCCGCCTCGACCGTTTCGGCGACGCCCTCGCCGCCCGCCAGCAGCTAAGGAAGCACAGAAGGAGCTCGGATGATGAATGACCAGATCGAGTCCAATCTCGTTATCGAGCGCAGCTACCAGGCCGATGTCGAGGAGCTCTGGGCGCTTTGGACGACCAAGGATGGGTTCGAATCCTGGTGGGGGCCCGATCAGTTCCGTGCCAACGTCCATCGCATCGAAGCGCGCCTCGACGGCGCGCTGGTCTACGACATGGTCGCCGACACGCCCGAGGCGATCGCCGCAATGGAGAAGATGGGCGCGCCCACATCCCAGCCCTGCCGGGGCAGGTTCACCGAGTACAAGCCGAACGAGCGGCTCGTCCTGACCCAGGTGATCGATTTCCTGCCGGGCGTAGCGCCCTATGACAGCACGATCACCGTCGACTTCTTTCCCGTCGCGGACGGCAGGGTGCGCATGGTGGTCACGTTGAGCCGGATGCACGATGCCGCGACCACGGCGATGCAGAAGGAAGGCTTCACCAGCCAGCTGTCGAAACTGGACCTGCGTTATAAAGACAAGGAGTGAGGATCATTCTATGGCCCCGACTTCGCGAACAACCGCGCGAAGCGCGCGCGCGCCGCCTTGTCGGCCCTGATCCGGCTCTCGTCTTCCGCCGCCACCCGCACCGCAGCCGTCGTCTCGCGCAGGCGTTCGGACAGGAACACGGACAGCGCGCGGTAGAAGCGCGCCGCGAACACCGGCTCCTCCTCGAAGCGCTGGAGGATCAGCTTGCGGGGAATCGCCAGGACTTCGGAGGGCTCCTCGCCCACCACCGACACCAGCGGCGCGTGGCGTTCGACGAAGGACATCTCGCCGACCACGTCGCCGCGCAGCAGCTGGGCGACGCGGACGCCGTCCTCATGGACCACGCCGAGCAGGCCGCTCGTCACGAAGAACAGGTCGGCGATCGGCTTGCCTGCGACGACCAGCTTCTCGCCGGCCTTGAGACTGCGCAGCTTGCCCATCGAGAGCAGCCACAGCATGTCGGCATCGCTGAGGCCGGCGGCGATGTATCGGGCGTTCTGCATCAGCGCTTCAGCACCGAATGGCGCAGATAGGCGCCATAGGCGCTCTTGCCGAGCGCGTCGGCGAGCCGCTCGACCTGGGCGGCATCGATGAAACCCTGATCATAGGCGACCTCCTCCGGGCAGGCTATCTTGAAACCCTGGCGTTTCTCAAGGGTGCGGACGAACTCTGCGGCCTCGATCAGGCTGTCGGGCGTGCCGGTGTCGAGCCAGGCATAGCCGCGGCCCATCAGTTCGACCGAGAGCTTGCCCGCGGCGAGATAGGCCTTGTTGACGTCGGTGATCTCCAGCTCGCCGCGCGCCGAAGGCTTCAGCGAGCGGGCGATGTCGACCACGTCGGCGTCGTAGAAATAGAGGCCGGTCACCGCCCAGTTCGATTGCGGCGCCGCCGGCTTCTCCTCGATCGACACCGCCCGCATCTTGTCGTCGAACGCGACCACGCCATAGCGTTCGGGATCGGTGACATGGTAGGCGAACACCGTCGCCCCCTCGGTGCGCGCGACGGCGCTCTTGAACAGCTCGGTCGAGCCATGGCCGTAGAAGATATTGTCGCCGAGGATCAGCGCCGACGGCCCTTGCCCCACGAAATCCGCGCCGATGATGTAAGCCTGGGCCAGGCCATCGGGGCTCGGCTGGACGGCATAGCTGATCGCCATGCCCCATTGGCTGCCATCGCCCAGCAGCGCCTCGAAACCAGGGGTGTCGCGCGGCGTGGAGATGACCAGCACCTCGCGGATCCCGGCGAGCATCAGGGTCGACAGCGGATAATAGATCATCGGCTTGTCATAGACCGGCATCAGCTGCTTGGACGTGACCGCCGTCATGGGATGCAGGCGCGTGCCGGAGCCGCCCGCCAATATGATGCCCTTCACCGAATCACGCCCCCGCCCGGCCTTACCAGCTCATCGATAATGTCCCGGATGGCGCGGCGCCAGTCGCGCGGTTGGATGCCATAGTCGGCGGCTACCTTCGCGGTCGACAGGCGCGAGTTGGCGGGCCGTCTGGCCGGCGTGGGATAATCGGCTGTGGTAATCGCCTCGACCTCGGCTGTGGGACCGCCGGCCGCCGCGCTCAGCGCGAAGATCTGGCGGGCGAGGTCGCACCAGCTCGCCTCGCCGGCGTTGACGAAGTGATAGATGCCGGTGGACGCCCGCGGGCCGTCGACCAGCCGCCGGACGATGGTGCGGATCGCGGACGCGATGTCCTGCGCCGATGTCGGGCAGCCATGCTGGTCGTCGACCACGCGCAGCTTCGGGTTGGCGGTGGCGGCGCGGAGCATCGTCTTGAGGAAATTGCCGCGATGAGCGGACAGCACCCAGGCGGTGCGCAGGATCACCGAGCGCGACTGCCCCGCGAGCACCGCGCGCTCGCCCTCGCGCTTCGAGGCGCCATAGACGCCGAGCGGGGCGACAGGATCATCCTCGGTGTAGAAACCATCCTTGCTGCCGTCGAACACATAGTCGGTCGAGACATGGATTAGCGGAATACCGGTGTCCGCCAGCCAGCCCGGCGCCTCGCCATTGACCAGGAAGGCGGCGTCGCGATCCCGCTCGGCCTTATCGACCGCGGTATAGGCGGCGCAGTTGACGATCGCATCGAAGCGCCTGCCGCGCAGATAGGCGGCGAGGCTGACCTGCGAAGCAATGTCGAGTTCGGCGCGGGTCGGGTAATGTATAGACATATCTGCCGGCCAGTCCTGCCGCGCCAGTTCGAGGCCGATCTGCCCCTGCCCGCCAGTGACGAGGATGTTGCGCATCGTCATGCCTTGGCCAGGCCCAGCCGGCCGGTATCGTAGCGCCCGGCGAGGATGTCGCCCCACCAGCCGCGATTGTCGAGATACCAGCGGACGGTGTGCTCGATGCCCTGTTCGAAGCTGACCTGCGGCTCCCACCCCAGCGCATCGCGGATCTTCGCGGCGTCGATCGCATAACGGTGGTCATGACCTGGGCGATCGGCGACGAAGCCGATCTGTTCGGCATAGCGCCTGCCGTCGACGCGTGGGCTCAGCCGGTCGAGCGTCGCGCAGATCGCCGTGACCACGTCGATGTTGCGGCGTTCGGAATTGCCGCCGACATTATAGGTTTCGCCGGGCAAGCCGCGCTCGAACACGGTGCGCAAGGCGCGGGCATGATCCTCGACGAACAGCCAGTCGCGGACATTGGAGCCGTCGCCATAGACCGGCAGTGGCTCACCGGCGAGCGCGCGGATGATGATCAGCGGAATCAGCTTCTCGGGGAAATGATAAGGCCCGTAATTGTTCGAGCAGTTGGTGACGAGCACCGGCAGCCCATAGGTGTGGCCCCAGGCGCGGACGAGATGATCCGATCCCGCCTTCGACGCCGAATAGGGCGAGCGCGGATCATAGGCGCTGCTCTCGGTGAACAGCCCTTCGGGGCCGAGCGAGCCGAACACCTCGTCGGTGGAAATGTGGTGGAAGCGGAAGGCCGCCTGGCGCGCCGCGTCGAGCCCCTGCCAATAGCCGAGCGCCTGCTGCAGCATCGTGAAGGTGCCGACCATGTTGGTCTGGATGAACGCGCCCGGCCCATCGATCGAACGGTCGACATGGCTTTCGGCGGCGAGGTGGGCGATCACGTCGGGCTGGAACTCGGCGAGCAGGCGGCCGACCAGCGCGCCGTCGCAGATGTCGCCCTGCACGAACCGGTAGCGCGCGCTGCCGGCCACCGGCGCCAGCGAACTCAGCAGCCCGGCATAGGTCAGCTTGTCGAGATTGAGCACCTCATGCCCGGTCTCGCCGATCAGGTGGCGGATCAGCGCCGATCCGATGAAGCCGGCGCCGCCGGTGACCAGGATACGCATCGTCTCTCCGTTCACAGCGGAAGGCTGTTGAGACCGTGATTCACGTTTCGGCCCGATCAGGGCGGAAACGATCAAGGTCTAGCGGCTCGCCGTCATAGGCGAAGGGGCTATCCCAGCCGGCGAGCGCGGGCAACGCCATGTCCTTGGCCGACAGCACCGGACCGCCCGGCGGCAGCGGCCAGTCGATGCCGATCGTCGGGCAATCCCAGCTGATGCCGCCGTCGCACTCCGGCGCATAGACGTCCGACACCTTGTACATGATCTCGCTATCGGGCTCGAGCGTGACGAAGGCGTGCCCGAAGCCGATCGGGATATAGAGCTGGTCGCCATTGTCGGCCGACAGTTCGGCCGCGACATGGCGGCCATAGCTGGGGGAACCGGCGCGCAGGTCGACCGCATAGTCGACGATCCGGCCGCGGGTGCAGCGGACCAGTTTGGCCTGGGCATGCGGCGGCGCCTGGAAATGGATGCCGCGGATCGTGCCCGGCTGCTTCGA
Source organism: Rhizorhabdus sp. P4_G5 (assembly GCF_056401065.1). Lineage (NCBI taxonomy): Bacteria > Pseudomonadati > Pseudomonadota > Alphaproteobacteria > Sphingomonadales > Rhizorhabdaceae > Rhizorhabdus > Rhizorhabdus sp. P4_G5. The sequence goes on along the minus strand of NZ_JBFUKB010000004.1, from coordinate 184,398 downwards.
GTAGCTGTGATTGTCCTGGACGAATTCCTCCGCCACCCCCTCCGCCGACCAGCGCGGACGGTGATAGGATTCGACGAACCATCCGCGATCGTCACCGAAGCGGCGCGTGTGGATCAGCTTTACCGGCAACATCGTCTCCCCGTCTGGCTGCGACGGCGGATCGCAGGGCCAGGGCGTTCTGTCCAGTGGGCGGCATGATCGCAGGCGCGAGATATCGATATTGCAGCGCGTTAAAGGCTCCTTTACGACGCGGCGCGAGCTTCCCCTCGAGATGGTTGAGAAACATGATCTTCGTTCACCTCAAGGGCGGCGTGTCCGGCGCAACATTCCCGCGCAGCCTCTCGCCGCTGGATGCTGGCTGACGTGGTGACTGCCTTGCGTCACCTGAAGCGCGCCTGGACGAAGCTGGGTGGGAGCAACCCGCCCGCGGCACCATCGGATGTGCAGCGCGGCAACATGGCGCGCGACCGCCGCGACTGGCAAGCTGCGGCCGAAGCCTATCGCGCTGCGGTAGCCGACGATCCGGAGCTGGTCCCGATCTGGGTCCAGCTAGGCCATGCGCTCAAGGAACAGGGCGCGCTGGTGCCCGCGATCGAGGCTTATGGGCAGGCGGCCGCGCGTCAGCCCGATCTTGCCGAAGCCTATGTCTTCCTGGCTCACCTCTACAAGCAGCTGAGCAGGCCCGAAATCGCGATCGGCTACTTTCTCAGCGCGCTGCATGCCGGCGAAAAAGCCCCGCACGAAGCCGACGAGCTGCTCCACCTGCTGGCCCACCAGGGCGAAGTCGATCGGGCCGGACTGGCGGCGCTGCTGCGTGAGCGGCTGGAACGGCTACCGCCTCGCGCCGCCGAAGCGCCGCTGCTGACGCAGCTCCGCATCATCCTCACCGAAAACATGTCCGAGCAGGTGTCCGGCGAGGAGGCTGCCGATGCCCCGCCGGCGCTGGTGTTCGATATCTCGGACCTGATCGCCTATTATGGCAATGCCCGGCTTCCGACCGGGATTCAGCGCGTCCAGATCGAAACGATCGAGGGGGCGTTGGCCCACGCTAACGATCGCGAAATCCGGCTGTGCTGTTTCATCGCCGGGCGAGACGAGTGGCTGGAGCTGCCGCTCGAGCGGATGCAGAGCATCGCGCGACTGAGTACGTCGGGTGGCGACCGTTTCGATCGAGAATGGACCGAGGCGGTGGCGAACCTGCGCCTGTTCCTGTCGCTGACCCATCCGTTCGAATTTCCGCGCGGCGCCTCGCTGGTCAATCTGGGCACCAGCTGGTGGCTGCAGAATTATTTTCTGTTCGTTCGCCACGCCAAGAAGACCCGCGGCATCCGCTACATCCCCTTCGTCCACGACATGATCCCGATCATGGCGCCGCAACACTGCGTGCGCGAGCTGACCCAGGACTTCATCAGCTGGGTGATCGGGGTGTTCGACCATGCCGACCACTTCCTGGTGAACTCGCAGGCGACCCGTAAGGACCTGCTGCGCGTGGCGGCGACGCTGGGCTACAAGATCGAGCCATCCGACATCGCGGTGATCCCGCTCGACACCGATTTCCGCAAGGCTGCGGCGTCCGAGCTGCCGGCGCGGGCGCTCGACCGGTGGCAGCTCAAGCCGGACGGTTTCGTGCTGTTCGTCTCGACGATCGAATCCCGCAAGGGCCATATGGTCGCGTTCGACGCCTGGGCCGACCTGATCGCGCGCCATGGCGCAGATGCGGTTCCGCAGCTCGTGTGCGTGGGCAACCGCGGCTGGCTGAACGATCGCATCTATGAGCGCCTCGCCCGCGACCCGGCGCTGGCCGCCAAGGTCTCGATGCTGTCGCGGCTGACCGACGAAGAACTGTCGCTGCTGTACCGGACCTGCCGGTTCACCATTTATCCCAGCCTCTATGAAGGCTGGGGCCTTCCGGTCACGGAGTCGCTGGGCCATGGCAAGGTGCCGCTGATCTCCGATGCCGCCTCGCTCCCCGAGGCTGGCGGCGCTTTCGCCGTCTATGCCGCGGCCGGCTCGGTGCCAGCGCTGGTCGAGACGGCGGAGCGGCTGATCCTCGATGCGGATCATCGCGGCGCGCTGGAGGCGAAGATCGCCGCCGGCTTCCGTCCCCGCGCCTGGAGCGAGCTGGCGCATCAGATCACCGACGAACTCGATCGCTTCGCGCGGCGCGATACCGTGCGACGCGGCGGCGTCGTCATCCCGCCACCGCCGACGGTGCGTGTCGGTGCCTGGCATCCGATTACGCGCAACGAGTCCACCCGCATCTGGCGCGGCATCCACACCGGCGAGGGCTTCCGGTCGAACCTCGGATGGCATTGGCCCGAGGACCGGGGCTGCCGGGTACGGCCCGAGGGCGGCGAGCTGCTGCTTCGGTTCAAGGGCCCCCATCTCAGGCTACGAATCCTGTTCCGGCTGCGCGGCGACGAGGCAGGCCTGGCGCAATGGAGCATGCGTGTCGGCGACGCCACCCAGAGCGGCGAGATCCGTGCGCGCGAGGAAAAATGGGTCTCGTTCGAGATCGCCGCCGCGAAGCGGACCCATGACGTGAAGGTCCGGGTCGACGCGGTCCCGGCCGCGGACGGCGTCATCATCACCTACTTCGTCGGGGGCTTCTTCCTCCACGCCGCCGAGGATCTGCTGACCCGGCACGACTTCATCGAAGCGCTGGCGCTGGGGCGGCTCGACACGATCGACGCGTATCGGGAAAGATGACGGCGCTCCCCATCCGCGATACAAGCCGCGCCATGACGACCATGGCCGCATCGGGGGAAGCCGCTCCATCGCCCTTGCTGCCGGCCGGCGCAGAGATCGTTCTCGACCTCTCGCGGCTGTTGTCGCGGACCCTGCACGCGATGCCAACCGGGATCGACCGCGTCGAACTGGTCTATGCGCGCACCCTGCTGTCGCTGATTCCAGGCCAGCTGCGCTTCGCCGCCATCAATCCGTTCGGCTTCTACGGCCGGCTGCCGCACGCGGCGGTGACCCGCTTCCTGGACGAAACCGAGGCACGCTGGGCCAGCCAGGGCAAGCCGGGCCGGGGCGCGCTCCTCCGCAGCGCCGCGCGCAACCTGGCGCGGCTGCGTCCACGCCGGGTTCCGCGGGCCGATGCCGGCGTGCGCCGCTATTATGTCCAGGCCTCTCCGCACCATCTCCACAGCCCGGATCGGGTCCGCGCGAAGCTGCGCGCGGAAGACGCACGACTGATCTGCCTGGTGCACGACCTGATCCCGATCGAGTTTCCCGAATATGCCCGGCCCGACGGCGCCGCCACCCATGAACGGCGGATCAGGACGATGGCCGAACTCGCCGACGGGTTGATCGCCAACAGCCAGGCGACGGCGCATTCGATGCAGCGCTTCCTGAACCGCAGCAGCACCGCGCCGGCCATCAGCATCGCCCATCTGGGTAGCGATCCGCTGCCCGCGGGCGACGACAGGCCGCCGTCCATCCCCCAGCCCTATTTCGTGGTGCTGAGCACGATTGAGCCGCGCAAGAACCACCTGCTGCTGCTCAACATCTGGCGCCGGATGGTCGAAACGCTCGGCCCCGAGCGGACGCCCCATCTCGCGATCGTCGGGCGGCGCGGCTGGGAAAATGAGAATGTCGTCGACATGCTCGACCGCTGCACCGCAATCCAGGGCCACATCCACGAATATTCCGGGCTTTCGGACAGCTCGGTGAGCACCCTCTTGCGGCACGCCCGGGCGCTGCTATGCCCTTCCTTTGCGGAAGGATTCGGAATGCCGGTGACCGAGGCGCTGCTGTGCGGGACCCCGGTGATCTGCAGCGACCTGCCCGCGTTGCGCGAAGCCGGCGGCATCGTTCCCGACTTCATAGACCCTTTGGACGGGCCGGAGTGGATCAGGACGATCATGGACTATAGCGCGGATCGAGGCGACAGACGCACCGCGCAGCTGGAGCGGCTGCACGGTTGGAGCCCGCCCAGCTGGCGCGCGCATGTCGAGGTCCTGCTCGATCTGGTCCGTGAGATCGACGCGCGCGCGGGCGTTCTCGCATGACCGCCGCCCGATCGAGCTTCTATGACGAGCTGACCCTCCAGCTCAACGTGATCGGCGCACTGGTATTGCGCGAGCTGCACACGCGCTTCGGCCGCAACAATATCGGCTATCTCTGGCTGATCGGCGAGCCGCTGATGCTGGCCACCGTGATCGGCGCGCTCCACGCCTTCCAGCCGGGGCATCTGGGCACGAACATCCCGCCGGTGGCGATGTCGCTGATCGGCTACTGCATCTTCATCATCTTCCGCGGCATCTTCAACCGTGCGGAGAGCATCCTCGAGAGCAGCCTGCCGCTGATGTATCACCGGATGATCTCGGTGCTGAACCTGTCGATCGCGCGGGTGGTGATCGAGGCGGCCGGCTGCTTCTGCACGCTGGTGATCCTGATCGGGCTGGCGATCCCGCTGGGCTATGCGGACTTTCCGGCGCGGCCGCTCTACCTGCTGGCCGGGATCGGCTGGATGATCTGGCTGTCCTTCGCGCTGGGCCTGAACGTCACCGCGATCACGTTCGACAAGCCGACGCTGCAGCGCCTGGTCCACCCGATTTCATACTTCATGATGCCGTTGTCTGGGGCGTTCGTGGCGACCGAATGGCTGCCTTATAATCTGCAACGGATCATGGACTGGAATCCAATGGCCGACCTGTTCGAATATGCCCGCTACGGCATGTTCGAAGGCGCATCGGACAAACATCTGTTTGCCGGCTACATCACGGCCTGCTGCGCCTTTTTGACCTATAGCGGCCTGATCGGCATAAGGCGGGTTCGCAGCCGCGTTCACCTGCAGTAATAGACCTCAGCCCGATATTATTTGGACGACCGATGCACGGAATCATCAAGCCGCAATCTTCCCATGACAGCGTCGGCCAACCCGATCGGTTCGCCGCCGCGTCGGATTGGGCGCGCCGGAACAAGTGGTTCCTCATCATCGTGATGCTGCCGACCGTGCTGGTCGGCATCTATTATTATCTGATCGCGGCCGATCAATATCAGTCCGAAGCCCATTTCGTGGTCAAGACATCGGACAGTTCACCGCTGCCGTCCAGCGGCCTCGGCCAGTTCCTAGGCCTGTCGGCGGGGCTGTCGCAGGCGCGCGCCGATGCGATCAGCGTCAACGACTATCTGGATTCGCAGCAGGCGGCACTGCGGCTCAACGCGGCTGTCGGCCTGGTCGATCGCTTCCGCAGGCCGGAGGCCGACATCGCCACCCGGCTATGGTTCTCCGACCCCACGCCCGAGATGCTGCTGCGCTATTATCGCAAGCAGGTCGACGTGAAGTTCAACCAGGAAACCGGCATCACCACGCTGCAGGTGCGCAGCTTTCGGCCAGCCGATTCCTACGCGATCATCAACCAGCTGCTGCAGATGGGCGAGCAGCGGGTGAACCTTATCAACCGCCGCAGCCAGAATGACGCGCTGGCGACCGCGCGCCGCCAACTCGCCGAAGCGGAAGATTCGCTCGCTGCGGTGCAATCGCGGCTCACAATGTTCCGCCAGCAGCGCGGCGACCTCGACCCCGAAGGTTCCGGCAAGGCGCAGCTGACCCTCGTCACCACCCTTCAGGGCCAGCTTACGACGGCGCGGGCGCAACTCAACGCGATGCGCGGGATCATCTCCCCCAACAGCCCGCAATTCGTCGCCATCGCCGCGCGCGTCCGGGCTCTGGAAGCGCAGGTCGCCGGCCAGACCGGAAAGCTGACCGGCGGCGGCAGCGCGATCGCGGCGCGGCTGGGCAATTACCAGGATCTCCAGATCCGCCAGGACTTCGCGATGAAACGCTACGAAGTCGCCGCCGCGAACCTGGAAAAAGCCCGCGACGCGGCGATGAAGCAGCAACTCTACATCGTCCGCGTGGTCGATCCCAACATGCCGGTGAAGTCGGAGTTTCCGGAGCGTGGCAAGATCGTACTGACCGTCTTCCTGTCGCTGATGATCGCCTATGGCATCGGCTGGCTGCTGGTGGCGGGCGTTCGCGAGCATTCGCTGTAGGCTGAGGTCGAAACGTCCGACGGAGTTCGCCTTGGACATCGTTTTCCTGCAGACTGCCGACCCGTTTCGCTACAAGCGGATGCTAGACGCCACAGCGCGGACGGTAACCGAATATTGCCGGCGTCACGGTTTCGGATATGAGAGCTATGTCGGGATCAAACGGGGATATTTTCCCTGGCATGCGACATTCAATCGCATGTTCCAGTTCCGCGAGCTGCTCGATCGGGGGTTCACAGGCTGGGCGATCTATCTCGACGCCGATGCCTATATCCATGATCTCGAATTCGATCTCGTCGCCTATCTAGGGGCTAGGCCGGCCTGTGCAGGCATCATGACGACTATCCAGGGCGCGCCGTATCCATGGTGTATCAACGCAGGCGTGCTGCTGCTGAACCTTAGCGAGCCAAAGGGTCGCGAAATCGCGGTACGGTGGCTCGACCGATATTTGCAGATCGACGAGGGCGAATTGCGCCGCATGGAGATCTGGGACGACGGAAACAGCGACCAATCGATGCTATTCGAATTGCTCCAGCAAGATCCAACGCTCCGCACGGCGCTGCACTATGACGATGGCAGCGTAGTCAACTCGCATGACGCGCGCTTCATCCGCCAACTGCTACGCTCGCTCAGCCCCGACCTGGAACAGCGCACAGTCACGCTGGAAACCCATGTCGACGCTATTCTGGGGCGGTCGGCCGATCTCTCCGCAACGATGGTAACCGCATTATATAGGGCCATACTGGAGCGGGAGCCGGATGAAGGCGGGCTTGCTGCCTATGCCCGATATGTTCGTGATGCAGGCCCCGAAAACGGCGTGCGATTTGTAGCAGCAGAGATGTTGGCGAGTAAGGAATATCGGATGCGGCCATTCCGTCATGGCAGCAAGCCGCTACCATGATTATCTTCAAACACAAGGATACCGGATGGGCATCGCTCTCTCTGGGTTAAATGCCCTTCTCGACCTCCACAGCCGGTTTGGAGACTTTGGCAAAACTGTACAGATTGGTCGTCAGGGCCTGTATATCGCTGCTCATGAGCAAGCTGCAGCCGATGCTGCGGTTCGCGCTCATGGTCTTGCCGATAGCCTGAGCGCAATCGTGGCGAGCGACATGTTCGCGGATACGAATCTCCTGGCACGGCTCGGCGCCCATCCAGTCATGGCGGCAGATGCCTCTCCCTATGAGGGAGCGACCATCATCCACGACTTCAACGATCCCATTCCTGTTGAGTATCATGGGCTGTTCAACACCTTGATCGAATCTGGGTCGCTAGAACATATATTCAACGTTCCGGTCGCATTGGCCAATATGATGCGGTTGCTAGCGATAGGTGGACGTCTAGTGAGCATAGCTCCGGCCAATAATTGGCTTGGACACGGTTTTTACCAACTTAGCCCGGAACTGCCGTTCCGCGTCTTCCAACCTGAGAACGGCTTTCGCATAATCTCGGTAAAGCTAGTAGAGGGCGATGGTCGCTCCGTCGAATTAACCGATCGCGGCGCGGAGGGTTACCGCAATGAACTGGGCGCAACATCAGGTACAACCGATTTGATCACGATTGCGCAAAAAATCTCCGACGTCGCACCCTTCGCGCGCTGGCCTAAACAGGGCGACTATGCCCATGCGTGGGAAATCCACGATGCAAGACAAGGTGTTTAATGCCGCAGCGCGGTGCACGGATTATGCCCGACCCGACGGCTTTCGGTATGTTTGCGGCGGCGCCGTGGTTTTCAATTAAATCAATCGGACTTTTGAGCGCGATATTTCTGGTCGGCATCGCTCGACGATGCTCACTTGGCCCGGGCACTCTGCCGCGCTAGGGAGCGCGCCATATATTGATCAATGTAGGTGAAGCTCGTGGTCCATCATCACCCCGTTGACGATCTGGCCTTGGGTCGACCTTGCGAGCAGAGCTCGGCCTGCCATTGGTCGGCCGCAGCCTCGACGGGGGCGGACGCTGCTTTCGTAGTCGAGGGCATCATCGATCGAGCCGATCGAGAATATGCCAATCATACCGCTGAGGAGCTATTTCCGTGGTGGCAAGTCGACCTAGGTGGGATCTACTGGATTGATACGCTTCGGCTGTTCAATCGGCGTACATGTGCTGAGCGCCTCTCCCGGTTCAGCATTCTCGCATCTGACGATCAGGTAAACTGGACGACGATCTATAGCCATGACGGAAAGTCGGTCCTGGGGGCTGGCGACGACGGTGCGGCTATAGCGATCGATTGCCCTAACTTAGCTCGCTACGTTCGGGTGCGGATGGACGGTTTCGGTCATCTGCACCTACGAGCCGTTCAAATATTCGGGCATCGTCCCAGTGAAAAGGACAGCGAGGCTTACGCCGCCTTCGTCTCTGCTCATTCTGCCAAGCGTGATGCTGCCATCGCCGGTCGCACGGGAAGAATGATTCAAATCGGCAATCTCCAGGTGTTTGCCGATGACGAGCGATACAGCCCGCCGATCATCAGATCGTTGGAGGATGGCGGATATGAGAGCGCAGAGCGAAGCATCCTCTATGCGGCGCTTCGACCAGATGATCGTGTGCTCGAGATTGGAACAGCGGTTGGCGTCTTGTCGATGACGGCCGCATCGATCGTCGGGCCAGAGAGCGTCACAACCTACGAAGCCAATCCTTACATTCTTGAGGATGCTCGCCGAAATTTCATGGCGAATGGACTCGGCGCGATCCGGTCATCCAACGCCGTGCTGCAGGCGCGAGCCGAGATGGCAGGCGTGCCGCCAACCATACCGTTCGCCGTATCACGGGACTTCTGGGCGTCTCGGCTGGGTGCAACAATCAATGATCCGGATATTGTTGACGTTGTCGATATTCCCACAGCCAGCCTCGAAGATGCCATCGAAGCCCATCGCGCCAATTTTCTCATTTGCGACATCGAAGGGGGTGAAGCCAATCTTCTGCTGCGAGCAGACCTAAGTCTAATCGACACGATCATAATCGAGACCCACTACTGGGCAGCGGGCAAACGGGCCATTTCCGACATGATTCGTAAGTTCATATCAGACGGATTCGATATTGATCTCGATTTGAGCGCACATCATGTCAGCTGTTTCCGCAGAGATCTTTCCTAAATCAAGCTACGCCGCTTTCGCAGACACACGTCGGAGCGATATTATGGCGGTGCCAACGCCCTCGGTGGTAAGAGGTGCCTAGTTCAGGTGTTTAGTCCCGCACAGTGGTGATACGCAGCGCATTTGAAGCGGTCAGTTCCCCCTGTCCTAGCGATCAGTTGGCTCGCTGGACCGCAAAAGTGTGGCTGAGCCCGATGTCGCCGGCAGCACCATCTTCGCGCACTTCGAGCGGTCGACAGCCGGCTTGCTCTATGATCTCGAAGATAAGCCGCTGCGGCAGCGCGTTCATCTCCATCGAAGGCTGCTCGCTGGCAAGATATTGACCGGAAGAAAACTTCTGGCCTTGTAAGAAGGTCGGAAACTGGACGATCGCAACGCCTTCCGGTGCCAGTGCGTCGAGCAGCCGGCGATATAAGGCGGCCATCACCGGCGGAGGATTGTGCTGCAGCACGATGCGGCTGATAATGAAATCGAAGCCACTTTGCCGCGCGAGATCGGCGACGGAATCGATGGCCTCAAATTGAACATTGGAGATTCCCTTCTGGCGGGCACGCTCGATAGCGAGCTTCAAGTGCGGCGGAGAGATATCGATTCCCACCACCCGATGCGCATGAGGTGCAAGCGCCAGTGTCAAACGTCCCACACCGCAACCGAAGTCGAGCGCCTTCCGGAAAGTGACCGGCAAGCCTGCTCGGCGTAGAAAATTAAGATGGACCTCAATGTCGCCTTGGCCAGTCGCATAGAACCGGTCGATATTGGCTGTCAGATTCTCTTGGCGAAAGTCCTCGCTAACCAGCACCGACCAATGGGGCTCCGTTTCGCCGAAAGCTCGCCATGCCTCGGCGATGCGATCGAACATCGACTGAAGCTGATCAGGCGTGCAGTCGATGTCGATCTGGATGTTCTCCACATCGAAGAAGCGACCTACCGGCAAGGAATGCGTCATTCCTCCATCGTATTTCGCCCTGAATTCGGGGCTACCCAAGAAAGCCGATCGCAACTCGGCACGATTTCCTGCCGCCATCGCCTGCATGACGACATCTTCGTTCTCCGGCTCCCGACCAAGGATCAAGCGATAGGCATAAATCACTTCTTCGCGCGTGACAGTCATATCGGTCCTTTTAGCGGCGCTTCAGCGAGTCCCTGCGTGGCGCGAGAAGATGTCGTATAAGAGGGTATAATGGCGCGGCTTGCGGCCGACGGTCGCCTATATCAGAAGCCTAACTCGCGGGACGTACGTAACGAACGCCGTAGCGCTTGGGGGTTCGTGAACGACGCTTCGGTAGCGCTCAGCTCTTCGGGCGCAGGATCCCGGTTGAGGATCAGCCGATAAGCCCAAAGCACCGCTTCACGAACATTCATCTGAAAGCTCCTCCGAAGCTGTGCCATGCCTGCGCCGACGGGCGGCCGCAACAGATTACAAGCTAAATACCTCCAAAATGGAGATAATGCTCCTCCGCATAACCTGCGCGCAGCCAGTGGCGGTTCCGCGAAACAAGCCGATAGCCCCCGGCCTCGCGCATGAGTTCGGCGACGGAGGGCTGATCGGTCAGTCCTGCCTCCTGGTTGATGCTCAATATATGCCGGATGCCGATTCGCCGCGCATCGGCGAGATAGCCCAACGCCGCCCCGCGTTCGATCTCCGGCAGCGAATCCGCGTTGAACAGGATGTCGATCGAGCCGGGCTCGGTGGTCGCAAAGGCGCTGCCGGGGAGGATTGCTATAGGCTTGGGCGGCTCTCCCGCGAGCGAGACATCGTGGCCCGCCCCCGCCAGCACATAGGCCTGAACGGCGTTCATCGTCGGCAGATCGAACAGCCGCCAGCTCTTCTGCCCCAGCATCAGCGCATAATAAGCGGTCAACGCGGCGCCCGGGCCGATCTCGGCGATGCGCGCGTCTGCGCCGAGCCCCAGCGCGTCGGCGAGCTGGCGCAGCCGCCAGGCGGCATGGATCGAATCGAGCATGCGCATGTGCAGCACGACGCCGTTCCCCACCGCGATGCCGAGATGTCCGCCGATATGCGGCGGCGGCGAGAGATCCACGGCGAGCGCTGCCTGGATGTCGCGGAAGAGCTCGGCCGGCTCGATCATGGCATTCACGGACCAGCGCCCATTCTCTGGATTTTCGAGCGGCAGCACACCCACCGCCTCGGCCAGCGAGACCAGCTTGTCGTAGGTCCACAGCGCCAGCCGATCCGCGAACTGCTGGCTGCGCGCCCGCTCATGCTGGCGCGCGCCGCCAAAGAAGCCTTGCGAGAGGCGTGCCTTTCCAAGGCCAGACAGGTTTTCGGCAAGGGCCCCGACATCACCGCGATTTAGAAATCGCACAAAATCATTCTGAAAATCTTCGAGCAGCGGCGCCCATATCGGTCCGGCGTCGGATGGCTTCACGACCCTGTTCCAAGCCGACAGGATCGGCGCAACAAGATCCGGACGCGGCACCGGCACGGGCGCTTCGACCAGGGTGGGCTGCAATCCGGGAAGATGCGCCAGCCGGGCATACCAGCGATCGTCGCCGGCGCGCGGCGACGCGGGAGCTGGCAGGCCGCCTTCGCGCGCCACCTCTCCCACCGCAGCCGCAAGCGCCCGGAGCCTGGCTTCGAAGGTGGGCGAGAGCGTGCGGAGGTGCTGGCGGATGAAGCTGGCATGCGGCCCGTTCATGAACGCCATCTGCTCGACCAGTACAGCATCGGCGATGGCGCGGTCACGCCGCAGGATCGTCTGCAGTATGTCCTGGTCGTTGCCGGCGCCGAACCATTCGCTGCCCGCCCGCAGGTCGTCATCGCTGTGTGCCGCGAATCCGGCGACCCATTGCTCGATCAGCGCGCGGCCCAGCGGATGACCGAGATTGATCAGGGCCACGCCGGCATTGACGTCCCAATGTTCGCCGGTGACGCCCGACGTCGCGAAGATGGCTGCACGGTCTGTCTTGTCGGCCAGATAGGCAGCGAGATCGAAGTCGAGATCCTGGATATAGGCATCGGCGTCGAGATAGAGCGCCCAGCCGGTAAAGCCACGGTCGAGAAGTTCCGCCAGCATCGGGATGCGGTTGAAGGTCGCCTGCCACGGGTGGAAGCCGCGCTTGACGCCCAGGAAGCTCTCATAGCCCAGGTCATGGCGGCGGCAATATTCGCGCACGTTGGTCGCGGTGATCGCCAGCATCGGCGCATAGCGCTCCGCGTCGGCGGTCTGCAGGACGATGATGTCGTCGCCATCCGGCTTGTCGCGCGCCCGATCGCGCGCAGCAGCACGGAGCCGGAGGACGGCGCAGAATTCGTTGCGGCCGTGCGCCGTGTCGTAGACCTCTGCCACTTCGAGCCCGGTCAGCCCGAGCGCCCCGAGCGTCTCCATGATGTTGCGGAAGCTGTCCGGCGTGAAATACCAGGCGTGGACGTCGATATAGCCGCCAGCGCTCATCGCATGGGCGGCGGCGGCGCGCTGAAGCCGCGCCGGCTGGTCGGCCGGAATGGCGGGGCCGTGATCGCCGGCCCAATGCCGTCCCGAATCATTGTGCGTGGTCAGCGCGATATGCTCGATCACGCTGGCGACGCTATGGACGCGGCGTTGCTCGCGATGTGCCTGGATCACGCCGGCAATCGTGCTTTCGGCGATATAATGGTCGAAGCAGTAGCGCTTGTCCGGAATGATCAGGCAGAACAGCCCATCGGGCTCGAGAATCCGTTCGATCTGCTCGAGGTGGCGCACGAGGTCGGGCTGATGCTCGATCGCATGGCTGCTGACGACGGCGTCGAAGCGGCGGCGGATCTGTTCGATGCCGCCGACATAGTCGATCCAGTCGGGACAGCCCGCCGGATTCACCCCGATGTTGACGGCGCGGGCACGCAGCTGTTCGGCGTCGAGGACGTCGAAATAGGCGATGTTGGGGCCCCGCAGCAGCGGCCGACAGAAAGGACCGATCTCGAGCACGGAGCGGCCATCGTCGATCAGCGCGATCAGATTCTCACGTAGCGCCAGCGGCGATGCGACGCGGCCCTGGGCGCGGCCGAAGCGGGCATAATGATCGGCAGCCTCTTCGAGCTTTAGGCCCAGATCGGGATTGGCCGCGAGGTAATGGCCGGCGTCGAACGCCGGGGGCAGCGCCCGGCTGCGCGCGATGGTGCCGTCAATCATAAGGCCCGGTTAGCGGCTCGATGCTCCTGAGCCTAGCCGAAAACTACCGGTACCAGGCGCCCGGATCATCCGCGGGCATGACCTCGAAACTGTCGCGGCGCAGGCCGGGATGCCAGGACGGGTCGTTGTCGAGCCACTGCTTCCAGCGCTGCTGGAACAGCGCATATTGATCGCCCGCGACCGGCGTCTCGCCCCGCGATGCCTTCTCGGCATGGACCATCTCGGCCACTGGCGTGCAGATGATGCGATAGCCCAGCGCGCGCAGCCGCAGGCACAGGTCGACATCGTTATATTCCAGGCTGAACTGCTCGTCGAAGCCGGCGACCTCCTCCAACAGTGATCGCCGGGTCGCGAACAGGGCGCCCGTCACCATCGACCATTCGCGCTGCACCAGCGCCCAATCCTGATAGGTGCCGCCGACCTTCGTCCGCGCGGCCCAGGCATGGGCGACGGCGCCGAATTGCGGGACGATGCCGGCATGCTGCAGGCGTCCGTCGGCATAGAGCAGCCGCGCCCCGACACCGCCGACGCTCTCGTCGATCGCGAACCCGACCAGCGCCTTGAGCCAGTCGGGCGTGACCGGCTGGAGGTCATCGTTCATCAGCACGATCTGCTCGGTCTCGGCCGTCCGCCACAGCCGGTTCATCTTGGCGGCATAGTTGAAAGGCTCGTCGTCGCCGCGCAATGTTTCGATGCGGCGGAGCGTGAACGGCCAGGACTGTATCGCCCAGCCCGGCTCTCCGGCGATGTCGTCGCCCACGATCACCGTCAGCCGATCCATCGGCCAGTCGGCTTCGGCTATACCCTTGAGGAGCCGCTCGACATAAGTGGAGCGGCCACCGGCTATGCGGCTGCGGCGGGTCGGGATGATCAGCGATACTTCGGGAACGGCAGCGCGGAACTCACGCAGCTGCGCAAGACTCCCCGGCACCCGCCCCGGCTTGAAGTCATAGCTGGCGAATTGCGGCTGCTGCGCGAGCATCCGCTGGCGCACTTGGGGATCGGCGATCGGGCGGGCGCCGCGGTGGGCCAGCAGGACCTTCGGGATACGCTCGATCGAGGCGCCGGCGCGATGCGCGCGGAAGAGCAGGTCGTCGAGCACCGCCGCGCCCATCTCGGTACGCAGGCCGAGTTCCGCGAACAGTGAGGCGCGAACGATCAGCGGCGCGCCGATATAGTCCTGCGCTGCGAGCAATGTCAGGTCGAATGCAGGCTTCAGCCGCAGCTGATCAAAGCCACGAGCCTCCCCTGCAGCGAAGTCATCGCCATAGAAGATGCCGACATCGGGCCGGGCCGCAGCGGCCTCGCGCCACGTCCGTTCGAACAACGGCGAGAGCAGCGCGTCGCGCGGCGCAAGCACGATCCATTGATTCCGGGCCGTGGGAAGATCGGCCGGCAGCGGCGTGTCGAGCACAGCATCGGGCGCCAGGGCCACGACGTGCAAGGTCGGACCCAGCGCTGCCATCCCGACAGGGATGCCCATCGACAGGTTCGACGGGACGTGCACGGCGCCCTCGTTGCCGGGTGCCGCAACGACCGCGGCGAAGCTGGCTGCCACCTTTTCAGCCACGGCCTCATAGGACAGCAGTGAACCGATCCGTTCGCGCGCGGCGGCGCCTTTGCCATCCTCGCCGGCTTCGATCCGATCGGCGGCCTCGATGAGCGTGACCGTCAGCGCGGGCTCATCGATCCGCGCCCATTGTCCGCCTTCGGTATAATGGCCGAAATCCTGCTCCAGTCGCCACGGATGATATCGGACCGGCCAGCCGCTGCCCGCATCGAGAAAGTCCCGACTGCCGCCGAAGTCAGTGGCGATCACCGGCTTACCCATCGCCATGGCTTCCGCGATGGTCAGCCCGAACCCTTCCGAACAATGCGGGGATGCGTAGAGGTCGGCGAGCGCGGTGAGTTCTTGAAGCTCGTCGGCCGCCATTGATCGGTCGATGAGCAGGACGCCATCGGTGCCGTCGGCGAGCGCACGCAGCGCATCGCCTTCCTCAGGCCGATCATGGAGATGCTTCGTCTTGAGCAGCAAGGACCAGCCACGCGCCGCCAGGCCCGAGGCGGAGAATGCGCGGATCAGCGCTGCCGGATTCTTGCGGACGAGATAGCTCGAGCCATCGAACACGTAGAGGATCGTACGGCGATCCGCGGAGAGCCCGAGCCGGCCCAGAGCCGCTTGGCGGTCCAGCGCCGGCGGCTCTACCAGCGGAACGACATGGGGAATGACATCGACGGGAACGCCGTCCTGCCCGGAGAACACGTCCGCGCAATAGCGGCTCGGCGCCCAGATGCGGTCGACCGAGCCGAAATTGCTGCGCCACGCCGGCGGGATATGCCCCATCTCCCACACCCAATAACCGATCCGGCGCTGCGCCTGCGCTATGGCGCCGCGCTGCTGTTCGGTGAGGAGATGCCAGCTGTCCGGGTTCAGGTGCACCAGCGCGATCTCGGCCGGGCCTTCGAAGTCGATGATATCGGTGGCCGGCACCAGTGGCTTGTGGATATGGAAAGGCAGCTTGATCGGGTGAAGATTGACGAGCGCGCCGGTCCTGCGGATCGCGGCGATGATGCCGCGGCTCGCCTGGCCCAGGCCATTGTCGTAATTCCACGGCCCGTAAAAGGCCACGCGCAGCGGCCCGCGGCCGAGTTTCTCGCGCGGCAGGCGCCGGGCCAGCAGGCGGCCACCATCGTCCACGGGGCCCTTCTCCGCCCCCGCCGCGATCGCCGCCTCAGCCAGCGCCACGTCGAAGCCCGCCTGCGCGAGCGTCTCGCGCCAGCCGGAGACGTCGGCCGTCTCGAACTCGCCGCGCAGCAGCAGCAGCTTCACCAGCGGCATGCCGTCGGCGATCAGCTCGCGCCAGCCGAACAGCGTCGGATTGATCGCGGTCGGGCTCGGGAACAGTATCTCGACATCATGGCCGCTCTGCTCGGCCAGCTCGGCCAGCCGGATCTCATAGGCGCGGATCACATGATCCTTGCGCGTGAGCAGCCGAACCTCGTCCATGAAGCTGTGAAAGGTTCGCGAGGACAACAGCCGCGGCTTGATTGCCAGGAAGTAGCTCTGGACGTGCCAACGCCACTCGTGGCTTTCGGTCAATCCGATCAGGTCGGCCTTGCTCTGCCGCACGCGATCGACGATCGCGCCGATCCGCCCGTCCTCGGTCGCCGGGAACACGCTGTCATTGGCGAGATAGAGCGTCGCGGCACCGTAAAGCCGCGGATAGAGCTTCAGCGCGTGGCTCCACGCCCCAAAATCATAGCCGGCGTTGCGGCGCACCATCACCGCATCTGCAAGGTCGATCAGCTCCGGCGGAAGATCGACCGGCCGGTCCACCGTCGCGATCAGGAAGATGCCCAGCCGCTGCGCTTTCAACGCTCGCAGATAGGGCAAGACATGCGGCTTGATCTTGCCCGAGCGCGAATGCGTGACGAACAGGACGATCTCGCTGTCGATCGGCAACGACAGCGGCTTGACCACGTCGCTCGGCACCGACCAGGCAGGGGGATGGCTTTCGGGGTGGCGCGATGGCGGAAACAGCATGACCGGCGACGGTTCGAGCTCTGCGCCATCGGGCATCCGGCGGCCGACGACCTCGACGCCGTCGCCGTCTTCGCCGAGATCTATGTCCAATATGGCCCGGAAGCTGAGCGTGCCGTCATCGAGCCGCTCGGGAAACGCCTGCCCTACTCGCCGCTCGCCGTCATGGAATTCGACCCACGGCCTTGTGCCCCCAGTCTCAAAGAGCACTCCCGAGACGGATCGCTCATACCAGCCCTCGATCTTGCCGCCCCGGGGGACCTCAATCTCTGGCTCCGGCTCTGGCTCAGCTTGTGCGTTGGCTTGCGGCTCCGATTCAAGCTCTCGCGGCAAAAGTTCGGCGAGCGCATTGACGGCGTGCTGGTTGCCGTCAAGCGCCAGGCTCTCGCGATAAAGTGCGATTGCGAGGTCGATATCCCCGGTGCGGCGGGCGAGATGGCCCCGGCACAAGGCAAGATCGGCGTCGGACGGATCGAGGCCGTAGGCGATCCGATAGGCCCGGTCGGCCTGCTCGGGATCGTCGCTCTCGGCAAACATATGGCCGAGTTGAACCCAGATCGCGAAATCGCCCGGACGATAGACGAGGTAGCGGCGATAATGCTCCGCCGCCCTGCCCCAATCACGCGCGTCGCGCGCGGCCGTAGCCATGCGGAAGGCACGTTCCATCGCCCGTTTTCGCCAGAACCCCCTCGTCATGCATTGCTCGCTATCATGGCATCGATGGTTACGAAACAGGGAGCGAGCATCCGGATGTCCAGCGGGTGCGGGTCATTCGGCCCTGCACAAGGAACCTGCCTCTTAGGAAGAAGAGCGGTTTCTGCGCAAGTCTTACAAGCTGTTAAGGCTAGGGCAAGGACAGTATCGCAATTGACAGCCGCGCAGGGCGGGCTATGGGGGCGCCCCGGCATCAACGACATGACCGGTTGGACCCGCCGGTATTTGGGCGGCGAATTGGATGATCTTCGACATCGCTTCGATTGACAACAGACCAGGCCGGCAGGGGCATCGGTTCGCGTTGATGTTCGGCGCAGCCTTCTTGCTGCAAACCGCCGCTCCGGCCTCCGCCGAGACACTGATGGATGCCGTCGAAGCCGCCTATGGCAACAACCCGACGCTTGTCGCCCAGCGCTACCGGCAGAAGAGCACCAACGAAAACTATGTACAGACGCGGGCGCAATATGGCCCGCAAGTGTCGCTCCAGGCGGTCGGCACCTATGATTATGAGAAGCTTTATAGGCGGCCCTCGGCCGATGGCTATGTAGGCGACCTCACGCTGAATGTTCGCCAACCGATCTACAGCGGCGGCCGCCAACGCGGCGCGCTGGCGCAGGCGCGGGCCAATGTCCGCAGCAGCGAAGAAGGGCTCCGCCGGGTCGAGGGCGAGGTGATCGGCGACGTCATCAATGCCTATGCGGCGGTGCTGCGCGATCAGCAGCGGCTCGAAGTCGCTCGACAGAATGTGACCGTGCTGAATCAGCAGCTGGCCGAGCGCCGCGCGAAACGGCGGGTGCGGGACGTGACGGTCACCGACGTTGCCCAGGCGGACTCGCGGCTGGCTGCCGGGGAGGCCCAACTTGCCAATCTCGAAGCCCAGCTCGCGGTCAGCCGCGGCGAGTATCTGCGCATCGTCGGCCATGAGCCGGGAGATCTCCAGCCGCTGCCCGAACTTCCTGGGCTGCCGGAGTCGATCGACGAGGCGTTTGCGGTTGCGGAAGTCGAGAACGCCGAACTCACCTCGGCCCGTTTCGCCGAGGAAGCCGCTCGCGCCAATGTCGCTACGCAGCGCGGCGGCCAGCGGCCCACTGCCTCGATCACGGCGGACGCGGGGAAGGTCCGCGGCGTGCTGTCGCCATTCGACCGCCATAGTTTCCGCACCCAGGTGACCGCGCAGGTCACCATCACCCAGCCGCTCTTCCAGGGCGGAGCGATCCGCTCGCGGATCCGCCAGGCGCAGGATCAGAACAACGCAGCCCAGGCTGTAGTCGATGGCACACGCCGGCAGGCCTTCCAGGACGTCGTGCTAGCCTGGAACCAGCTGGCCTCCACGCGATTGGGAGTCATTGCGGGCAGCCGTCAGGTGCAGGCGGCGCAGATCGCCTTTGCCGGCATGGAACGCGAGGAGCGCTATGGGCTGCGCAGCACGATCGAAACGCTCAATGCCGAGCAGGAACTCGCTTCGGCCCAACTGACCCTGCTGTCGAACCGCTATCAGGAATATGTCGCGCGTGCCTCGCTCCTGCTGGCAATGGGCCGGCTCGACGCGCGGACCGTCAATTCGGCGATACCGGCCCGGGATCCCGAGGCCGAGTTCAAGAAGGTGCGCTGGCGCGGCATCTCGCCGACCGAGCCGGTCGCGATGCTGCTCGATCATGTCGGCTCGGCCAGCCCCTATGCCAAGCCCAAGCCCGATCTGCGCGGCGCCAACCAGCCCAAGCCGACAGGATCGCCGGCCATGCCCGCGGCGCTCGACAAGAGCTATACGCAGAAGCCGCTGGTCCCGATCACGCAAAGCCCGCTGGTCCCTGCCGACCAGCTTCCGTCGATCGTCGGCGACTATGGCACTCCGCCGCAGGACGACGATCCGCGATGAAAATTGCTCGCCGCCTGTCCGGCATATGTTAAGAGACTTGCGTCCCGGGCTTGACCCGAAGGCGCCAAAACCGGGATTGAACCTGCTCCGATGACGTCAGCCCTGTTCCAGAAGAACATCCTTACCGACGCCTTGAAGCAGGGTAAGAGTTCGTTCCTTTTCGCGGCGCTGTTCAGCCTCGCGAGCAACCTGCTCTATCTGACGCTGCCGATCTACACCAACCAGATCTATTCGCGCGTGCTGTACAGCCATAGCGGATCGACGCTGGCGGTGCTGACCGCCGGCGCGCTTGTCGTCTTCCTCCTGTCCGCCCTGCTCGACCATTTTCGCGCTGAGGTGCTGCAGAATTTCTCGATCGCCTTCGACCGCTATCTCGCAAGCTCCACCTTTGCGGCGCTGTTCGATCTCGTCGTCCGCCGCATGGGCGGTGCGCATGCGCAGGCGCTGCGCGACCTCGATACGGTGCGCTATGCCCTGGCGGGCCAGGCGGTCGGCGTGCTGTTCGACCTGCCCTGGATGCCGCTGTTCCTGATCATCCTGTTCATCATCGATCCGTGGATCGGGGCGCTGACGCTGGTCGGCGGCATCATCCTGCTCATCCTCGCGGTGCTGCAGGACCGTGCGACGCACAGCGCACTGAAGGAGGCGAGCAACGCCGCGATCAAGAGCTATTCCTTCACCGACGCGGCGCTGCGCAATGCGGAAGTGGTGCGGGCGCTCGGCATGCTGCCCACGCTCGGCGCGGCATGGGCGCATTTCCGCCATACCTCGCTCAACATGGGACAGGTCGCCAGCCAGCGCGGCAGCTTTTACGGCAATGCCATCAAGTTCGTGCGGATGGTCATTCAGATCGCCACGATCGGCCTGGGCGCGTGGCTGGTGATCGAAGGCACCATATCGTCGGCGATCCTGTTCGCGAACATGATCCTGGCGAGCCGGGCGCTTGCCCCGCTCGATCGCGTGGTCGGATCGTGGAAGGGGCTCTTCGAAGCGGCACAGGCCTATCGGCGCCTCGAAAAGGTGCTGGGCGACTATGAGGCCCCCGTGCCCGCTACTCAGTTGCCGACTCCCAAGGGCCGGATCAACTTCGAAGGCGTCAGCTTCGCACCCGCGGGCGCGCCGGCGCTGATCCTGTCCGGCGTCACCTGCACGATCTTGCCGGGCGACATGGTTGGTGTGATCGGGCCGTCGGGCGCGGGGAAATCCACCCTGCTGCGCCTGATGGTCGGCATCTGGAAGCCGACCTCCGGCACCGTCCGGCTCGACGGTGCAGACGTCTATAGCTGGGAGCGCGGCGACTTCGGGCAGCAGGTCGCCTACCAGCCGCAGGATACCGAATTGTTCGCGGGAACGGTCAGGAACAACATCTGCCGCTTCCAGCTCGATGCGAAGGACGAGGACGTGGTCAGGGCGGCGCAGGCGGCGGGGGCGCACGAACTGATCCTGCGGCTATCCAAGGGTTATGACACCCAGCTCGGCGAAGGCGGCTCGGTATTGTCGGCCGGCCAGCGCCAGCGGGTCGGCCTGGCGCGGACGCTCTATGGCGACCCGAAGGTTATCGTGCTCGACGAACCCAATGCCAATCTGGACGCGGACGGCGAAGCCGCGCTCGCCGAGGCGATCAAGGGCCTGAAGGAACGCGGCGCGACGATCGTGATGGTTTCGCACAAGCCCAGCGTGCTCGCCCAGGCGGACAAGCTGATGCTGATCAGGAACGGACGAATCGAAATGCTTGGCCCGCGCGAGGAAGTGCTACGTGCCATGGCACCGCCGGCGCCGGCGGTTCCCGCCCAGCGTCCCGCCCTGCAGGAGGCCAAGCCATGAGTCTGCTCCCCGACCTGCGCAAGATGCTCGTTCGAGCCGAACCGCTGCCCGACGACGAGGATTCGGCCCGGGCCTATGCCGCCGGCACCTTGCCCAGCGACGAGGATGTTAGCCGCCAGATCAAGCGGCCGATCCTGATCGGCGGACTGGTCACGCTGTTGTTCGTGATCATCCTGCTTATCTGGGCCGCGGTCTTCTCGATCTCGGGGGCGGTGCTCGCGACCGGCGTCGTCAAGGTCGAGAACAACAGCAAGGACGTGCGCCGGCTCGAAGGCGGCATCGTCCGCCGGATCTTCGTCCGCGAGGGGCAGAAGGTCGCCAAGGGGCAGGTGCTGATCCGCTTCGACAACACCCAGGCCCAGGCCTCGGTGGATATCTACCAGAGCGTGGTGGACACCGCGCAGGCGCAGATCGCCCGCTTCCAGGCGGAATCGGTCGGCGCGTCCGGCATCGACTTCCCGCCGGAGTTGCTCGCCCGGGCCAACGATCCGCGCGTGGCCGGGCTGCTGGAGAGCCAGCGGGCGCTGTTCCAGACCCGCATGATGCTCTATCGCAGCCAGGCCATGGTGCTGAATTCGCAGGCCCAGCAGCTCGAAACCCAGATCAGCGGCATGCGGCTGCAGGCGCAGTCGGTCGACGACCAGGCCAAGCTGGTAAAGGAAGAGCTCGATGGCGTGCGCGAGCTCAGCCGCCAGGGCTATGCCCCCAACAGCCGGCTGCTCGCGCTCGAGCGCAGCGCAGTGCAGGTCAAGGGCCAGAAGGGCGCCGCACTGGCCGAAATGTCCCGCGCACGGCAGGCGATCGGCGAGATCCGCCTCCAGATCGCGCAGCTCGAGGATCGCCACCAGACCGAGGTGGCGGATGGCATCCGCACCGCGCAGGACCGCCTGGCGGAAAACGCCCCGAAGCTGCGCGCGGTGATGGACCAGCAGCAGCAGACCGAAATTCGTGCGCCGGTCGACGGCTATGTGTTCAACCTGACCCAGTTCACCGAAGGCAGCGCCGCCGGCGCGGGGCAATTGCTGATGCAGATCGTGCCGTCCAGCGGGCGCATGATCATCTCCGCCGATGTCTCGCCGCGCGACATCAGCGACGTGCGGGTCGGCATGCCCGCGCGCGTCACCCTGATGGGCTATAATCCGCGCACGGTATCCCCCGTCGAAGGAACGGTCAGCCTGGTGTCCGCCGATGCGCGGACGTCCGAGAAGACCGGCGCCAGCTTCTTCGTCGTCGAGATCACCGTTCCGGCGGCCAATGTCGCCAAGGCCGGCCCGAACGTGCATCTCGCGCCGGGCATGCAGGCGAGCATCGCCATCGTCACCGGGCAGCGGACGATCCTGCAATATCTGCTCGAGCCGTTCACGGACTCCATGCGGACGGCGATGAAGGAGCGATGAGCCTTTCGCCCAGGGTGGCGTTCCTCGTCGCGGGCGTGCAGAAAGGCGGCACGAGCGCGCTGTTCGAATATCTCCGCGACATGCCGGGGCTACAGCTCCCGGCGGTCAAGGAGGCGCACTTCTTCGACGACGAGACGATCGACTGGGGACGCCCCGACTATGAAGCCTATCACCGGCTGTTCGAGCCGGACGGACGGCTGCGCGGGGAAGCGACGCCGATCTACATCTACTGGCCCAACGCGCTCGAACGGATCGCCGCCTATAATCCGGCGATGAAGCTGATCCTGCTGTTCCGCGACCCGATCCAGCGGGCCTGGTCGCACTGGAAGATGGAATATGCCAAGGGCAAGGAACGCGAGCCCTTCGCATGGTGCATCCGCGAAGGGCGCGCCCGGCTGGAGCACGGCGACGCCGCCGCTCCGGGCTTCCACCGGGTGTTCAGCTATGTCGAACGCGGTTTTTATGGGCGGCAGGTCGAGCGGCTGCTGAGCCTGTTCCCGCGCGAGCAGTGCCTGTTCCTGCGCTCCGAGCAGCTACGCGAAGACCCGGCAGGCGCCCTGACGGCAGTCTGCTCGTTTCTGGGCCAGTCTCGACCCGCAGGCATCGCGCCTCGGATCGTCCATCCTGCGAGGGCTCGGCAATATCCATCCGAACTCCTGCCGTCGGACATCGCGATGCTGCGCGAACTCTATACACCTGATATGAAACTGTTTTCGCAGCTGACACAGATCGATCCGTCAGCCTGGACGCGCAACTGGAGCGGCCATAATAAGGGCCAGCCCAAGGCCTTGGACGCGCAGCAACATCGGCAGGAATAGCCGGTTATCCGCGGCCGTTCTTCTTCACCACTGGCGCGACAGCGCACAAACTATTAAGAAATTCCTCACCAATATCGCGAAATTTCGACCTTTGATGGTGACTCTGCTCGTCGCATCGCCTATCAGGAAAACGCAACACAAGCATCAAATCGGACGATGTCGAGCCTGCGCTTCGCTTTTTGCCTGTTGCGCGGTTGAGAAAGCTTGGCTAAGCAACGTTCTGGGCTTGCTCGATGAACCATGCCACGGGGGATCGGTTCACGAGCGGCAAGGGGCGCTTCCCGCTCGTGTAAACGGGAGGTGGCACGCTGCTTGCCCGGGTAAAGGTTCTACTGGAGGACTCTAATGGCTACTTACGTTTTTGAAAATCTCTCGCAGGCTCAGGCCAACGCGATCACCGGCGCTGACATCATTGCCTTCTCGACCGCCACGGCGAACGCCGGCAACGTCACCGTTGCGATTTCGGCCGTCACCGACACGATCCAGAACACGACCCTCACCGTTGGCAGCAAGTCGCTGTTCTTCGATGCCGCGTCGCTCAGCACCATTTCGCAGGCCGGCAACCTGGTGTTCAACGACGGCTCGTCGCTGATCGTCGGCGTCAACACCGCCGATACGCTGACTGGTACTGCCGGTGGCGACACCGTCTATCTGTTCGCTGGCGACGACACCTTCACCGGTGGCGCTGGCGCTTCGAACATCTTTGCAGGGCTCGGCAACGACACCGTCACGGCTGGTGCAGGTTCGAGCAATCTGTTCGGCGCTGAAGGCAATGACAGCCTCCTTGGTGGCGCAGGCAATGACCACCTCTATGGCCAGAGCGCCGCGGGTGGCACTGACGGCACCGACACCATCACCGGCGGTGCTGGTGGCGACTACATCAACGGTAACGCCGGCAACGACGTAATCGACGGCGGTGCAGATTCCGACCGTATCTTCGGCGGCAACGGCGTCGACACGATCCTCGGCAGCGCCGGTAACGACACCATCAACGGCAATCTCGGTAACGACCGCATTGACGGCGGCGCTGACAACGACTCGATCCGCGGTGGTCAGGGCAATGACTCGCTCTCGGGCGGCGCTGATTCGGACAACATCCAGGGCGATCTCGGCACCGACACCATCGCAGGCGGCACTGGCGTTGACTTCGTCACCGGCGGCGCTGGGATCGACCAGTTCAACTTCGCTGCTGGCGAGGCTGGCACTGGCGTGACGGTTGCTGGCGTCACGTCGTACGACACGGTCAATGACTATGCCGATGGCGAAGATCTGTTCCGCCTTGCTGGTGGCACGGTCGGCTCGGCTGCAGGCGACGTCCTTCTGCAGGCTTCGGGCGCGAGCTTCACGACGGTTTCCGCAGCTACGGTTTATGCTCAGCAGCTGCTCGACGCCCACGCTGGCACGACCGATCTCGCCGTCGTCAAGGTGGGTGGCGACAGCTACCTGTTCTATAACGATGCGGCTGGTGCGACCATCAACGCGATCATCAAGGTGCAGGGCGTCACTGACGTCTCGCTCTTCACTGTCGCTGATTTCGCTGGCGCGTAAGCCAACACACCTTCGGGTAAATGAAGAGGGGCCGGTCGCGAGACCGGCCCCTTTTTGTTGCCTGAAGCTTTCTCGGTCCACCTGGGAAGATAGGCCTTCGTGGTAACGGAATATAATAGCCAACCCGTCGGGCCAGAGCTATGCGCGGCAGACCCACGCATGTTGAGAAGTCATAATGGATGCCAGGCTAATCGCCGCCGATGCCGCAATCGCGCAAGGTCGAAGGTCGGACGCCGTCGATCTCATGATCGCAGCACTGGAGGATGGCACGGAACAATCCGTGGATCTCTACCGCGCGCTGCTTCGCAATCTTCTGACGCTCGCACGATTTATGGACGGTGTCGGCTGGGCAACGACGGCTCTCGAATTTCAGCCTCGAAACTACGAGTTCCTCAATTTTCTAGGGATCTTCCTGCGACGATCGGGCCGCCATCGCGAGGCGCTTGAAGTGCTCGATCGGGCCATAAAGTTGCAGCCGAACGATCCCATTGCGCAGGTCAACAAAGGCAATATCCTGAATGATATCGAGGATGGCGCCGGTGCCGAAGCTGTTTTCACCAAACTCGTCCGAAAGACGCCGAAATCGGCTGAATATCAGCGCTCGCTAGCCAAGGCGCTGATGAACCAGAAGAAATATGGCCCGGCGGCGATGCGCCTCCGTCAAGCGCTCCTGCTTAGGAAGGACTATATCGACGCCTGGCTCGATCTCGCCGGTATTGCGAGCTATCGGGCTGACAAGGAAGAGGCCGTCTCGATACTGGATCGGGCGCTGAAGGCCGCGCCAGATCACGAGCGCCTGTTGCAGGCAAAAGCGGCGACCATGCGCCAATTCGGTGAGCCGCGCGCAGCGGAAGCCTATTTATCCTCGCTGCAACAGCGGTTCTCCAACACGGCCTGGTTTCATCACCAGATGGCACGATCTATCGCGGATTACGACCGCGACCGCGCGAACATTCATCATCGCAAGGCCGTTGAACTAGCTCCCGATAATTTCGAATATCGGATGGCGCTGGCTGAAAGTCTGGAGCGTACTCGCGGCTCAGCTGAGGGCGCAAACATCGACGAAGGATATGACGTGCTGCGCCGCGGCAGCTTTCCTGATCGCGTAGGCAGCGGCGAAGCCAAGATCGCAACCGAGATATTCACCCGCGTTGCCGATTATGATGCCGTCGCGCAACTTGGCACCTTCGCCGAACTCGGTCGAAGCTGGGCCTTAACCTATCGACACACCGCCCTGTTGAGCCAGATGTCGAGGGTCAAGACACATGCAGACCGTGTCGAATTGCTCGGCCAACACCGGATATGGGGCGAGAAAGCCTTACAACCGGCCCAGCTCGCTCCGATCACACGCCCCTCTTCATCGAAGCCGACGTCCAAGATACGGCTCGGCTTCATGTCGTCAGATCTACGCGATCACCCCGTCGCCTATTTCTCCCTGCCTTTGTTCGAGAATGTGGATCGCTCGCGGTTCGAACTATATTGCTACTCTTTCTATCAGGGCGACCCTGACGGCGCCGTCCAAAAGAAGCTGACCGGGTTGGTCGATGCCTTTCGCTGGAATCCCGCCATCAGCAATCGAGACGCCGCCCAGATGATCGCTAACGACCAGCTCGATATATTGTTTGAGCTCGGCGGCGCTACGCACATGAACAAGATCGACGTGATGGCGTGGAAGCCGGCTCGCATCACCGCAAGCTGGCTCGGCTATCCCCACTCGATCGGCCTGAGCACGATCGACTATCTTATGGTCGATCCCCATCTCTGCCCACCCGATCGAAGCCTGTTGATCGAAGAACCGCTAATCATGCCGCGATCGTGGATCGCGATGAGCGAATATGCCTTCCCGGAAGGCCATGTAATCAATCCGGTGGCCCCGATCCGCCGCAACGGGTTCATCACCTTCGGCACCGCGAACAACCCCTATAAATATGGGCCGGAGATGCTGCGCGTGTGGGCGCGAACGGTTGCGGCCGTGCCGAATTCGCGCTTCCTGTTCGTTAGGCCCGAAGGCGGCTCGCAGGCATTCGTCCGCAATATCCGCGCGCGATTCGAGGCCGAGGGTGTCTCCGCCGACCGGGTGCAGTTCAGCGCCGTGCGCGGCGCGCATATGCCGCATTACAACGACATCGACATAGCGCTCGACACCTTCCCGCAGACGGGCGGCACCACTACCTGCGAAGCGGCCTGGATGGGCGTCCCGACCGTGACCCTAGCCGGCGAGGCACTGTTCGAGCGGCTCAGTTACTCGATCCTGCAGAATGCCGGCCTCGGCGACCTCTGTGCTGCGACGCAGGACGAGTTCCACGAGATCGCCGTACGCCTGGCTGCCGACCATGATCGCATCCAGGCATTACGAACCGGCCTGCGCGCGCAGATCAAGGCGAGCCCACTCGGCCAGACCGAACAATTCGCCAAGGATTTCTACGATCTCGTCGCGCGCACCGTCGAGAGCCATCAGGAAGCAGCACCCAAGCCATGAACCTTCAGCATGTCACGAGCCTGTTTTTCGGCGTCAAGAATTGGCAGGAGTTTATCCGGTCGATCAACGGCGCAATCGGCGCCCTGAACAACAAGGCCGGACTGTTCACCGGCGATAATCTGATCACCTACAGCAAAAATCTCAGCTTCCTAACCGATGCGGAGTTCATGAAGGCGTTCAACGCCCATGCCACGACAAATATCGAAAAAGGCATAATCTGGCGGATCGCGACCGTTGCCTGGGCGGCGCGAAACGGCATGCGGCTCGAAGGTGACTTCGTCGAATGCGCATGCTACAAGGGAATCACCGCACGGATCGTCTGCGACTATGTCGACTTCGGATCGCAACCGGATCGCCATTATTATCTCTACGATCTGTTCGAGCACGACGCCTCGATGCCGCACCATCACATGCCTGAACATAGCCAAAGCCTGTTCGACGAGGTGAAGCAGCGCTTTTCACATTTACCCAACGTAACCGTTACGCAGGGCCGCGTGCCGGAGTCGCTTGCGCAGGCAGCGCCCGAGAAGATCGCGTTTCTCCATCTCGATCTGAACAACAGGGATGCCGAGATCGGCGCGCTCGAGGTCCTGTTTGATCGAATGGTGCCCGGCGCGGTGATGATCCTCGACGATTATGGCTGGCTGGCCTATCGGGCGCAGAAGCTGGCCGAGGATCCCTGGCTGGAAAAGCGCGGCTACCGCGTGATGGAGCTGCCCACGGGTCAGGGCCTGCTGATCAAATAAGCCCCGCCAGATAGTCGTCGATCAACGGTAGCACCGGCCGCGCCGGGGCGCCCAAGGCATCGAGGCGGGTGACCTCCAGGGTCTTTCCCGGTGCCGCTCCGTCGGTGCGGGTGAACGCGACGGCTCGGCCGTTCCGCGCGAACAGCTCGGCAATCTGCGCATTGGCGATCGTCTCGCCCCGCGCCACGTTGACGATCCCGTTCAGCGGGCTGTCGAGCAGCGCGTGGAGCGCGGTCGCGACGTCGGCGATGTGGATATAGTCGCGGGCGCTCGCCGGGCTGGAGTCGATCCGCAGGCTGCGGTTCGCTGTCGCCGCGCGCAGCCAGTCCGACAGGAAGCCTTCGGCGCCCGCGTCCCACCCGAACACATAGGACAATCGCGCGACGACACCGCGGCCGTCCGACCGGTGCAGCGCCAGATTCTCGCCCAGCAGCTTCGACAGCTCGTAGAGATGGGCCGGATCGGCGGCGTCGACCGATATCGGGCGATCCTCGCGGCCCAGCGCGCCAGGCTGGCTGTCGTACAGCCGCGTCGAGGACAGGTAGACGATCCGCTCGAACCGGGCGCTTTCGAGCAGCCGGGCGAACAGCACGACATGCGCCTCCACCGCCGCGAAAGGACGGGTGCGATAGTCGCCGGTCAGCCCGGCGCAGTAGAATATCCGGCCAAGATCGCGGTCCCACAGCGCCGGATCATCGCGCGCCGGCAGGAAGGGCTGGTGTCCCAGGGCGCGAAGGTGCGCGGCGACCTGCGATCCGACGAAGCCGCTGCCGCCGATGACGGTATAGACGGTCATGCCGGCCGGCGCGTGCCGCGCCTGACGGCGGGGACACCGGCATAGAGCCCGTAAGCCTCGATCGCGCCGCGCGCCACGGACCCGGCAGCGATCACCGCCCCCTCGCCGATCACCGCGCCATCGAGCACGACGACATTGGCGCCCAGCCAGACATCGTCGCCGATGACAATTCCGCCGCGGCTCGGCTGGAAACCCTGGTCGCGGATGCGGCGATCGGGATCGGCGAAGGCGTGGTTGGTCGGCGCCAGCGTGCAATTGGCCGCGATCAGCACGGCGTTGCCGATGCTGATGCCATTGCCGCTGTACAGGACCGTGCCCGAATTGATCGCGCAATCCTCGCCGATGATCACATCGCCGGTTCCGCCGGCCGGCTTAATCTTGACGAAGGAGTCGATCGTGGTGCGCGCGCCGATCACCACCTTTGATCCGCGCACCGACGGTTCGATGTCGGCCAGCTGCGATATCCGGGCGGTGGGGTCGATCGTCAGCATGGCGTCATCGCTCCCCATCGAAATCGGGATAGCCGGCATCCTGCCCGGATATCACCTCCGGCGCGGCGGGCCAGTCGATCGCGAAGGCCGGGTCGTTCCAACGGACGCCACGGCCATGGCCGGGCTCGAACATCCGGTCGATCTGATAGAAGATGTCGGTCGCCGGCTCGAGCGTCAGGAAGCCGTGCGCGACACCTTCGGGGATCAGCAGCGCCCGGCCATTGTCGGCGGACAGTTCGGCCGCGGTCCAGCGCAGATAGCTGCTGCTGCCGGAGCGAAGATCGAGCGCCACGTCGAAGATCCGGCCGCGCACCACCCGCACCAGCTTCGCCTCGCCATAAGGCGCCGGCTGATAGTGCAGGCCGCGCAGCGTCCGCGCCGCGAAATTATGCGACAGGCTCGACTGGAGCGGCGTGAAGCCATAGCCCGCCGCCGCGAATTCGGCGGGGCAGAAGCTGCGCGCGAAATAGCCGCGCTCGTCGGCGATCGGCTCGAGATCGACGAGGGCAACGCCGTCGATGCCGGTCGCCGTGAAGCGCATCAGTCGAGGATCTCGACATGCGGCGTGGCGATGACGAACTTGCCACCCCAGTCGCGGATCACCGCCATCTGCTCCATGATCTCGCCCTTCAGGTTCCAGGGCAGGATGATCAGATAATCGGGCCGGATCCGCTCGACCTCGGACGGGGCGAGGATCGGGACATGGCTACCCGGCAGATAGCGCCCCTGCTTGTGGGGGCTGGCGTCGAACACGGCCTTGATCCGGGGAAATTTCACCCCGGCATAGTTGAGGAAGGTGTTGCCCTTCGCCGCCGCGCCATAGGCCGCCACGGACTTGCCCTGGCGTTCCGCCTCGCCGAGGAAGCGCAGGAAGCCGTCGCGCACCCCTGCGGCTCTCGTCGCAAATTGCTCATAGGGTACCCTGCTGCCCAGCCCCGCCTCTTCCTCGCGCGCGCGCAGGTCGAATAGCGCCAGCGTTTCCCGATGCGCCGACCCGGCATGCGCGCAGAACAGCCGCAGCGAGCCGCCATGGGTCGACAGCAGCCCGACATCGAACACCTTGAGACCGTTGGCCGCCAGCACTTTCTCGACCGCCAGCAGCGAAAGATAGGAGAAATGCTCATGGTAGATGGTGTCGAACTGGATCAGTTCGATCTGGGTGAGCAGGTGGGGGAATTCGAAGGTGAGCACGCCCTCGTCCTTCAGGACGATCGGAAAGCCGGCGACGAAGTCGGCGATGTCGGGAACATGGGCCAGCACATTATTGGCCGCGATCAAGTCCGCCCTGATGCCCCGCGCGGCAAGGTCCGCCGCCGTCGCTGCGTTGAAGAAGGATATCTCGGTCGGCACGCCGCGCTCGACCGCGGCCGCGGCGGTGTTCGCGGTCGGCTCGATCCCCAGCACCGGGATGCCCTTCTCGACGAAATGCTGCAGCAGATAGCCGTCATTGCTGGCGATCTCCATCACCAGCGAGTTCGCGTCGAGGCCGAGCCAGGGGGTCATCGCATCGGCATAGCGCTTGGCATGCGCCACCCAGCTCGCCGAATAGGAGGAGAAATAGGCATATTGATCGTCGAAGATCAGGTCGAACGCGACAGGATCGTCGACCTGGACGAGGAAGCACGCCTCGCAGACCCGCGCATGCAACGGATAATGGCGCTCGGTGCCGGCATCGAGCGTGGTCTGGCTGAGGTACGAGTTCGCCAGCGGCTGGTCGCCGAGATCGAGGAAATCGAGCGTCAACGGCGCGCGGCAGAAACGACAGGTGGCTATGGTCATCGAGACTCTTCGTAGCGGGAGATCTGTTCCTCGCACAGGGCGAGCGCGGCAGCGCCATCGGCGAGCCGGCGATACCAGTCAATCGTCCAGTCGACCGCGGCCGGCGCATCGAGCAGGCTGTCGAAGCCTAGCAGGCGCCGTGCAAGGCCGGTGTCGATGCCCAGCATGCGCGCTTCGATCGAGCCGGCATCGGGCTCGTGCCGCCACGCGCTCGACCCCATCGCGGCGGTTGCACGCATCGCGAGCTCGCCGACGGTCATCACCGGCCCGTCGGCACGGGGCCCAAAGTTCATCGCCCTCGGCAGCGCCGGATCGGTCGCGAGCCGCTCGGCATAGACGAGATAGCCGGCGACGCAGTCGAGCACATGCTGCCACGGCCGCGTCGCCTCCGGATGGCGCAGGACGGTGACCTCGCCAGCGCGCGCGGCGCGGACGATGTCGGCCATGATGCGGTCCCGCGAATAGTCGCCGCCGCCAATCACGTTGCCGCCGCGCGCGGTGGCCAGCGGTACGCCCGCCTGTTCGAAATAGCTCCGTGCGAAGCTGGCAGTGACGATCTCCGCCGCTGCCTTGGACGCCGAATAGGGATCCTTGCCGCCGAGCGCGTCGCCCTCGGCAAAGGCCCGGCCGGTCTCCGCGTTGGCATAGACCTTGTCCGACGTGATCACGAGGATCGCCCCGGGCGCGGGCCCGTTCCGCAGCGCGTCGAGCAGATGGGCCGTGCCCATGATGTTGGTCGCAAAGGTGGCGATCGGATCGCCGATCGACGCACGCACCAGCGCCTGTGCCGCCATGTGGAGAACGATATCGAAGCGCTCGTCCGCCAGCGCGGCGCTGACGGCATCCTTGCCGCGCAGGTCGACGACGCGGTGATCGACCAGATCCGCCACGCCGGCCAGCTCGAACAGGTTGGGACTCTCCTCGGGCGCCAGCGCGAGGCCCGTCACCCTGGCACCCATCCGCGCCAGCCAGATCGCCGCCCAGGCGCCCTTGAAGCCGGTGTGCCCGGTCAGCAGCACGCGCTTGCCCGACCAGTAATCCCGGCTCGGCCGCGTCATTCCCAGGATCGCCAGGGCGCGCGACCGTTCGACCAGAGCGTCTCCAGCTCGTTCTTGTCGCGCAGGGTGTCCATCGCCTTCCAGAAGCCGAGATGGCGATAGGCCATCAGCTGCCGATCGCGCGCCAACCCCTCCAGTGGTTCGGCCTCAAACGGCGTCGCGTCACCAGCGATGCGGCCGACCACTTCCGGCTGCAGCACGAAGAAGCCGCCATTGATCAGGCCATTGTCCCCCGGCGGCTTTTCGATGAAGCAGTCGACCTGATCGTCGCTGAGCGCGAGCGCGCCATAGCGGCCGGGAGGCGACACCGCCGTCACGGTCGCGTCGCGGCCATGCTGCCTGTGGAACGCCGCGAGCGCGGTCAGGTCCACATCGGCCACGCCATCGCCATAGGTGAAGAAGAACGGCTCACCGGGGGTCAGATAGGGCTCGACCCGCCTGAGCCGCCCGCCGGTCATCGTGTCGGTGCCGGTGTCGACCAGCGTCACCCGCCACGGCTCGTGGTTGGTCGCATGATATTCGACCGAACCCTTGCCAAGGTCGACGGTCAGGTCGGCATTGTGCAGCACATAGTTGGAGAAATACTCCTTGATGACATAGCCCTTGTAGCCGAGGCACACGACGAAATCGTTGAAGCCGTGCTGCGAGAACAGCTTCATGATGTGCCAGAGGATCGGCCGGCCGCCGATCTCGATCATCGGCTTGGGCTTGAGGTGGCTCTCCTCCGAGATGCGCGTGCCCAGCCCGCCGGCCAATATCACCGTCTTCATGGTCGGTCCCCCGTGGAGCTCGTCAGGCGATGCGCTTGACGAAGGCATCGGGCCAATAGGTCACGCGCTTGGCGACGGCGCCCTCGTTGAACGGGAAGGCTGGCTCCTCGATCACGAAGCGCGGGTCTTCGGCGACGAAGGCGTGCGCCGCCTGTTTCGGGTTGTTCCAGGTCCAGTCCGCCTCGGTACGCGGTCCGCCGGCGACCTGTTCCATGATGCCGTCGGTCGCGACGATATAGCTGCCGATTCCGACCAAGGGGGCATAGGCGCGCAACTCGTCGAGCACATGGCCCTTGCTGTGGTTCGAATCGAGCACCACCAGCACCGTTTCGCCGGGCTTCACCAGCGCCGCAGCCTGCGCAACGATCTCGGGCGCGGTCGACGATCCTTCGAGCAGTTCGATGCGTTTCTTCATCGGATGGGCCTCGATCGCGTCGCGATTATGCGGGCGGATCTCGATGTCGATGCCGACGACGCGCCCCTTGCCCATCGCCTCGAACAGTGACGCATAGAATATCAGCGAGCCGCCATGGGCAACCCCCGTCTCGATCAGCACATCGGGCTTGAGCGCCCAGATCACCTCCTGCAGGCGGATCATGTCTTCGGGCAGCTGGATGATCGGACGGCCCATCCAGGCGAAGCTGTAGACATATTTGGAATCCCAAGTCGCCCGCACCCAGGCGCGCGACGCCGCGTCGAAGCCCTCGGCGGTCGCAAGACTGTGGCGAACCTCGCTATCGCCATCGCGCACGATGACGATGCCCTGCTCCTCGTCGATGGTCGTGATCAAAACTCGGTCCTTCCAAATGTCGTCATGGCCACCCCATTATCCACACTTGCCGCTTTGATGAAGCAGTAAGCGCATCAGTGGCGGTCAACCGGATGCGACCTGGTCTATCACCGCCATCCACGCGGGCAGCCCGACGCCGCGGCTGTCGAAGCGGGAGACCGCGGKCTCCCSCGCGGCCCTGCGCATGGCGAGAAATGCCGCCGGCTCGCGCACGGCGCGCACCATCGCCGCGGTCAGTGCGCCGATATCGAAGAAGTCGTTGAGCACGCCATCGACGCCGTTCGTCACCGCATCCCGCACCGGCGCGACATCGGAACCCAGAATCAGGCACTCGCACGCCATCGCCTCTAGCAGCGACCAGGACATGATGAACGGATAGGTATAATAGACATGGGCCCAGGAGATCGACAGCGCGTCGATCATCCGGCTGTGCTCGACATAACCAAGGAAATGAACCCGGTCAGGATCGAGCCTGTCGCCGACCTCCGCGAGCATCCGATCCTTCCATTCCTGGCCATCGGGCAGCACCTGGCCGTAGGAAACCCCCTTTTCATCGCCGATCAGCACGACATGCGCGTCGGGACAGGCGGCGAGGAATTCCGGCAGCGCGCGCATGAAGACATGGAAACCGCGCAACCGCTCGAAGCGGCGATTGATGAAGGTAATGACCGGCGTGGATGCGTCAAGGCGGCGTCCGTTCGGGAGATCCAGCACCGCGTCGGGACGGCGGCGCGCGCGTCGGGTGTCGATGCCTTCGTGGATGATGTCGATCATCGGCTGGAAGACGGGCGGAAAGCTGTTGGCCTGAAAAGGCGTGGGGCAAACGATCCGGCTGCCGGTCGAGAAGGCCAGCGCCTGGGTCGCATTCTTGGCGTGGATGCGCAGGTTTTCACCGAAGTTCAGCGCGTCGAATTCCGGATCGAAATCGGTGTCGAGCCCCTTCGCCTGATAATAGAGCTCGCCCAGCAGGATCTGCGGCGCATCGGGGAAGACGCTGCGCAGATGCAGTGTCTCTCCCCATTGCGGGTGCGCAATCACGAGATCGGGAACGAAGCCCCGCTGCTTCAGCTCGGCGGCAGCACGCACTGCGGCGGTGCCACGAATCATATCCGCCTCCGCGCGCACGGCCTGATAGAATATATCCGGAGTCGATCCACGCCCGGCCTGCCAGCGCGCAAGCGGCACCCCGTCCATCGGCTTCGCCGTCGGCCCACCGATCGCGACCACCCTGTCGCCGCGCTCGAGGAGGGCTTTCGTGATATGGACGAACTGGCCGGGGAAGTTCTGGTGGATGATCAGGATGTTGCGGCTCGCCATGGACGGCCCGTTCCTCCACCAAGTTCGAAGCGCCATCGATGACCCTGCGTTAGCGGCGGACGGGGCGATTGACTAGGCCGGGCTTGCGTTAGAGCACCACCGCGAACCGCTGCTCGATTACCGTCTTTCCACCCCGCATCACCACATAATGCGCGGCATAGCGCCCGGCCGGCCAGCCCGCTGCCGGCCGCTTCTTGCCAGCGAAGATCAGCCACTGCGCCTTGTTGCGATCAAGCGGCTGGGCGCGATTCTCCGACAATATGGTGCCGTCGGGCGCGGCGAGGCTGAGAATCTGGACGTCGCCGCCTTGCAGGCCGATCGCGCGGACGAAGGCGACGAGCGCGGGCGCATCCCGGCTCGGGCGCGGCAGCTGGTCGGCGCCATTCTCCTCGACCGCAGCCATCGCCACGGGTCCGGTCGCAAAGCCTGAATTGAGCACTTCCCCCGCCCGATACGCGTCGGCCAGTCCGGCAGACGGCGCCCACAGGTTGCGTCCGCCGCCGCACGCGCCGGGCTTCGCTCCATAAGCGAAGGGATCGATCGCCTTCCCCGCCTGGCGGACGATGAAATGAAGATGCGGGAACTCGGCGTCGCCGGACATGCCGACCTTGCCCAGCGGCGTGCCGGCCTTCACCGCCTGCCCCGGCTTCACCGCCAGGCTGCCGCGCAGCATGTGGCAATATTGGGTCTGCACGCCCGATCCGTTGTCGATCACCACGCCGTTGCCGCACTCCCGGCCGGCGACCGAGGCCGGGCCGGCGATCTTCACCGATATGTCGGGCATGCCGTCCCGCAGGCTGAGCACCGTACCGTCCGCGGCCGCCAGCACGGCGACGCCGCGGCGGGCATCGGCCATGCTCCTGATCCGAAAATCGGTGCCGTCATGCTTGTCATAGGTGCGGGCGCCGCAATGATAGTCGCCTATGCCGGGCGTCGGGTCGATATCGACATAATGCTGGATCGCGCAGTTCTGGCCGATCCTGCAGGCGATCGGCAGGGCCAGCTGCGGGAGATCGCCATCGGCTGCGAGCAGGAAAGGCAGCGCAGCAAGAGGCAGCAGGCCGAGCCTCATGTCACCGGCCTGCCCGCCGGCATTCGCGTCGATGCGCCCGGCTATCGCCGCAGCGTCTCGAGCCGATCGACCAGCGCAGAAGCGGTGGCGGCGACACTGCGCTTGTCCCAGACATAGGCCTGCGCAGCGAGCGCACGGCGCGCGGCTTCCCCGCGATCGTCCAGCACCGCGCGCAGCGCATCGAGCCAGCCCGCCGCATCGACGAACAGCGCATGCCGGCCGAGCAGCGGATCGGCACGATAGGCGGGGCCATCGCTGAGCAGGGGGAGGATGGCGAGCGCGGCATAGTCCAGAGCCTTAATGTCCGACTTGCAGCGATTGAACGCATTGTCGGCGAGCGGAGCCAGACCCAGGTCGAACGGTCCCTGCGCCCGCAGCCAGCGCACGAAGCGGGGATAGCTGACATCCTCCGCCGATGGCACCAGCCGGTGCAGCCAGGGCGCCGACGCCAGATCGGGATCGATGCCGATGACGGTCAGGTCGAAGGCATCGCCGCGCTCGGCATGCAGCGCGTCGAGCGCCGGGCGGATCATGGCGAAATCCGCGCCATGGGTGTGCGTGCCCATATAGACCATGCGGACCTTGTCGCCCGAGAAGGGGGCGGGCCGCTGAGCCCGCCAGTCGCGCCACAGCCGGGGATCGAGCGCATTGGCGACGATCGCGCTGCGCGGCGTCAGCCGGGCATAGGCCTGGGCGAGCTCGAGCGTCGAGAACCATGTTTCCGCCGACGCCGCGATCACGCGATCGAGGGCCGCATTGAGCGGGCGATACAGGCCGTGCTCGGGATGGTCCGCATCGATAAGGGTGAAGGCGTCGTCCACATCGGCCACCAGCGCCGCGCCGAGTTCGCCCAGCCGCCGCACCACGGCGTCGACCGCGGCGACCGACGGCAATGCGGTGCGCTGGACGATGCAGACGTCGCAGTCCGGAACCGGATCTTCGGGCGCGCCCAGGGTCAGGCGCACGCGCTGCGCGACGCTCTCGTCGGTCAGCGGCGCGACCAGGCGGATATAGGCCGAGCTCTGCGGTCCGATCGTACTGTGCCGGGCGACGACATGGACCCGCAGCCGATCGTCGAAGTCGGGCGCGGGCGGCGGGAATGGCGACGGCAGGCCGAGGATCGCGAAGGCGTCGCCGACGAAGCTGCGGGCGCGCGCATCGAAGCCATGCTCTTCATGGACATAGGCGGCCGCAAGCTGCGCCGCCTTCGGATCGTGCGGCCGTGCGAGCATCTCGTCGACCGCCGCCGCCAGCTCGGCCGGGCCGGAGACCTGCGCCACCGCATCACCGAACACGGATGCCATCGACGGCACCGGATCGGAAACCACCCTGCCCCCGCTGCCGACGGCATCGAACAGCCGGTTCGAAAGCAGCCCGAAGGCGCGCATCGATGGCCAATGGTCGTTCAGCACCACGCCCGCCGATGCGTAGAGTGCGCCGAGATCGCGATTGTCGATATTCTTCGCCCGCACCAGTCCGGGCGGCACGCGCCCTTCCCAGCCATCGCCATAGATGACGGGCGGCCTGCCGGCCTCGATCGCCCAGCGGACGATGTCGCGCTCGACTCCGCGCGAATTGCCGACGAACACCACATCCGGCGCGGGCGGGGCATCGCGGGGGTGGAAGCGCTCGGGATCGGTCGCCTGCAGCATCGCCGCGACCGGCGGCCGGACGACATGCGCGAGCAGCGCCG
The DNA here is from genome assembly GCF_056401065.1 of Rhizorhabdus sp. P4_G5. Lineage (NCBI taxonomy): Bacteria > Pseudomonadati > Pseudomonadota > Alphaproteobacteria > Sphingomonadales > Rhizorhabdaceae > Rhizorhabdus > Rhizorhabdus sp. P4_G5. The sequence goes on along the minus strand of NZ_JBFUKB010000004.1, from coordinate 146,461 downwards.
CGTGGGATTCCGACGCGGCATAGACCCGGCTGTAGCGGTCATATTCGTCGAAGCCGACCTGGTCGGGATGGCTGATGTTCCACAGGAAGGCCATCTGGCCGGCGCGCGGCTCATAGCCGATCAACCCGCGCAGCACGATCACCAGATCCTCGCTGGCGATGGGATGACCATGCCAGCCGCCGCGGAAGTCGATCCGCGCGCGGTGACCGAGCCGCTCGATCGCCGCCGCCAGGCTCTCCGCGAAATGATAATCGCCCCACGCCGCCTTCTCGTCCTCGGGCGCGGCGATCTTGATCGCGACGTTGAGCTTCAGCTGCGCCGCCAGTGCGTGCGCGTCGCGCCCGGTCGGCAGCCCCAGCTTGTTCTTGACGCGGACCAGTGCCTGGAAGGCAGCAGGCTCGCTCACCGTGATCCGGCCCCGGTCGCTCTTGGCGTCGTGATATTCGCAGCCGACGAACGGCGCATAGCCGACCGGCCGGTCCTTGCCGTAGCGCAGGATCAGGTCCCAATCGACCATCCGCCGCAGATTGCGATCGAACAGGCCGAGCTGGTCGACCAGTGCCCTGCGATGGCAGAAGGCGTTGAGGTCGACATAATTCTCGGCGAGGCAGGCTTCCCAGTCGAAGTCGTCGCCGCGATAGCCGGTCAGCTGGTTGAGCTCGTCGCGCAGCGCGATCCCCGAATAGGCGACGTCCAGGCGCTGCGACGTCATGAACAGCGCCATTACGTCGAGGAACCAGCTCTTCCAGCTGTTGTCGCTGTCGAGATAAGCGACGATCTCGCCGGCCGCGGCCTCAAGACCAAGGTTGCGAGCGGCGCTGACGCCGCCATGGGCGCCCTTGATGACGCGCACGCGCGGATCGCTGGCGAAGGCGGCGGCGATCTCGGCAGTACCGTCGGTCGAGCCATCGTCGACCACCAGCAGTTCTAAATGCCGATGGCTCTGCGCGAGCACCGAGCGAATGGCGGCGGCAATGCGGTCGGCCCGGTTATAGGCGGGCATGACGACGCTGATCAGCGTCTCGTCGGCGTCGCGCCGTACCGTTTCGGGCAGGCCAGTCATCTCGCGCAGGAAGGCTTCTTCGCGGGCGATGTCGAAATGCCGGTAGAAGCGCCGCGGCCGCTCGTCGGATGTCTCGTAGCGCGGCCGGCTGACCGGGATCGCCAGCCTGCCCTCGGCCGCGCCGATTTCCAGGAAATGCTGCAGCGGATCGCCTGCAACATCGTCATAGCTCTTGCGGTAGAAGACACCGTCGAACAGCGGCCCGGTCGAGCGGCCCTCGGCCGCGCCATGATGGATATAATGGTGGAGCGGATGCATGCCCGCCGCATGCACGTCGGCGTGGATGCTGTTGTACCAGCTGCTCGAGAAATAGAGGTTGGGATCGAGCGCGTCGGCCTCGCGGCCACGGCGGATATAGTCGATCAGCGGATTATGGGTCGCGATCAGCGCCGACAGATCGGCATCGGGCGGCCCGACGCCCAGCCCCGCCGCATCGACGAGGGTCTGGATCACCGGCTCGTGCGACGGTGCGCCCGGCGCCTGGACGAGTTCGATGCAGCCATCCTCGACCAGCCCGATCTTGCCACCCAGCCCAAGTGGAGCGAGGCCGAACAGCCGTTCCACCGCGTGGCCGAGCGCGCCGTCGCGCTGCTGGCTGATCGTCCCGGCCTCGCCGAAATCGGCCAGCGCAGCGACTTTCTCCAGCAGCGTGCGGCGCGCCCAGAAGAAGGTGCCGGCGAAGAAGCCCCAGTCGGCAGGCGGATAGGCCGGCGCCACGAGGTGCGGCGCCAGATCCGACAGCAGCTCGGCATTGCGGAACAGGTGGCTCGCCACCGACTTGTAGAGCGGCTTCGGTCCGAGCAGCGAGAGATCGGGATGCGCGGCGAATGCGGCAACGACGTCGTCGACCAGCGCCGGCGACGCGATCATGCCGTCATAGGCAAGCTGGCGCCACTCGGGCGCATAGCCCGATCCGCCCTTCTTCGTGTGCAGCTTGCCGATCAGGTCATAGCCGCGCTCGGCCAGCATCGGCAGCAGCTCGAACAGCGGGCCGATGTCCCACCCGCGGTTGCCGACTGCGACCAGCTCCGCCTTGCGCGGCAGCCGGTCGAGTGCGGCCAGCACGCTCTCGTCGAGGACGACGCTATGGGTGACGAAGATATCGACCGCTGCGCCCAGCGCCGCGACCCGATCGATCAGCTCGACCGCCACCTCCGGATAGAAGAGGTGCAGGACCAGCGCGGCCTTCATCGCCCGCCTCCCGCCGCGAGCCGCCGCGCCATCTGCCGCGCGTAGAAGCCAGTGTCGAACAGCGGGTGCGGATTATCGCCCCTGGCCGCGCCTATCGTCAGATAATGCTCGATCGGGTCGAGCCCGCTGCTCGCCGCGTCGGGATAGCTGGCGAGATACCAGGCCTCGTCGAACAGCCCGCTGTCGCGGATCATCGCCACCGCCTCGGCATGCGGCGGGGTCGGCGCGGGCATCGACTGCGGTGGGGGCGTGACGTTATGCGGCTCGGCGGGCGTGGCGGGGATCTCCGCAGCACCCGTCCGGCGGTGGCGCAACTCGTCATGTATGATGTCGTCGGCAAGCCACGGAACCGCATCGAGCCGCGCATAGGCGGCGTCGAGCGCTGCGCGAGCCGCCTCGTCGTCGCGGTCGAGCATGGCCTCCAGCCCATGCCGCACCGCCTCGACGATAGCGCCAAGGGGCTGCTCCAGGTTCGACGCTGCATCGCCATGGTGGCGCAGCGCCGGATCGAGGAAATTGTCGATCGCCTCCGCCGTTTCGCCCTCCGGCATCTCACCGCCGGTCAACGGCAGCAGCCGGCGAGCGGCATCACGCCAGTCGCCGAGCATCGCGTCGAAGTCTATCACCGTGCGCATGAGGCTGCGGCTGGCGCGCTCGGCCTCCATCATGTGCCGCAGCCACAGGAGATGCGCGAAGGCCGAGGTGGTGCCGTCGCGGCTGGCGATCGACCGGGCGACCGCAGCCGGGTTGCGCAGCATCAGCACCGCGCGCGCGGCGATGCCATGCTCGGCCAAGGTCTCGACGATGGTCGGCACGAACCGGCACTGGCGCGGATCCTTGATCGCCATCAGCCGCGCGTCGCCGAACGCGGCCGTCACGGCCTCCCAGATCCGGTCCTTGCGCGAGCGTAGTGCCGAAGCATCGAGCCTGGAGAGATCGAGCGGACGCGGATCGAACCAGCTGGAACGGGCGACCCGCAAAAGCTGGTCGTCGGCCTTCACGATGGCCTCCGACTCCCAATAGCCGCGCGCATTGTCGGCGTGCGCGTCGATCGCATCGGCGGGCAGCGCCGCGCCGAGATGGCCGATCAGCCGCGCGAGCGCGGAAGTACCGCTGCGATGCATGCCGAGCACCAGGATCGCGGTGCGCGCTTGGCTGTTGTCGGGCCGCCCCAATCTCGTCTCCGTTGCCGTCGCGGCGACGGTTAGCGGCTATGGCCGGACCGGGGAAGACTATTCGTCGGGCGCGTCCAGCATGGCTTCGTCGCACATGACCTCGACCCATCGCCGCGCGGCGGCCACGGTCGCATCGGGCGCTTCCGCCTTTAAAGTCGCCGGTGCCGGCGCCTCTATGCCGGCGGCGTGGCGCAGGAACACCGACATGACGTGCGCCACCCCTTCCTCGGTCACGTTGCGCAGGTCCTCGGCGAAGTAGCGCGCACCCGCGGGAGCGCCGGTGATGATCTCATAGGAGGGGAAGTAGAAGACGCCGGGATGGTCCTCGGCGATCTCCTGCGCCGCGGCCCGGAGCACCGACTTCGAATAGGTGGTCGCGGCGAGCACATGGTTGCCGCTCGCCGTCGCCGCCAGCGGCACCGGCGAGACGGTGAGGATGATGCGCGCACCCGGATTGACGCCGCGAAGCCGCGCGATGAAGGCGGCGAGATCGCTCACGACCTCGCCAGTCCGGAAATTGTGGAAGCGGTGGCGGCCGGCGTCGAACACCCCGCCCGACACGCCGGGACAAAGCGGAAACACCGCTCCGTCGACTGTCGACACCCATCCTTCGGTCAGCCCCAGGGTGAAGACGAAGACGTCGAGCGTCTCGAACATCTCCCGGACGCGGGACAGGTGATGGGTACGATCGGCGCGCAGTTCGGCCTCGCTCGCGAAGCCGCCCGGCTCGATGGTCGGGCGAAACGGGTCGACCAGGCCGCTGCCGCCGGGCGCGGGCCAGATATCCTCGGCCGGGGTGAAGGCGCCATAGGCCCGGTCGAACAGCTGGAGCAGCTGCCGGGCAGTGTAGATATTGCCGTAGCGCGCGCTGTACAGGCCATAGCCGTGGCGCTCCGCGACATGCGGCGGCACGATCGGGTGCGCGCTCTCTGTGACCAGGAAATCGAAGCCGCTGTTCTTCAGGTGGCGGGCGATGTTCTGCGCAAAGCAGCTTCCCGCGGTCGCGACCTTGTCCTCGCGGGCGAGGGTGAGGAAAGCGCCCGCGACCGGATCGATCGCCGGGCCTTTGCCAGCCACCGAGCGGCGCCAGAACGCCGTGGCGGGCATGTCGCGATAGGGATGGGACGTCACATCGCCTCCAATCCGCGGATCACCGCTTCGCCATAGGCGGCATTGCCATGGGTCGCATCACCGGCAAGATGCGGCAGCAGGAAGCCGTTATCATCCTGCGTCTCGCGCGGAACGGGCAGGAAGCCCAGCCCCAGTTCGGCGCAATAGCCGGCGATAATGCGCGAATGGAGCCGCCATATCTTGTAGCGCAATCTCGGCGAAGCGACGCCCAGCGCCGCGATGCCGCGATCCTTGAAATAGGCATCGGCCTGTGCGGCGATAGCGGCGCTGTCGGCCAATGGCGGTGGGGACTCGAGCTGGATGGCAGCGCCGGCCATCCGCCTTATCGCACGCAGCCGGGCTCGATCGCGCGCCAGTCCGTTCTCCAGGGCAGCGCGGACCAGCGCCTCCGAAAGAGGCTCGGCTTCGGGATCGAGCGGCGGCCCGTCCTCGCCGGACAGCAGGAAGTCATAAGGTCGGGGGTGGCGAATGAGCGCGAAGCCGTTGTGGACATTGCCGCCGCTGGCCGATGCGACCAGCGGGTCGTGCCGCGTGATCTGATCGCCGATTGCCTCCGCCAGCGCGGGAGCGAACCTGGCCTCGTCGCCGTCGCCGACCAGTTCGGGCGCATATTGCGGTTCGATCGTGTGGATCACGCGGGTCCGCAGCCGCTCGGGATCGGCCTCGCGCCTTATCTTCGCCGCCGCTCTGATCGCCGCGACATGGCTCTGGCCTATGACGAGGATGGCCCGGCTCATGGCACGACGGTGGCCCCGCCGAGGACATGGTCGCTATCGAACGGCAAGATCGCGATCTCTACCGACGACGCACCGGCCGCGGCCGCACGCAGCCGCTCGCGCGGCACCGCCAACGAGAAGCCATGCCGTCCGTCACCAAAGCCGTGCGGCACCAGATCAGGCCGATCGCGATCGGCGACCGCCACGCCGAGCGTTTCCCGCCCCAGCCGCGCCTCGATGGCAAGCTGCGCTGCGGGAAAGGCGCGGGCATGCGCCCAGCCTTCGAAGATCACCGTGTCGCCGTCGGCGCGGACGTCATCGAGGCAGCCATCCACCGCCGGCCGCGGGAAGGCCGACATTCGAGGCGCGAGGGCCGGACCGCCGACCTTCGCCGGTTGTACCATCCCGCTCTCCTGGAACATCGCCACCACCAGGCCCAGCATGCTGATCCCGTCGAAATAGTCCAGCCGCCGATTGCGCAGCCGATTGAGCACGGCGTCGCGATCGACCGATTGCCATAGCGCCAGATCGCCTTGCGCTTCGATCGTCGCGGCAAGTGCGGCACGGATTGCCGGAACATGGTTGATCGAGAATTGCCAGTTGCCAAACACCGGCGGCGCCCCCGCGCCCGGCAGGACGGGATCGGTCTGCGGCGCGTCCGGGCCCAGCTGCGCATCCCAGCGCTGCAACGCAAAGGGCAGCGCCAGCAATTCCGGGGCGCAACGCTCGATGATCCGATAATGGAGGAGCTCGATCTTGCGCTCCTCTGGCGTCAGCCGGAAGGCGAGCCGCAGCAGCGCCGGCGCGCCGAGCGGCACCACCGGCTGGCGCTCGAACGATTTGATCGCCCGGATCGCCCCGAGCCAATTGGGTATGCGATTGCGGTAGTAGAAGAGGTCGGGAAGATCCGCCTCGGACGCGCCGTTGCGCCGTGACTGTTCCATCTGTCCGGCAAGCTGCACCGCGAGCGCCTCGCGCGCCTCGGCCCGTAATATGCCCATCGGATCGAACGGCGCCTGCAGCCGCACCATCGCGATCGGATCGAGCCCTTCTGCCGGCAGCGGCTTCTTCGAATAGGCCTTGAGCACTTCGCCCATATGACCGGTGATCAGCGTCTCGGTGGCGATCCGCTCGCCGAGGATCAGGTCCCACCCGCCGACCATGCCGTCGGTTTGCCAGCTCTGCGCCATCAGCTTGTTGAAGAAGCGCTCGACCGTCCAGTGCGCCGGTTCATCGCTGCCATGCGGCGGCTCGCGCCGATGGGGAAGGCCCAGCGCCGCGGCGATGCCCGCGCCGGCAATCACGTCGGGATGCCCTGCATAGCCTCGGGTGAACAGCCGCAGCCTATCTTTGAGACCGCTCGCCAGGCACAAGGCGAGGATCACCCGGCTGTCCTTGCCGCCGGTAATCGGCAGGTCGATCGGCCCGTCCGCGGCGATGCCGAGCTGGATCGCCGCCTGGGCCTGGGCGATCCCCTCGCCGAGCATGGCATCGAGCGCCGGTGACCAGCCGCGCCCCTCCTCGAAGCGGACGATCGGAGATGCTGACGGATGGCTGGCCATGCCGTCCGGCCCGAAGCTCAACAGCTGCTCCTGCGCGAGTTGCGTCACCGCGCGATAGGCGGTGGCGGTGCCGACGCGATAACCGATCGCGGCGAGCCAGGTCAGGCCTGACGGATCGGCCATTCGGTCGCCGAGCACTGCCGCTACCAGCCCGGCGCGATTGGCCAGCACCGGCGTTTCGGCGGGTCCATGGAACAGCTGATGAAGCCCCGCCTGATCGGAGAAGGCGGTGAGCGTTCCGTCGGGATGCAGCCGCGCTACGGCATATTCCCCGGCGATGTCGTCAGGCCATGGCGCGCCGGGATGATCGAGCAACTGTGCCACCGCCGCGGCATCGAGCAGCATCGGCCGTCCCGAAACGATACGCCAGATCAAGCCATGGATGACGCACACACCCTGGCCGGGCTGCTGCCATAGCTGCTGAGCGGTCGAGTAGAAGTGCGTGCGAGTCGCGAAGATGGCGAAATGCCAGCGGCCCAAAGCCGTTTCGACCCTGCCGCGGACGGTCGATTCGGGGGCGATATGGACTTCGCGCGACAGCAGTGAATGAAGATCGCCGGGCTCGAGCCCGGAAGCGGCCGGTTCCCGCCAGAAGACAAATGAAGCCATCGCCAATGCCTTAGCAGCGGATACCGGACGAATCGAGCAGGGCGCGGAAATCCGCCAGTTCTCCAGAATCGAATAACCCGGCTGTTAGGCCGGGTTATTCTCTGGAGGATTCTGACTAATGACCTTCTTGGTTTAGCCCTTCGCCCCGACAAAGCAAGCGCGAAAGCGCAGAAGGGCACAAAGTTTTGCCCATGCGGATGGTGCGGGCGGTCGGAATCGAACCGACACTCCTTGCGGAACCGGATTTTGAGTCCGGCGCGTCTACCAGTTTCACCACGCCCGCACGGCGCTGAGCTATAACGCCTCGATCGCGGCGTGCAACCGCTCAGCGCGCCAGCGCCGAGCGAATGATCGCTTCGTAGATATCGGTCAGCGCGTGGAGATCGGCGATGGCCACGGCCTCGTCCAGCTTGTGCATCGTCGCGTTGCACAGGCCGAACTCGACCACCGGGCAGAGCCGCGACAGGAAGCGCGCGTCGGAGGTGCCGCCGGTGGTCGACAGCTCCGGGGTGAGGCCGGTCGCCTTGACGATGGCGTTCGAGATCAGCGCCGAGAAATCGCCCGGCGGGGTGATGAAGCTCTCGCCGGAGATCACCGCGCGGATCGTCGCGGCGGGGGCGTTCGCCGCCACCGTCGAGCGCACCAGTTCGACCAGCTGTGCGCCCGTATGCTCGTCGTTGAAGCGGATGTTGATGCGCGCCTTCGCCACCGCCGGAATCACGTTGGTCGCGCCGTTGCCGACATCGACGGTCGTAATCTCGAGGTTCGACGGCTGAAACCAGGCGTTGCCGTCGTCGAGGTGCAGACCGGCCAGGGCATCGAGCGCCTTCACCAGCGCCGGGATCGGATTGTCGGCAAGATGCGGATAGGCGACATGGCCCTGCGCGCCGCCATTCTCTATCCAGATATTGACCGATCCGCGCCGGCCGATCTTGACCATGTCGCCCAGCCGGTGCGTCGATGTCGGTTCGCCGACGAGGCAGAGGTCGGGGCGGACGCCGCGCTGGTTCATCCAGTCGATCAGCGCCACGGTGCCGTGGGTGGCGGGGCCTTCCTCGTCACCGGTGATGATCAGGCTGAGCGTGCCCGGCTGCTCGTCGAGACGCGCCGCGGCGGCGATGAAGGCGCCGATCGCGCCCTTCATGTCGACCGCGCCACGGCCGTAGAGCAGATCACCGCGAAGCTCCGGCACGAAGGGATCACCATGCCAGCCGTCGCCCGGCGGCACCACATCGCTATGCCCCGCAAAGGCGAAGTGCGGCGCGCCCTGCCCGCGCGTCGCGAACAGATTCTCGACCGGGCCGTCGGGAGCCTCGCCGGCGGCGAAGCGATGGACGGTGAAGCCGATCGCCTCCAATGCCTCGGCGATCACCGCCATCGCGCCGGCATCGGCGGGCGTCACGCTCGGGCAGGCGATCAGGCGCTTGGTCAGCGCGACGGGGTCGATTGCGTTCACCATGTCGCCCGCCTAGCGTCGCGCGTCCGTTATGCAAAGAGCCGTGAGACCCCGATGCCGAAGATCGATCTCGATACGATCCCCCAGACCAACGGCACCGGCTACCCGCCGATCTACGCCGGCGTCGTTCAGGATCGCTGGTATCGCCGCCTTGCCCCCGCGGCGGGGCTGATCGATTTCGGCGTCAGCCACGTCACGCTGAAGCCGGGTGCGTGGTCTGGCCAGCGCCACTGGCACGAGGGGGAGGACGAGTTTGTGGTGATGTTGTCGGGCCAGGCTGTGCTGGTCGACGACAAGGGCCGGACGCCGATCGGCCCGGGCGATTGCATCGCCTATCCCAAGAGAGACCCCAACGGCCATCACCTGATCAACGAGAGCGACGCCGATTGCGTGTTCATCGCGGTCGGCCGTCCCTCAGCGACCGACTGCCATTATCCCGACATCGACATGCACCTCGACGCCACCAAGGGCCGCCAGGTGCGCAAGGACGGCTCGGAATTTTGATGCCAGCTACGCCTTCTCCGCCGCGCGTTCGAACTTGTCGATCACCCAATGCTCGCCTGCGGCGCCTGCGCTCCACTCGACCATGAACGGATGGTCCCAGACCGCCGCGCAATAGTCCGACGCCAGCGCCGGTAGGGGGATCGAATAGGTACGGAAGCGGGTGACCACCGGGGCAAACATGATGTCGACCGCGCCGAACGCGCCGAACAGATAATCGCCGCCCTGGCCGAACTGTTCCTTCGCCTGGTCCCACAGCGAGGTGATGCGCTGGACATCGGCGGCCACCTCGGGCGTGAGCGGTTCCGGCGGATAGACATGTCGCATGTTCATCGTGTGCTGGGACCGCAGGGCGGTATAGCCGGCGTGCATCTCGGCCGCCATCGAGCGCGCGAGCGCGCGCGCCTTGTCGGCCGCCGGCCAGAAGCGGTCGCGCCCGACCCTGTCGGCCAGATAATCGATGATCGCCAAGCTCTCCCAGACGGCGGCGTCGCCGTCCCACAGCACCGGCACCTTGCCGTTGGAAGCGGCGAACTCGGGCGCCTGGCGACGGACGTCCCAGTCGTCGCCATAGAGCGAGACGACCTCCTCCTCGAACGGCAGGCCCCCCTGCTTCACCGCCAGCCAGCCGCGCAGCGACCAGCTCGAATAGACCTTGTTGCCGATATAGAGCTTGAGCGTCATGGCGAGCCTCCATGGTGGATGCGACGCCCCTTAGCTCAGGATTGGCGGCTTTCCCACCCATTGGGCTCAGGAAGAGATCGCCTCCAGGATCGCGGCGCGAAGCTCGGCGATGCCAAAATCCTTCTCGCTCGACGTCACCAGCAGGCGCGGATGAGCGGCGACATGCTTGCGGGCCTCGGCCTCGGTCTCCGCGGTCACTGCCGCCAGCTCGCTGGCCTTGATCTTGTCCGCCTTGGTCAGGACGACATGATAAGTGACGGCGGCCTTGTCGAGCATCGTCATGACCTCGCGGTCGACGTCCTTGATGCCGTGGCGGCTGTCGATCAGCACCAGGGCGCGCTTCAGCACGACGCGGCCGCGGAGATAGTCGTTGACCAGGAATCGCCACTTGCGGACCATGTCCTTGGGCGCCTTGGCGAAGCCATAGCCGGGCATGTCCACCAGCCGCATCACCGGCACGGCGCCCTCCTCGGGTGCGCCGACATCGAAGAAGTTGAGCTCCTGCGTCCGGCCCGGCGTGTTCGAGGTCCGGGCGAGGCTGTTGCGGTTGGTCAGCCGGTTGAGCAGCGACGATTTGCCGACGTTCGAGCGGCCGGCGAAGGCCACCTCGGGCGCGTCGGCGTCGGGCAGGAACTTCAGGTCGGGTGCGGACTTCAGGAAGCTGACCGGTCCCGCGAACAGCTTGCGCGCGGGCTCGATCAGATCCTCGATCGGAACCTCAGGGGGTCCGTCGTCGCTCATTTTTTCTTCACGGTCACGACGGCCGCAGAGGCTGGCGTCTCCATCATCGGATGCTTGCTGTAGAGCCATGCCTGCTGCGCGATCGTCAGGAAGTTCGAGGTGATCCAGTAGACCAGCAGCCCAGCGGCGAACGGCGCCATGACGAACATCATGATCCACGGCATCAGCGACATCACCTGCTGCTGTGCCGCCTCCATCGGCTGCGGGTTGAGCCGGAACTGCAGCCACATCGAAACCCCGAGCAGCAGCGCCAGCACGCCGATGCCGAGAAAGGCCGGCGGGGTGAAGTCGAGCAGGCCGAACAGGTTCAGGATGTGGAGCGGATCGGGCGCGGACAGATCGCGGATCCACAGGATGAAGGGCTGGTGGCGCATTTCGATCGTCACCATCAGCACCTTGTAGAGCGCGTAGAAGACCGGGATCTGGACCAGGATCGGCAGGCAGCCCGCGAGCGGGTTGACCTTCTCCTCCTGGTAAAGCTTCAGCATCTCCTGCTGGAGCCGCGGCTTGTCGTCCTTGTAGCGTTCCTGCAGCTCCTTCATCTTCGGCTGCACACGGCGCATGCCGGCCATCGAGCGGAACTGCTTCTGCGCGATCGGGAACATCAGGCCGCGCACCAGGAAGGTCAGGATGATGATCGCCACGCCGAAATTGCCGACCAGCTTGAACACCTGATCGAGCACCCAGAAGATCGGCTTCTCGATCACCCGGAACCAGCCCCAGTCGATCGCGCGGCCGAACTGTTCGATGCCCAGCGTCGCTTCATAATTGTCGAGCAGCTTCACTTCCTTCGCGCCGGCGAAGAAATGCTGGCTGACCGAGGCCGCCTTGCCGGGTGCGATAATGACCGGGCGACCGGTCAGGACCGCCTGATAGACATGCGGCGACGGCGACAGGAAACCGGCTTCCACCGGCGAACGCTGATCGGGCACCATCGCCGTCAGCCAATATTTGTCGCTGAAGCCTAGCCAGCCGCCCGTGCTGGCGAAGCGCGAGCCGGCGGTTCCTGCGGTGTCGAGATCCTGCGCCTTGACGAAGTCTACCGTGCGGTCGTTGGCCTTGGAGATCGCACCGACGCGATTGGTCCAGCTCCACGGATCGCGGGAAATCCCCTCGCGGGAGACCAGCCCGTAAGGCCGGGCGGCGACGGCGCTGGCGCCGCTGTTGATCAGCCTCTGCGTGACCGTGAACATGTAGTTCGCATCGACCGCGAACACCGTTTCGAAGCGCTGCCCGCGGCTGTTCGTCCAGCTCAGGGTTACGGGCGTCGAGGGCGTGAGTTTCTGGCCGGTGGCGGTCCATAGGGTGTTCGGGCCGGGTGCGTCGACACCGTCACCGGTCCAGCCGAAACCGGCATAATAGGAGCTCGGCGCGCCATTGGGAGACAGCAATCGGATCGGCGGTGCATTCTTCGCCACCGTCTCGCGATAGGCCTTGAGCACCAGATCATCGATCCGCGCGCCCTTGAGGTTGATCGAACCGGCGATCTTCGGCGTATCGATCGCGATACGCGGCGTATCGCGCAACACGACCGCGCGCGCGCGAATCGCGCCCGCCGTTTCCGCGACGGGGCCGGCGCCGGGCTGGGGCAGCACCTGCTCCTTGCCGCCTTCGATCTTGGTGACCGGCGGCTTGGCTACCGGGAAATACCGGTCGCTGAGCGCGGTCCATCCGAACAGGACGATCGCCGACAGAACGATCGCGAGGATCATGTTGCGCTGGTTATCCACCAAAAACTCCCGGAAAACTGTCGATGTTCAGGGTACCGGATCATGGCCCGAGCCACCCCAGGGGTGGCATCGGCAAATCCGGCGGAGCCCGAGCCATCCGCCTTTGAGCGCGCCATAGCGCGAGACGGCCTCGATCGTATAGGCCGAACAGCTCGGCACGTAGCGACAGGTCGGCGGCAGGATCAGCGATGGGCCCTTCTGCCAGGCCTTCGCCAGCAGGATGATGACCCGTCCGATCACGCCAGCGGCCTCGGCGAAATCTTCCCCAACGCTTTCAGCAGCTGCGCGCGCAGATCGGCGAAATCATTGTCGAGACCACCGGAGCGGCCGATCAGGACATGATCGGCACCGGCTATGCCGGCGATCGGCAGCAGCTCGCGAGCGAGCGCGCGGAAGCGTCGCTTGATGCGGTTGCGGACGACCGCATTGCCGATCTTCTTGGTCACGGTGATGCCCAGGCGCATGACGGGATCGTCATCGCCGCGCGGCCTTACCAGCAGCACGAAACCGGGCATTGGCGCCCGCCGGCCGCCATTCGCCGCCAGAAAATCCGCACGGCGCCGAAGCACCGCATACGGAGTCGCGTTCAGGCGGACAGCTTGTTGCGGCCGCGCGCACGGCGAGCGGCCAGCACCTTGCGGCCACCGGGGGTGGCGCTGCGCGAACGGAAACCGTGGCGCCGCTTGCGGACCAGGTTGCTCGGCTGGAAAGTGCGCTTCATCGTATCTCGCCTCAAATTCAAAACAAAAGGGCCGCCGAACAAGTGGCAGCCGCTAACGAGAGCGCGCTTAGGCAAAAGCCCGGCGCGAGTCAATCAATGTGCACGGCGCCGGCGATCGACAAGACCACGGCAGAATTCGTTTCGGCCGATGGCTCCTTTTCGTTTCGCATGCGTTCGGAGGCGCAACACAGTCGTAGCCTGGAGACCGACATGCGCCGTTCCGCCCTCTGCCTGCTCATGCTGCTACCGGCGCTCAGCGCCTGCCATTCGAAGGTCGACGATCGGCTGAAGGCGATGGAGGATCGTCTCGCCAAGGTCGAGCAGTCGATCGGCGAACACCAGGCGATTACCCTCAAGCCGGGTCAGACCGGCTATGGCCTTCTCGCCACCGATTTCGGCCGAGTGGCGGTGGCGCTCGCCGATGTCCAGCCCTATGCCGGCGGCTCGCGGATCGTGCTGGATTTCGGCAATCCGACCACGGCGCGGCTCAGCGGCATGACGGCGAAGGTCGAATGGGGCTCGAACGACGCCAAGGGCTCGCCGATGACGCCCAGCACGGTGCAGTCGCTGAATTTCGTGGCGCCGGAGCCGCTGCCGGCCGGCAGTTGGCATCAGTATAGCATCGATCTTCCTGGCGTCGCGCCGACCTCGCTTGGCTGGGTGAAGCTCTCGGCCTTCGACAGCGGCCAGGTGGACCTGCTCAGCCAATAGCCGAAAAACCTCGACAATCCTTTCACCCCCGCCGATAGAACAGCCCGGGAACATCGGGGGCTGGTCTATGGTGGCGCATGTCGCGACGGTCGCATTTCTGGGGCTGGAGGCCCGCGCCGTCGAAGTACAGGTGCAGGTCGCGCCGGGGATGCCGGCCTTCGTGGTAGTCGGGCTGCCGGACAAGGCGGTTGCCGAGAGCCGGGAGCGGGTGCGGGCGGCGCTGTCCGCGATCGGACTCGCGCTGCCCCCCAAGCGGATCACCGTGAACCTGTCGCCCGCCGACCTGCCGAAGGAGGGCGCGCATTATGATCTGCCGATCGCGCTGGGGCTGCTCGGCGCGATGGGCGTGATCGATGCCGAGACGCTGGCCTCCTATGTCGTCGTCGGCGAACTCGGGCTCGACGGCCGCGTCGCCCCGGCGCCGGGCGTACTGCTCGCCGCCCTGCACGCGTCCGAACGCGACCTGGGCCTCGTCTGCCCTTCGGCGCAGGGGTCCGAAGCCGCCTGGGCCGGCTCGATCGAAGTGGTGGCGGCGCCCGATCTGCTCGCACTGATCGGCCACTTCACGCTACGCCGCGAAGATCAGCCAGCACGTGAAAAACGTGCCTGCATATCGATATCACGCTGGGCGGGCACGTCCGCCAACATCTTGGAGAGAGCCGGATGACGCCTCTCCTCCCGGTTCTGGGGCAGAGCGCGGTTGTCCATAAGAAAGCTGGATGGGCTCAAAGTTGAAGATACTCGCCTTCACCAACCTCTTTCCGAGTGGTTCTCGACCGGGCAACGGCATTTTCCTCAAGCACCGGCTAAAGCACTTGTCGTGCGTGCCGGGCGTGGAGCTGCGAGTGATAGCGCCGGTTCCGTGGTTCCCCTTCAAAGCGCCAATCTTCGGCAGCTATGCTAAGCTCGCCCAAACACCCCGCGAGGATGAAGCGGCAGGTATCAGGGTGCGTTTCATGCGGTATCTTATGGTGCCGAAGATCAGCATGTGGCTCACCCCGTTCAGCATCGCGTCCGCCGCGCTGCGTTCGATCCGGAGCATCAGACGATCAGGCTTCGACCCGGATGTCATCGACGCTTATTATCTCTATCCGGATGGCGTCGCCGCCTGTCTGGTGGGCCTCTGCCTCCGTAAGCCGGTGATGCTGACTGCTCTCGGCACCGACGCCAGCCAGATCGCACATCAGGCCATGCCCGGCGCGATGATCAGGTGGGCGGTGCGACGGTCCATCGCGACGACAGCGGTCTGCCAAGCTCTTGTCGATGAGCTGACCGGCTGCGGCGTCGCGCCGGAAAAGCTCTCGGTTGTCGAGCATGGCGTGGACCATGAGATGTTCAGCCCGCCAGAGGACCGCCACACCCTCCGCCAAGGCTTGGGCCTGAGACGCTTCACGGTGATCTCGGTCGGCCATGCTCTCGAAAACAAGGGCCATCACCTCGCGATAGAGGCGGTATCCGCGATACCAGATGCAGAATTGATGATCGTCGGCGATGGCCCTGAACGAGATCGGCTGATGAAGCTAGCCTACGAGCTGGGAGCAACGGACAGGGTGACGTTCATTGGCCCGGTCGATCAAGCCCACCTCGCAACGCTACTCGGTGCGTCCGATCTGCTGGTGAGCTGCTCCAAATATGAGGGCATCTCTAATGTGCTATTGGAAGCCCTCGCCTGCGGCACGCCGATCGCGGCAACGCCCGTGTGGGGAGCGCCCGAGGTGGTCACCGACCCCAAGATCGGCTTGCTGTTCAAGGCGAGGACGACTGCGGCCATCACAGAGGGCATCCGCTCTGCCATGTCCCGACAATGGGATCGTGCCCTGATCCGGCATCATTCGGAACGCTATGACTGGCAGGGCACCGCCGATCATCATTACCAGATCATGGCACGTGCCTTGAGCGTACCCACGTCCCGCACCGCTGACCCAAGCTGAAATGCGATGACCGCAAAAGGGAAGTATCATCGCCATCGCTCAATGTGGGTTGAGACGATATGAATTATAACCGAAAGTACATCTTCGCACTACGTTGACAAAAAATGTCTTCTCTTCTATAAATAATTTCTCAATAATTTCATAGAAATACCAAATAATCGCCGTTGCAACTAGTTGCACTCGAAATATATTGAAACGTTCTCACGATTAATTATCTTGCTACTAGCGAAAGCTGGATGCCGCCCGGTCTGGTGTGGCCCCACCCACGACGACTGGGCGGCATCTTTGATGTGGGGCAGATATAATGGAAAGCAATGTCGTGCCGATCTCGGCACACCGTGAAACGACGCCGACCGAGCCATCGTGCTTGCAGGTTTATCAGCGGATCATCCGAGAGTGGGGTGGGTGCCTCAACAGCTTCGAGCTTATCCTAGCTATGATGATCGCCGATCGGACGATCGGCTGGGGGAAGACCCGCGCCACGTTCAGCACGAGACGGATGTTGGAGGGCGACGCGCTCTATACGGGGCTCAACATGAGCCGGGCGACCCTGTTCCGGGCACTGGCCTCGTTGGAGCGCAAGGGCATTATTGCCCGCCACGACCACCCGGAAGGCAAGGAAATCAAGGTTTATTCGATCAATTTGGACTGGTCATCGAGGAAACTCGACATCCCAGAACGCCCCCGTGACCCGTCTCAAAGTGAGACTACCCCGTCTCACCGTGAGACTATCCCCGTCTCTGACAGCGACACGAGAGAAAGAAATCGGGGAGAAAGAAATCGGGAGAAAGAAAACTATACCGTTCCGCGTTCGCTTCACGGGGTTGCCGGGTCCACAGAAACTGTCCGGGGAAAGTTAGGAGCTGCCACCGCCGCCCACCGCGCCGCCGCCGAGCGCAAGGCCAGCGGCAAGGATACGGTCGCTGCGCTGGAGACCCGCTGGCGGCTCGCGCTGATCGACGCATACCCGGCGATAGGCCACACCCCGTGGACCACCAAGAACAAGGGCCTGATCGGGCAAAAGATGGTTGCTTGGGCCAACGCCAAGCAGATTACCTTCGGTGACTTTGTCGATTGGTCCGTGCGTAACTGGTCGGGGGTGATCCTCAAACAGCTTCGGTGGATGACTAAGAGCAAGCCGCCAAAGGTGCCCACGGTCGGTTTCTTTGTATCGTTCATAGACCATTTCGCCGAGTGTTGGGCGAGCGGCAAGCTCGACGCATGGCTGGCTTCGCCGGAGCGGACAGAGATGGCACGCCTCTTGAAACGAGGCATGACCCCGGAGCAGGCCGCTGCTGAAATAGGGGAAGCTCGTGCGGTCGTGTCCATGAAGGAGGAGAACGCCAAGGCTGAGATCGAGGTCCGCGCCCGGTATCGACAAGTACAGCTCGCGGAGCAGCGGGTCGCAAGGATGGAGGTTGGCACAGTTGATCCACGGTCGCTTTCGGCACAGGGCGTGGTCGTGCCGATCGAACCGATGGCCAAGCTCGCGGTCGTGGACATGACCCCGCTCAATCTTGATCCGAACTGGGAGCCGCCAGAATGAACGGATGCGGCAGATATGACCGTGGCAGCAATCCACTGCCCGGACGGCCGCAGGCAAGGCCATATCGGCTAGGAACGCCGACAAGGGCGTTGCGGAGTGGAAAGGCAGGCTAAGGGAGGCCGGACGACTGACACCGGAGACCGATGCTCCAGCGCAGGCGATGTTTCGGCGGTTTCGGATACGGCGCAATCCGCGCTGGTAGCTAGGGATCGGTCCCAGCTCATTCCCGGTTATTCCGGACCAGATCGGATTGAGCGGCAGCAACCGACCCGTAGCGGGCACGGGCACTTCGTTGTAGGCAAGAGCTATGCCGACCTGCTCAAACCGTGCTTGGAACAACTTCGTAATGCAAAGCAGCCCAGCTTCATATGAACTGGGAAGCAGCAAGCGTGCCGCTGCGGTCGCCAACCTCTTCATGGCGGGGGCGAACAATGGCGGTCTAAACTCCTTTCTGACTTCAACGCATTACTTGGACGCCATCGAGGTCGTCGATGCGCTCACTGCTCTGGGTGCCCGAAAAGCAGCCCACCAGCTACAAATCGTTCTGCAGGGTTTGGGAGCACCGCTGCCCGCATCGACCGAGGATGAGCGGTGGCATCGCTTGGAAGTTCAATGGCACGATGGCTTGGACGAGTATGACGTTTTAACCGAAGAGGCCGACAGTGAGTTAATGACGGTGCTTGGAAGCCATGTCGCCGCCAATGAGGCTTTCTACAGCCGCCTTGACTGAGGTGGCTTGATATCTGCTATCCGCCAGCAGTCATTCCTGCCCAGAATGGATGGAACGGCGGCTGCCGACCCACCGCCGTCAATGGGCTACCACCAGCTTGGCTCTTGCTCGGCGGCCGACCAGCCCCAATCCCGCAGCATCTCTCTTGCACTGTCATAGTCATCGTCAAGCCCAAGGCTCACGGCCGAATAGCCGTATCCGAGCTTCCAGAGCATGTCCGCATGGGGTTCGATTACTGTCCATTCCGGGTCAACGATCATGCCGCTCTCCCCTCCGATCTGGGGCAGCAATGCGGTAAAAGTCACGCGGGATGTCCCGATCATGATTGTAGCGGGAGCTGTGACGTTAATGCCGAGATGCGACCCCAGCCTGTTCCAGCAGTCTATTTCGTCAGCCATCTCGGCACACTAGGCAACGCAGCGTCTGCTTACCACCGAGGCCGAGTGAAAACTCCCCGGTAATCGGCACCAGATCGGATCGAACGACCGCATCCGATCTCCTTGCGGTCGTGCGAATAACCGTTGAGGCTAGGGCGTGCGTTGGACCGATCTTCCTAATGCCCTAGTTGCCCTCATTTGGGTGCTGCTCCTACTGAGCGGCGTCCAGGGCATCGTCGGCATAATGAGGCAGCATGTGCCGGGGTATCCAGCTACAGGGCAGTACATCTTATATGTTGGGTTTCCTGTCGCCTTCCTAGCGTTGGCCGCGCTGTCAGCGTTCCTCGCTCGGAAAAGCCGGTTGTTATGCGATTTATATCCGTTCGCGATTATGCTGATCGCGTTTGCAATCTTCCCCGTCGCATGTGTCTGGCGTGGAGGCGTTTAGCAACTCGACGACGGATGACCGCTAACCACTCATCACTCCCATTCCGCACCACGTCGGATCGCGGCCACTCCCCCGCCGACTATTCGGCAAGTGGGTACTGAAACTGGTACTAATTCCGCCTGATGCCACTCCGCAAAATCCTTGTTTTCCTGGCTTTGCCGATCCCGGTTGGCTTTCCTGCCAAGCCCACCCAGTGGCGCTGTGACCGTACACCGCACATGGCGCGCGATCGGCTATCGCTCATATCGGACATTAAGCTAAGTTCGACCCCTAAGGGGGCACGATGACATTCACCACGCTTGAGCAGGAGGCCATCGTTCTGAATGCCGTAATGGGCATGGTGGACGATATGGTGAACCATGCCATATTTTGCTCACTGGGCGAGAAGAAGGAAAACACAAATCTCCTGCCCAAAACGTCAGACACCCTTCGGCAATTCGCAATCATGCTGCGGGACTTTCTCTCGCCGGTCACTGGCAAGGGACAAGGGCCAATACCCTTCGGACTGCCAAAGCCACCCCAAGGCAGCAAGGCCACCGATTACACCACTCTCTTTTACCTCGCGCGCATTTGCGAGAACCCATTGATCGGAACCGATCTCGATTTCCTCGCGTCGCTGGTTCACGATTTCACTGAATGGCTTGAGGCTTCTGCCTTCGTCCCGGAGGTATGGCTGTCAAACATCGAGGTGAAGGTCAATCTAACTATCAAACGTATCGACTTTCTCCGCATGGGCGGAGACATTGGGAAGCACAACTTCCTTCGTCTCGGCGGACAGGCTGCTAAGTTGCAAAAAATTCTCGGGGAGAACGGCGTTACGATTAACGAGAGCCAAGCCTATGCCGCGCTACCAGATTGTTGGGATTGGTTTCACACGCATCTATTCGCGTACCACGCCAGCACACTAGCGGAATTCCTGAACAACATTCGCTATGCCATTCGGTTCTACGTTTCGCCCGTCGCAGAAGCCCGCTATCGTGTCACAGGCAAGATCGACGACTATCTCGAAATGTACTCCTATGACCGGCCCGCCGAGATTGCGAACGAGTTTGCATGGGCGCAGTATTACGACCTGCTAAACAGCACACGGCGTGCAGCTAACTTTCCGCCGTTTAGCGTGACCCAATCGTTGAAAGACCAGTTCTGATGGGCTTAGGCGCAAAGATCGACATCATCCATGCCAGCAAAAAGCAGGTTAATGATCAGGCTTGCGACGACGTCAAGCGTGCCGCTGGCGCAGCCTGCGTAGCTCATGGTTCTTGCTGAACGGCCGATGGCTGCCGTGGAAGCAGAGGATGTACGCTTGCCAACGCCGGAAGGGATAGGGACAGGATGACAAGGTTCCTCCAGCAGCTAACGACAGATCAAGGCCGGATAACCACTGGATGCGCGCTCGTTGTAGCGATCATTGTGGGGCTATGGCCCGATCATCCCCGAGAGATTGATGCTGCCAAGTTCGGCGCTGCCCTCATGGCTGCCCTTGCTTGGCTCTTCGCGGAGCTAGGCGGGCGTCGAACGCCTAGCCCGCACGACACTGCATTGTTCGACAGCATTGTGAAGACACTACCGCAGTCCCTGCTGGATTTCCTTAGAGAACAGGACTTTGGGGTGGGATCGTATCATGATCCGGCCTCGGCAGCCCTTTTTAACATGGCGCGTTGGGAAGGGTCGCGTTACAATTTTGTCGATCCAACCCTCAACAAACGATGGCTTGCAACTTGGCAGGTGATCAGAGAGTTTGCGACCTGTCTCGCTCGCAATACGTTCCCGGTGCGGGATACCGATTTGCAGGACTGGCGAACCGTCCATCCAACGCATGGCGATCCCGAGATGCTCGAGCCGTTCGTTGAAGAGCGGATTGAGAAGCTCAACAAGGGTGCGACCAAGGCCGTGCTCGAAATCGACGCCTTCGAGAGTTTCGCACGGCGTCGGCTCGGCCTTTGACGACCTTCGGCTACACTTCCTTGAGAGCGCGCCACTCGGAAATCCCACGCCGAGAGGTAAAACTTACCCCGTTTGAACTATCCCGCAACAGGGCCGTGACCGCTGGTGTAATAGGATACAATCTGCTGATGAGCGGACCTCCCGGCGCGGGCAAGTCGCTGATGGCAGCCTGCCTTCCCGGCATATTGCCCGAGCTCACCCCCGCCGAGGCGCTGGAAGTGTCGATGGTGGCCTCGGTCGCCGGCGAGTTGCAGGGCGGGCGGCTTATCCGCGCCCGCCCGTTCCGCAGCCCCCATCATTCAGCGTCGATGGCCGCGCTGATCGGCGGCGGGCTGCGCGTTCGCCCTGGGGAGGTAAGCCTCGCCCATCTCGGCGTGCTGTTCCTTGACGAAATGCCGGAGTTCCAGCGCGCGGTGCTCGATTCGCTGCGCCAGCCGCTCGAGACCGGCAAGGTCTCGGTCGCCCGCGCCAACGCCCATGTCACCTTCCCGGCCCGCGTCCAGCTGATCGCGGCGATGAATCCCTGCCGCTGCGGCCATCTCGGAGATGCCGCCCTCGCCTGCTCGCGCGCGCCGCGCTGCGCCACGGACTACCAAGCCAAGTTGTCGGGCCCGCTGCTCGATCGTATCGATCTCCACGTCGAGGTCGCCGCCGTCAGCGCCGCCGATCTCGTGCTGCCGCCCCCCGCCGAAGGCTCGGCCGAAGTCGCCGCCCGCGTCGCCGCCGCCCGCGCGATCCAGACCGCGCGCTTCACCGGCCATGGCGCCCGCACTAACGCCGAGGCCGACGGCGAACTGCTCGACAGCGTCGCGACGCCGGACGAGGCAGGCCGCAAGCTGCTCGCGCAGGCCGCCGAGGCGATGCGGCTGTCGGCGCGCGGCTATCACCGGGTGCTGCGGGTCAGCCGCACGATCGCCGATCTGGCGGGCGCGGAAGGCGTGAGCCGGGTGCATATCGCGGAAGCGCTAAGCTATCGGCGGCGGGCGGCGGTGAGTTGAGGCTGGGTGGGGCGGCGAGATCGCGCTCATCCTGCGCGAGACGATGGCCATGACGCGGGTCTTGGATCACCGGCGATGACTGCGCGCGCCGACACGCTGTCGTCCCGGATAATCGCGGCCGCGCCGTGGATCATCATAGCGATCGCTATAATATTCCGCATCTATGCGCTCGACCGGCTGCCCGGCCTCAATGGTGACGAGGCTTGGTATGGGGTGCAGGCGCAGCGCTGGGCCGGGGGCGAAGCGTTGCGTTGGCGGACTCCGAGCGGAAATCTGCCTGGGCCGGTGCAGATCGGCTGGATGCTTGTGCTCCAGCCGATCTTCACGCCGAGCGTGACGCTGTTGCGTATTCCCCCGCTGATCTCATCGCTTGCGGCGATGGGGCTGGCCTATGCAATCGGCCGACGCTTCTTCGATCGCACCACCGCGATGATCGCGCTGCTGCTGATGGCGGCGCTGCCCGCGAACATCGTCTATGCGCGGTTCGGCTGGGATCCGAGCCATATCGGCCTGGTGATACTCGCCTCTTGCTGGGCGGCACTGGCAGGCCGGCCACTGCTCTCGGCGCTTGCCTTTGCGCTCGCGTTGATCGTCCATCCGACCAGCGTATTCGCCGCGCCGTTCCTGACCTTCGCCTTCCTCGGCGCCGACCTTGAGCGGCACGGGCGTAGACAGGCACTCAAGCGCAGCGGTGTTCATGTCGCGCTCCTCGCCGCCGCGCTGGCCCTGCTCGCGATCACCACCTCGCAGGGGCAGGTCGGCATCGGAATGGCTGGACTGAAAGACCGACTCACCCAGCCGCTAGAATGGGCGATCTTCCCGCTTCTATTTGAGCGCCTCCTGTCGGGCGAGACCGTATACAGCTTCGTCACCGGCCATGGTCTCGGCGTCGCGCGCCATGCCGCCGACGTGTTCGGCGCGGCGCTGCTGGCCCTGCTGGTGACCGTAGGCACCGCCGGCTTATGGGGAAAACGCTTCGGGCTGATCGCAGGCATTGTCACTGGCTGGGTGGCCAGTCTCCTGGCCTTCTTCCTGATCGCTGGCAACGAAGCGCTGCAGCCGCACCATGAACGTTATGCGCTGGTGCTGATCGTGCCGACCGTTCTGGCGCTTGGGCTGCTGATCCGGCGGCTGTTCCCCGAACCGGGACGGGAGGGCCGCGCAATCCTGTTTACCCTAGCGATTACGGCGTCGCTTCTGGTCGGCTTCTGGTTACGCTATTTCGTCGTGCTGGAGCGGGAGGGCAGCGTCTCCGCAACGGCCTTCTGGACCGGGCTGCGCGAACCCAAGCAGGTGGCGGTCGAGTGCATCTTGGCGGCGACGACCGTGAGCGGACCGGCGCAGGTGATCGCCGAGGACTGGTGGCTCTATCAGCCACTGGCCTATCTCGCGCATGGCAAAGGGATCGATCTCGTCGATCCCGGTCGACGGGGGCCGCCCCTAGCTATGACGAGGCTGCCTGGCGGCACCTATTTGCTGGTGTTTGGCGGCAGTGAGATGGATAGCCGGATCGCGGCAACGCATCACGCCAGGCTCCGCTGGACGATCCCCGCCACCGGCCATCCCCGCGCCATCAACATTTGGTGGACACCGACTATCCACTAATCGAAGCATCGACCGAAAAAGGGGACAAGATGATGTGGTGGCGTGTTTTCGACCATGTGTCGTTCGCGATGATTTGCTTCGAGGTGGCGCATAATCGCAGGTCGTCGGCCGCACCCCGTCGCCAGGCGCTCAGCTATCGCTGGGGCGCAGTAGTGAGTTGAAGGTGGCGGGCCCGGCCCAGGCCGACGATCCGAGCCCCTATCCCGCGTGCAGCGTACGTTGGATGCGCCGTACCGCCAGCGCGACGCACAGCGCCACCAGCGGTATGGCAAGGCCTGTCGCGAGTTCGGGCTTCAGGACCGGCACAACCTCGTGCAGCCCCTTGAACACATAGCCGATCAACCCGACCAGATAATAGCTGATCGCCACCACCGAGAGCCCCTCGACGGTCTGCTGGAGGCGGAGCTGGAGGTGGGTGCGGCGGTCCATCGAGTCGAGCAGGTCGCGGTTTTGGCGGGCCAGCGCGGTGTCGACGCGGGTGCGAAGTAGCGAACTGGTCCAGGCGACGCGCTGCGACAGATCCTCGAGCCGCTGCGAGAAGGAATTGCAGGTCCGCATCGCCGGGATCAGCCGCCGCTCGGTAAAGTCGACCAGGGTCGGATGGCCGCGCACCGCACGGGTGGCGAGGCTGTGCAGCCGATCGGTGCTGAGCTGCGCATAGGCGCGGGTGGCGCTCATCCGGTAACTGGTGTCAGCCATCAGCCGCGCCAGTTCGGCCGAGAGGAAGCTCAGCTCGTCGAGCAGCCCCTCATCGTCCGACAGGCGCTCGGCGACGGCGTCGGTGAGGGCCGACAGGCGTTGCTCCAGCGCGGTCACCCGTGGGGTCAGGCTCTGCGCCAGCGGCAGCCCAAGCAACGCCATGTTGCGGTAATTGCCCAGCTCCTGCACGCGCTGGATGAGTTGGGCGGGTTCGGCGCCTTCGAGGCCGTGATCGGCGATCAGCAGGCGGCCGAAGCCGTCCGCGTGCAACCGGAAATCCGACCAGAGGCGGGCGCGCCCATCCATCACATCGCAGACGATCAGATCGTCGGCCGAGAAAAACCGCGTCAGGCTATCGAGCAGATCGGGTGCGACATCGCGCCCGACCAGGGCAATCTGGGTCGCGCGGATCACCTCGCCCGGAAGCTGCGCGACGAAGTCGTCCGCCAGCGCGGCGAAGGGCTCGCTGCTGAAGCCCGGATCGAGCATGTCGCGGCGGATGAATGTGTAGCTCGCGACCTCGGTGTGGCGTTCCCAGACCAGCTCGAACTCACCGAGCCGGCATATGAAATATTTGGCGCTGGCGGGAATGGCGACATCGTGGCGCGCGCAGAGCGCCTCGACATGGAGGCGGCTATCCTCGATGCCCTTTTCGCCGACATGCGTGACGATCTGCATCAGCCGCGCGGGTGCGTGGAAATGCGGCAACTTGCGGACGTGCATTTCCTCGGAGAGCGACGCTCGTAGCGGATGGCTTCGCGCTAGCATGCGGAACTCATCGATCGGACGACCGTCAGACAGAATATTCCTCCAGCGCATGCCCATTGCCGCATCGCAGCATCAGAAAATAAATAGCCGCGCGGGTGCGATATGTCACGCGTCGGACCCGGATCAGGTCAGGATGCCGATTTTGAGGAGGATGTGCGCCCTCTTGCTCAGCCGACCGACTGCGTCACCGACTCGAGCGCCTCGGTGAAGCGCCGGCGCCACCAGATCACGTCTTCGGCCGCGATATTGTCCATGCAGGCGCGCCATCGCGCCTTGCGTTCCTCGAGGGGCATATCGAGCGCCAGCGTGATCGCATCGGCGATCTCCTCCGGGCTATAGGGATTGATCAGCAGCGCCTCGGTCAGCTGCTCGGCTGCGCCGGCGAAGCGCGACAGGATCAGCACGCCGGGGTCTTCCGGGTCCTGCGCGGCGATATATTCCTTGGCGACCAGGTTCATGCCGTCGCGCAGCGGCGTCACCAGCCCGATCTTGGCGGCGCGGTAGATGCCCGCGAGCCGATCGCGCGGATAGCCGCGATTCACGTAGCGGATCGGCACCCATTCGACATTGGCATAAGCCCCGTTGATCCGGCCGGACAGCGCGTCGAGCGAGGCGCGGATCTCGCGGTAGCTCTGCACGTCGCCACGCGAGGGCGGGGCGATCTGCAGCAGGAAGACTTCGCCGTGCAGCTTTTCCTCGCCCTGCAACAGCCGTTCATATCCGAGGAAGCGTTCCTCCAGGCCCTTTGAATAGTCGAGCCGGTCGACGCCGATGATCATGTCCCGCCCCGAACTGCTCTGGCGCATCCGGTAATAAGCATAGCGGGCGGGCGCGGATTGCGACGCCGCCACAAAATTCTCGGTGTCGATCCCGATCGGGCAGGCGATCGCCCGTATCGACCTGTCGTCAACCGTCACCCGCCCATCCTCGGCGATCGTGCCGCCCATCTCCTGGGTTACATAGTCGTGGAAGCTGGTCAGCGAATCCTGGGTCTGGAAGCCCACCACGTCATAGGCGAACAATGTCTCGACCAGCTGGCGGTGATTGGGCAGCGACAGCAGCAGCCGGTAGGGCGGCCACGGGATGTGCAGGAAAAAGCCGATCCGGTTGGCAACCTCGCGGTCGCGCAGATATTGGCCGAGCGGGAACATGTGATAATCATGAATCCAGACGAGATCGTCGCGCTCGATGAGCGGTTCGAGCGTTTCGGCGAAGCGCTGGTTGACCCGCTCATAGCCCTCGGCAAAGCCGCTCTCGAACTCGGCCAGGTCCATCCGGTAATGGAATAGCGGCCACAGCGTGCGATTGGCATAGCCGTTATAATATTCGTCGACGTCCTGCTCCTCGAGGTCGATCGTCGCGGTGGTGACGCCGTAGTTGCGCTGCAGGTTGATATGGCCGGTGAACTGATCGGTGATGTCGCCCGACCAGCCGAACCAGATCCCGCTCGATTCGCGCAGCGCCGCCGACAGGGCGACAGCGAGGCCGCCCTGGCTGCCAGTGCCTTCGCCCGTCGGCGGCTGGACGCGGTTGGAGACGATGATCAGCCGACTCATCGCACCGAACTCCACGGCTTGCTGAGCAGGGTCGCGCAGTTGATCATGCCGACCAAAGAATAGGTTTGCGGATAGTTGCCCCAGAGTTCGCCGGTCGCAGGATCGATGTCCTCCGACAGCAGCCCCGCCGGGGTCCGCCGCGACAGCATTTCCTCGAACAGTTCGCGTGCATCATTGGTTCGGCCCGTCAGCCATAATGCTTCGATCAGCCAGAAGGTGCACACATTGAAAGCGGTATGCGGCAGGCCGAAGTCATCTTCAGTCGCGTAGCGCAGCATGTGCGATCCGCGCCGCAATCCATCCTCGACCGCCCGCAATGTGCCCTGGAAGCGCTCGTCACCCGGCTTCACGAAGCGCAGGTCGAGCAGCTGGATCAGGCTCGCGTCGAGATCGTCGCCCCCGAAGGTTGCGGAGATACGCTGAGTATCCTCGCGCCAGGCGGCGCGTTCGATGCGGGCGCGGATATGGCCGGCGCGGTCGCGCCAGAAGCGCTCGCGCGCCGGAAGGCCGAGCGCCTCGGCGGCATTGGCGAGCCGGTCGCAGGCCGCCCAGCACATCGCCACCGAATAGGTATGCACGTGGCTTTTGGTGCGCAGCTCCCACAGCCCGGCATCGGGCTTGTCGTGCACATCCCAGGCATGCTCGCCGACCCGTTCGAGCGCGCGGAAGTCTTCTATGCCCGCCATCCGGTAAAGCCTGCGGTCGAAAAAGGCCTGGGCGTTGGAAAGGATGATCTGGCCATAAGCGTCGTGCTGGATCTGCTCATAGGCCTGGTTGCCGACCCGCACCGGCCGCATGCCGCGATAGCCCGACAGCGCCGGCGCGACGCGCTCGGTCAGAACGGCTTCGCCGCCGACGCCGTAAAGCGGCTGGATATGCCCGCCCTTGGCGTTGTCGACGATGTTGCGCAGATATTCGAGATAGGATTCGAGCACGTCGAGCGCGCCGAGGCGATTGAGCGCCTGCACCGTGTAATAGGCGTCGCGAATCCAGCAGTAGCGATAGTCCCAATTGCGTTCCGAGCCGGCATGTTCCGGGATCGAGGTGGTGAGCGCCGCGACGATCGCCCCGGTCTCCTCGTGCTGGCACAGCTTCAGGGTGATGGCCGAACGGATAACCGCCTCCTGCCACTCGACCGGCGTCGCCAGGGCGCGGGTCCATTGGCGCCATTCTGCCGCGGTATGCTTGAGCATGGTGTCGAGCGCGCCGCCGATGTCGCCGACGAAGCTCTCGTCAGGTCCGAGAAAGAAATGCAGCGGGCGCTCCACTCGGAACAACCGCTCGGCCTGGATCCAGCCGAGCGGAGCGGAAGTGGTGAGACGCAGGGTCGTGTCGCTCAGCTGGTAGCGGATATGGTTGGACCCTTGCGTCGTCGTCGGATCGGCCGCCCCCCAGTCATAGGCCGGACGCAGCCTGACTCGGATGCGCGGGCTTCCGGCGATCGGCCGCACGATCCGTGCGAAGGCGACCGGACGATACATCCGGCCATGACGATAGTGCCTTGGACAGAAGTCCGTCACTTCGATCGCATTGCCCGCGCCATCGCTGTGACGGGTGATGAGAATCGCGGTGTTGCGCAGATATTCCTGGTGCGTCTCGACGCCGCCTTCCAGGTCGATCTCCCAGAAGCCGCGTGCGCCCTCGGCCGATGGCGGATGATCGTCCAGCAACGAGCAGAAGGCCGGATCGCCGTCGACGCGCGGGACGCACGCCCAGACGAAGCGCCCGGCGCGATCGACCAGCGCCGACACCTGGCAATTACCGATCGGCCAGAGATCGAGCGTCGCGGTCATGCGGCCATGTCCCACAGCCAGTGCCGGACCGCCCCGACATCGCCCAGGCCGTAGAGCGCGGCGGTTTCCCGCCGGGCGCCGACGAGAATGCCGAAGCCGCCCTTCTCGCCCGCGATCCGCATCGCCGGCTCGTCGGTAAGGTCGTCGCCGATCACCACCGGCAGCGTCCCGGTCATGGGGGGGCCGGCCAGCAGGGCGTCGACGGCCCCGCCCTTGTCCCAGCCGGGGCCGCGCAGTTCGACCATCATCTTGCCCGGCTGGACTTCCAGACCTGTTCGCTCGGCGATTTTATAGGCCTGCCGCTTCACCGGCTCCTCGAGGATGGGGGCGACTCGATAGTGCATCGCCACGCCATGGCTCTTTTCCTCGATGATCATCTCGGGATGCCCGGCGCCATAGGATCGCACCTCGGCTATGGCGGCATCGAGACCGGCCGGCCGTGGCGGCTGGATCAGCCGGCCGTCGTGGCGGACCTCCGCGCCATGGCTGCCGGCGATGGCGATGATCTGCGTGATCGGCCCGATCATCCGGTCGAGCTGCTCGACCGATCTGCCGCTGATCAGCGCCAGCCGACCAGGGAAGCGCCGATGGAGCGCCTCCAGCAGCTCGGTCAATTCGGAATCGGCCCGGACCAGGTCCGGCCGGTCGACCAGCGGCACCAGCGTTCCATCGAAGTCTACGAACAGGCTGTGGCTCGAAGGCTCGATCCGCGGCGGGGGCGCGAGCACCGGTTGGCTGGGCCGGGTCGACATGCAATTTCCTCACGGCGATGAAGGACGGGGTTCGGTCATGACGCAGCTCTTCCGTGGAAATCCGGGTTGAGCCAGGCAGAGGACGCGTGGAGCCGCCGTTCAGTTCCGTCGGCGCTTCTGCTGGAAGCCGGTCGGCGCGCACGGGGAGCGTGCGCGAGCTGCCCGGAGGCAGTGAGGAAAACGGAAAGCACCCCCGGGCAAGGGAACCCGAGGGTGCGTCCCACGCGGAGGAAATTGCCAGTCCGCCGCGTGTATCTCGAAACATGGGTGCCTCCCGGGGCGATAGGGGGGCTGGGGGACCCCGGGAGGCGGAGCGATCAGTGCGCCGCGACGTTCATGCGGCTGTTCTCGGCAATCTGGGTGCCGGCGTTGGCCAGTGCCAGCTCGACCTGCGGCATCGCACGGGCGATAGCGACCTTGGTGCAGCTCTCGGACTGGGACAGCGCCTTGAGCGACTTGTCGCCATCGGCAGAGCAGACCTGCTTGGCTGCGCGGATGACGCGGGCCTTGAGAGCCTGGGCACCGTCCTGGCTGGCGAGATCGAGATCGCCGTAGCGGACTTCCGCGCTGGTCTGGGTCACTTCCGCGGCCTGGGCCGGGAACGAGACGGTGGCAGCGGTAGCGGCGGCGACGGCGAGGGCGGCGAAGAAAGTGGTCGAACGGGTCATGTCATATCTCCTGTTGCGTTCCGGACTTGGGTGGCGACCTTCATCCGGTAAATCTGCGTGGCGGCGGCCCGGTCACCGGGGTGGTCTGCCGTTGGAAAGGAGATAGGCCAGGCACGCGCGCCGCGCATTTCCGCTTCGACCGACCGCGCCAAAGCCTCCACCAAGGCGCATGGCGGCCGACAAACGCATCGCCGGAGTCGACGAACGACAGGAAGGACCCGACACCCGCCGATCGGCGACGGGAAATTTTGAATCACCCAAGGCGATTGCAACAGGATCGTCACATTTGTAGGTGAAGCGACCGAACCGGGGATCAGATCATTCGCCAGATTGCCGTCCTGCCCTATCGCACCAGCCCAGCAGGCCAGATCGAGGTGCTGCTGATCACCTCGCGGGATACGCGGCGCTGGGTGTTGCCCAAGGGCAACCGGATCAAGGGTCTCAAAAGCCACGAGGCGGCGAGCCACGAAGCTTATGAGGAAGCCGGTCTGGTGGGCATCGCCTGCCCCTTCGCGATCGGCAGCTATAATTATCGCAAGACCCGCAAGAACGGCACGTCCCGCCCGGCGACGGTCGACATCTTTCCATTTTCAGTGACGACCCAGCTCGACGAGTGGCCGGAGCAGGACGAGCGCGAACTGCGCTGGTTCGCGCCGGCCGACGCCGCCGCCGCGGTCGACGAGCCCGAGCTGAAGGACATATTGTCGACATTCCACCCGCCGGTGTGGAATCCCGGACTTACCGAGAGATTTGTGGCGGCGACCCGCCGCCACACAGCAGAGAGGTTCACCATAGTGCGCTGGTTCCAGGCATTGCTGCCCAAGCAAGGCAGCTTCTTCGAACAGTTCGAGGCGCATGCGGCGCTGACCGTCACCGCCGCGGACGCGCTCGGCCGGCTGCTGCAGGGCGGCGCCGACATGCCGATCCACTGCCAGGAGATCTTCGATCGCGAAAATGATGCCGACGACATCATCCGCGACGTCCTGGTCGATGTCCGCAAGACGCTGATCACGCCGTTCGACCGCACGGCGATCACCAGCCTCATCGGCTCGATGGACGATGCGATCGACCAGATGAACCAGACCGCCAAGGCGATCACCCTGTACGAACTCAAGACGTTCGAGCCGCAGATGCGCGACATGGCGGGAATCATCGTCGAGGCGGCACGGATCACCGCCGATGCGATGCCGCTGCTGCGCGACTTGGGCCGCAACGCCGCACGGCTCCACAGCCTGACCGAACGGATCGTCAAGCTCGAGGGCCATGCCGACGAGATCCACGATTCCGGCCTGAAGACGTTGTTCAAGGCGAAAGGCGACACATCACCGATGGCGTTCATCATCGGCCGCGAGGTCTATAGCCACCTCGAGAAGATCACCGACCGGTTCGAGGATGTCGCCAACGAGATCCAGGGCCTCGTGCTCGATCACGCCTGACGATGGAAGGCGCTCTCCTCTCCTTCCCGCTGCTGGTCGGGCTGATCGGCATCGCGCTGGCGTTCGACTTTCTCAACGGCCTGCACGATGCCGCCAACTCGATCGCGACGGTCGTGTCGACACGCGTGCTCAAGCCACATTATGCGGTTGCCTGGGCGGCCTTCTTCAATTTCATCGCCTTCCTCTTCTTCGGTCTTCATGTCGCCGAGACGGTGGGCAAGGGCATCGTCGACGCCGACATCGTCGATGCCCAGGTGATCTTCGGCGCCTTGATGGGCGCGATCAGCTGGAATGTGATCACATGGCTGCTCGGCATTCCCTCCTCGTCGAGCCACGCCCTGATCGGTGGCCTGATCGGCGCCGGCACCGCAAAGGCCGGCCTGTCGGCGGTGGTCTGGTCCGGCGTACTCAAGACCAGCTTCGCGATCATCCTGTCGCCCACGGTCGGACTGCTTCTCGCGCTGCTGCTGGTGCTGATCACCAGTTGGGCCTTTGTCCGCGTAACCCCCACAACAGCGGACAAGCGCTTCCGCCGGATGCAGCTGGTGTCGGCGTCGCTCTATTCGCTCGGCCATGGCGGCAATGACGCGCAGAAGACGATGGGGATCATCGCCGTCCTGCTCTATTCGCAGCATATGCTCGGTGGCGAATTCCACGTCCCCTTCTGGGTGGTGATCACCTGCCAGTCGGCAATGGGGCTGGGCACGCTGCTCGGCGGCTGGCGGATCGTCCACACCATGGGATCGAAGATCACCCGGCTGACGCCGGCGCAGGGCTTCTGCGCGGAAACCGGGGGGGCGATCACGCTGTTCGCCGCGACCTGGCTCGGCGTGCCGGTGTCGACTACCCACACGATCACCGGCGCTATCGTCGGTGTCGGCGCCTCCCGGCGGCTGTCGGCGGTACGCTGGAACGTCGCCGGCAGCATCGTGATCGCCTGGGTTGTCACCCTGCCCGCCGCCGCGGCAATTGCAGCGGCTTTCTACTGGCTGGTCGGGCTGATGGGCTGACGCCTCCCTTCTGCCGCCACTGCGGGAGGGGGAGTCAGGTGCGCGGCGCCAGTCCTTCGGTCAATATATCCACCATTTGCCTGGCAATGTCCGCGGCGCTCAACTCGCCGCCCGGTGCATGCCAGCGCGCCGGCCAGTTGAGCGCGCCCGCTACCGTGAACGCCAGCATCTTCGGATCGGTGCGGGCAATCGATCCGTCCGCCATGCCATCCTCAATCAGATCGCGCATCGCCTTGTCGATCCGGCGTTTGCGCTCGCGAAGGCTCTGCGCGCCCTCGGGGGATAACGCCTCCACCCCGGTCCGTATCACGCAGCGGCCGAAATCGTCCATGTTGATCTCGGCGTAGCGGCGCAGGAAATGGCGCAGCCGGTCGAGCCCCATGCCTGGTGTCCGGTGCGCCTCCTCGACGGCATCGAGAAACTGCTCAAGTCCGATCGCGACGCATTCGAGCAACACCTGCTCCTTGTTGCCGAGATAATGGTAGATGGTGGGCTTGGAGATTCCGAGGCTCGCTGCCACATCGTCGAGCAACGTCGCATGGAAGCCACGCTCGTTGAACATCCGCACCGCCGCGAGCAGCACCGCCTGGCGCTTGGCCGAGCGCTCCTCGGCCTTCTGCTCGCGCGTACGAAACGGTGATTCGGTGTTTTCCAGCTGCACTTCGGCTTCCAATGACCCTGATCGCTGCTTGACATGAAACCGATGGGGATGCAATCTACTGATGAGTAACCACCCCCAATCGCAGAGGTTTCATGATTCTTACGGAGACCCAGTCGGCCATCAGGGATGGCGTGCGAGACTTCGCCCAGGAACGTATCCGCCCGCGCAGTCAGGCGTTTGAGTCGGCCAAGGGTTATCCCAAGGAATTGTTCGAGGAGGTTGCCGGTCTCGGCCTGATGGGGATGGTCGCGCCCGAATCGGTCGGCGGCGCCGGGGCAGATTATGTTTCCTATGCGCTTTCGCTGATCGAGATCGCCGCCGCCGACGGCGCTCTTTCGACGATCCTCTCGATCCAGAACAGCCTGCTGGTCGGTGGGCTGCTCAAGGAAGGGACCGAGAATCAAAAGGCCCGCTTCCTCCCCGAGCTGATCGGTGGCCGCATTATCGGCGCCTTCGCCCTGACGGAAACCGACGCTGGATCGGACGCGGCCGCGTTGCGCACCCGCGCCACCCGTGCCGACGGCGGCTGGAAACTCAATGGCGCCAAGCAGTTCATCAGCTCCGGCAGCATCGCCGGGCTGGTCATGGTGTTCGCCGTCACCGATCCGGAAGCGGGCAAGAAGGGCATCTCCGCTTTCCTGGTGCCCACCGACAAGCCGGGATTTTCGGTCGACAAGATAGAACATAAGCTGGGCCAGGGCGCGTCGGACACCTGCGCGATCCGCTTCGACGATCTATTCGTCGAGGATGACCTGCTGTTCGGCCAGGAAGGGCGCGGCCTCAACATCGCGCTCGCCAATCTCGAGGCCGGGCGGATCGGCATCGCAGCGCAATGCGTGGGCATGGCGCAGGCGGCGATGGAGATCGCAATCGGCTATGCCCGCGACCGCAAGAGTTTCGGCAAGCCGATCATTGAGCATCAGGCGGTGGGTTTTCGCCTGGCCGACCTCGCCACCCGGCTGGAGGCCGCCCGCCACCTCGTCCTACATGCCGCGACCTGCAAGGACGCCGGGCTTCCCTGCCTGAAGGAAGCCTCGATGGCCAAGCTGTTCGCGTCGGAGGCGGCTGAAGCCATTGTCTCGGGCGCCCTTCAAACGCTCGGCGGCTATGGCTATCTGGAGGAATATGGCCTGGCCAAAATCTACCGCGACGTCCGCGTTTGCCAAATCTACGAG
The DNA here is from genome assembly GCF_056401065.1 of Rhizorhabdus sp. P4_G5. NCBI lineage: Bacteria > Pseudomonadati > Pseudomonadota > Alphaproteobacteria > Sphingomonadales > Rhizorhabdaceae > Rhizorhabdus > Rhizorhabdus sp. P4_G5. Next base: position 112,373 of record NZ_JBFUKB010000004.1, on the reverse strand, counting down.
GGCACTTCCGACATTCAGCGGATGGTGATCGCCCGCGCGCTTTGAGGATAGCATCATGAACATCGATCCGATTGTCATCGCATCTTATGCCCGCACCCCGATGGGTGGTTTCCAGGGCGCGCTTGCGGGCGCTTCGGCCACTGAGCTTGGCGCCACGGCAGTGAAGGCCGCGGTCGAGCGCGCCGGCATCGACACCAGCCAGGTAGAGCAGATCTTCATGGGCTGCGTGCTGCCCGCGGGTCTCGGCCAGGCCCCCGCCCGCCAGGCCGCGCTCGGCGCGGGCCTGTCGATGTCGGCCGAAGCCACCACCGTCAACAAGATGTGCGGATCTGGCATGCAGGCTGCGATCATGGCGCATGACGCGCTCGCCGCCGGCAGTGCCGATATCATCGTCGCCGGCGGCATGGAGAGCATGTCCAACGCGCCCTACCTGCTTGCCAAGCATCGTGGTGGCGCGCGGATCGGCCATGATGTCGTCAAGGATTCGATGTATCTCGATGGCCTCGAGGATGCCTACACCCCGGGCAAGCTGATGGGCGCGTTCGCCGAGGACTCGGCGCGCGACTATCAGTTCACCCGCGAGGCGCAGGACGATTATGCGATCCGTTCGCTCAGCCGCGCCAATGCCGCGATCGACAGCGGCGCGTTCAACCGCGAGGTCGTGCCCGTGACCTTGGAGACGCGCGGCGGCACCGTCACCATCGAGCGCGACGAACAGCCTGGCAAGGCGCGTCCCGACAAGATCCCGACACTGAAGCCCGCCTTCGCCAAGGACGGCACGATCACCGCCGCTAATGCTTCGTCGATCTCCGACGGCGCCGCCGCCCTGGTGATGACCCGCGCGAGCGTGGCCGAGAAGCTCGGGCTGCCCGTTGTCGCCAGGGTGGTGGCGCACGCAGCGCATGCGCATGAGCCGGGGCTGTTCACCACCGCGCCGGTCCCTGCGATCCGCAAGCTGCTCGCGAAGGCCGGCTGGGCCGTCGGCGATGTCGATCTGTTCGAAATCAACGAGGCGTTCGCCGTGGTGGCGATGATCGCCGCCAAGGAACTCGACATCCCTGCGGAGAAGCTGAACGTCAACGGCGGCGCCTGCGCTCTCGGCCATCCGATCGGCGCCAGCGGCGCGCGGGTAATCACCACCTTGCTGGGCGCACTCGAGCACCGCGGACTCAAGCGCGGCGTTGCCAGCCTGTGCATCGGCGGCGGCGAGGCTACCGCCTTCGCTGTCGAAATCGTCTGAGGGGAAGAAGTTCATGGATCTTAACGGAATTGCCGCCATCGTTACCGGTGGCGCCTCGGGGCTCGGCGGAGAGACCGCCCGCCTGCTCGCGGCAAATGGCGCGAAGGTCACGATCTTCGACCTCAACGCGGAAATTGGCGCGGAAACGGCTGCCGGGATCGGCGGCCATTATGTGCCGGTCGACGTGTCTGACGACGCCAGCGTCGCCGCTGGGCTGGCCGAAGCCGAACAAAAACACGGCGTCGCCCGTATCCTCGTGAATTGCGCCGGCATTGCGCCGCCGGCACGCATTGTCGGCAAGGACGGGACTCCTCACGCGCTCGATATTTTCCGTAAGGTTGTCGACATCAACCTCATCGGCACGTTCAACGTCCTGTCGAAGTTCGCGGCGCGCCTGATCGCGGCAGAACCGCTCGGCGAGGAACGCGGCGTGATCGTGAACACCGCTTCGGTGGCCGCCTATGACGGCCAGGTCGGCCAGGCCGCCTATGCTGCGTCCAAGGCCGGCGTGGTCGGCCTCACCCTGTGCGCTGCGCGGGACCTCGCCCAGCACCGTATCCGCGTGATGACGATCGCACCGGGGATCTTCATGACGCCGATGATGAAGGGCCTTCCGCAGGCAGCGCAGGACTCGCTCGGCCAGCAGGTGCCGCATCCGAGCCGCCTTGGCAACCCGGCCGAATATGCGCTGCTCGTCGAGAGCATCGTCCGCAATCCGATGCTCAACGGCGAAGTGATCCGGCTGGACGGCGCGATCCGGATGGCACCGCGATGACCGACAGTCCCCTCCTCTTCGAACGCGACGGCCCGATCGCAAAGATCACGCTTAACCGGCCCGCCGCCGGCAATGCACTGGATCTCCCGCTGGGCAGCGCGCTGGTGCAGGCGGCGATCCAATGCGACAGCGACCCCACGATCCGCTGCGTCGTCCTCACCGGCGCGGGCCGCATGTTCTGCACCGGTGGTGACATCGCAGTGATGGCGTCGTCGGGCGACCAGGTAGGCGCCGTGGTCAGCGAACTTGCCAGCACGCTGCACATGGCGATGTCCCGCCTCGCCCGGATGGACAAGCCGCTGGTCATATTGGTCAATGGGCCCGTGGCCGGCGCCGGCTTTGGGCTGTCGCTATGTGGCGACATCGTGCTCGCCGCGCGATCGGCAAAGTTTTCGGCAGCCTATGGGGCGCTGGGGGTAAGCCCCGACGGCGGCCTGACCTGGCTGCTGCCGCGCCTCGTTGGGTTGCGCAAGGCTCAGGAGATCATCATCTCCAATCGCCGGATCGACGCCGAAGAGGCCGAGACGATCGGGATGATCACCCGGGTCGTCGACGATGAGGCGCTGGCCGACGAAGGTGCGAAGCTCGCCGCCGGCCTCGCTCGATCGGCTACCCGCGCGATCGGCACGTCGCGCGCGCTATTGCTTTCCGCATTCGACAATGGCTGGGAAGTCCAGATGGAACTCGAAGCGCGCGGCATCGCCGCCAACATCGCCAGCCCCGAAGGCCGCGAGGGCGTCGCGGCCTTCCTAGCCAAGCGCAAGCCCGACTTCGCAGGCCTCAAATAAGGATCAGCACAGGAACTGCCGGCCCGCCTTCGCCTATGCTGGCTGAGCCGGCGAGACCCACTTCGTTACCGCTTCACGCGGCATCACGATCGAGCAGGTGACGTGCTCCGCATCGACAGGACCGGCTCACAGGACAGGTTCCGACCTGCGCATGCGATTGAGTGTCGGCAGGATCAGTTGCTTCAGCTTGCAGCGCGCCTTCAAATATCGGATGCGACGGCGAAGTTGATTTACCCAAGGCGCCTCGATCCCGTTCTTCAGCGCCGTTTCCACTATGTCGTCGAGATAGGCGACCTGCACCGGATTATACGCCTTCAGGCCAGCGATCTGATTTGGCCCAAGACTGCCCAAGGCTGGTGGCACGGCTTGCCCGGTCGCGAGAAAGTTGAGCTTGGTTCTGATGCATTTTTCGCAAACTCCGCAATTCCTGCCGGTCATTGGCCCCTGCCAACAGACCCTGAGATTCGCGAGGGCTTCCGGCCACTGCCCCAACCCCTCGATCTTCGTCGAGCGCGTGAATTCACCGGCGTCATAACGGATGGCCATGTCGCCTGACAGATAGGGGATGGTCAGGGGATTGGATCCCCAAGGCAACTCGAGGTGCCCATAATCCTCGTCTGAGCCCAGCAATGCCGTCCCCGCGTCGCCCGACCATTGATGCATGACGGCGGCCAGTCCCGCGCCGAACTCCATCTCCCAGTCATCACAGATCTTGTTTTTCCAATCCGTCCGACAGCTCGAAACAGGTATTGATCGCGATGCCAGGGTTGCTCGGGAGGCCGATAGCGCAATCTTGAAAGCCTTGTCGTCCACCAGCGGTATGTCGAAGCCATGGATCAATATGGCTGTTCTGAGGTCGCAGCTTGCGCGGCCCGCGCTTTTTTCCTGGTGACGCATAACGGTGAAGGTCGCGTCGACACCGCCCGAGAAGGCGACAACAGCGCCCTCCCGCGACGCTTTCGGGCAATCCATCTCCTCGTCGGCGGTCACCTTCATCTTGTGATAATACGGACGCCAGCAACTCCATATGGCCGCATATTGCTCCGCATTCTCCAGCATCCTGCGAGAAACAGGCGCCGCGATGTGCAAGTCGCGCCCCAGACGCATGGCCCTGTGCAGGAACGCACAGACTGCAAAATCCTTGTTATCTACCGGGCTCGGCACGACGTCGCCACACATCTCCCAAGTTACCACGCCTGCATCGTCAGTTTCGGCCGTTCTGATGACAGAACCCTCGCCGCGTTTTTCATATAGGCGCACTACCAGCGGACGTATCGCCATATCTCCTGCTCTATCCCGTGTTTTTGTTTAGAGTTACGGTTACACTGCCCGGTCTGCATTGAAAATCTACTCGGGATGCCTATTCAGAGTTAATCTGATTTAGTAGCTTGCCGAGGCAGGCCGACACCCGGCTTCTCGCGGGCCATGGTGGAGCCGGCCCCGGCGCAGGCCTGTGGCGATCAGGGTGCGCTATGGGTTGCGCCGGGCGCTTTCGATGCCCGACACATTGCGAGCCTCGTAGTTTGTGCCGCTGCTGGGGCGGATGTGAACTTCCGCAGTCCTTTGCCCGCCCCGCTAGCGATCGACGCGCTGCAGAACCTCGGCGAGGAAATCGATATGTTCCTCTGGAGTGCGATAGCCGCGATGCATCGTGCCGACACTGGCATGGGTGCCCCCCGCATCGCGCCAGCGGCGCAAACCATCGACGCTGTCGGCAACGTCGGGGCCGCGGCCGCCCTTGTCGTGAAGGATCAAATGCGCGCCGAAGCCTTCAACCGGCCGCCCGGCCTCCGCAAGCAGTTCGCGCAAGCGCTTCCAGCCAGGAAGCGCGCTGTCTTCCAGGCCTGCTGCGAAGATGAACCCATCGGCCAGCCTCGCCGCACGGCGATATGGCGCCTCTCCGAAACCGCCGCAGAAAATCGGGATCGGGCGGTTCGGACGCGGGATGATGTTGCCCCGGTCGATCTTGTCGAAGGTTCCCTCGAAGCTGACCAGGGGTTCGCTCCATAGCCGGCGCAGATAGGGGATCTGCTCGTCGAGCTTCTTCCCACGCTTGTGAAAGTCCTGGCCGAGCGCATCATATTCGACATAATTCCAACCCGTACCTACCCCGAGCGTCAGGCGCCCGCGCGAGAAGAGGTCGAGATCGGCGGCCTGCTTGGCGACGAGGGCGGTCTGGCGCTGCGGCAGGATCAGGATGCCGGTGACGAACTCGATCCGCCTGGTGATGCCGGCGAGGAAGGAAAATGCCGTGAACGGATCATGGAACGGGTCCCTGTCGGTGTAAGGGCCCCAGAGCGGGGGATCGCGGTTTTCGTGGACGGCACCGACGACATGGTCGTACATGAGAAGCGAGGCATATCCCATCGCCTCCACGGCCTGCCCGATCTTTTCGAGCGACTCTACCGTCCCGCTTTCCGTCTGAGGATAGACCGCCCCAATCTTCATCGACATCCTCCAGCGCTCTCTCGAGCGCTCGGCCATCTTTTGGCTTTGCAGCAGACCATATGCAGGCTGATCATGCCTGTCCAGCATCGACCGAGCCGGAACCGCGCATGCGCGCGAGCCTGTTCCGACAAGCTCTACATCGCCGAAATGCCGCCATCGAGCTTGATCTCCGACGCAGTCATCATTCGGCTCTCATCGGACGCGAGATAGAGTACCGCATAGGCAACATCGTCAGGCTGGGCGATGCGACCTATTGGTATCTGGCGCGCCAGCTTGTCGTTGCGCACATCCCGCGCGCCGCGCGACAACGTGTCGAGCAGCGGGGTATCGACGAAGGTCGGATGAACCGAGTTGCAGCGGATATCCAGACCTTCATGCGCACAATGAAGCGCGATCGACTTGGTCAGCATCCAGCCGGCCGCCTTGGACGCGTTATAGCCTGCAAAGCTGTGATAAGCGATCAAGCCCGAAATCGACGATATGTTGATGATCGAACCCGGCTGATGAGCGCGCATGATCGCAAGGGCTGCGCGGGTCCCGAAGAATATGCTGTCGACATTGATGGCCATCGCCCGATGCCATGTTTCGGTCGGCAGATTCTCGATCGATCCCACCGGGGCGATGCCTGCATTGTTGACCAGTACCGACAGGCTGCCCATGCGCTCGGCGGCCGCGGCCGCCACATCCGGCCAGGACTGCTCGTCGGTCACGTCCAGAAAGGCAGCATAGGCCACCTTGGCGCCCATGGCATCGTTGATCGCTTTCGCTTGCTCGCGGGCGCCGTCGCCGTTGACGTCGGCCAGCATGACCTGCGCGCCATGCCGCGCCAGCATATGCGCGATGGCAGCCCCTAGTCCCTGGGCAGCTCCCGTGACCAACGCCGCCTTGCCGGCAACCCGACCGGAGTACTGCATAGTATTTCTCCCTGACCTGTAGATTATAACTTCGGCACACCCTAAACTCTTGACCCCGTTGATCAACGGCGGGGCCCAAGAAATAGATGCCTCAAGACCCTTTTATCTGCACATTTCAGAGAAGCCGATGAACGTCGGCAAGGTCGGATGGCCGCTGTCAATATTTCGTGGCGCCCGAGGCAGCGGTGGCGCTTCCCTTCCAGTAAGGCACGGGGCACGTCACCAATTATGTTAGTTGCTCACAATCGCCCCCGAGAACACTCTCCTTCGGTGGCGCCTGAACTCACCTGTCAGCGCACCGATCAAGAAGCAGTTATCTTCGGCTGCATGGCGAGCTTGCGCCATGCAGATCAGGGGGACGCAAGAGGGGGTAGCTTTGGCGAAATGAAGCGGTAATCGACACCCTCGCCGGCCCGACCCCTCGATGCAGGGCGACAGTTTGCACGATGTCGCGGCCCCAACGCCGCTGATGGAGCGGACGGCCGGCCCCGGGCACGCGCAGGACGAGCGGATGCCGGCACGAAGCCTGACTGAAGGATGCCGCTAAAGCCTTATAATAAGGCTGCCGCGTGCTCCGAACAACGAACAACAACAAGCCGGACGGGACACCGCCGGACGTTACACGGGGAAGGATACAGCATGGAAGAAGGTTTCAAGCATAGCCAGGGCCAGCGACGGATGCGGCCAGACGCCTACGCGACCTCGGTCATGACGGCGGTCGGGTGCTTTCTCATGCTGAACATCGGCGCGCCCGCCTCGGCAGAGACGGCCGAGGCGCAGCCGATCCAGGAAATCGTGGTGACCGCCCGCAAACAATCCGAAAGCCTGCAGAAGGTGCCCGTGACGATCACTGCCATCGCCGGCGCCGAACTCGCGCGATTCAAGCTCGACAAGCCGGAAGACGTGGCGAGCCGCATCCCGACTTTGAACGTGTCTTGCTGCGGTTCCGGATCAGGCGCCCAGGTCAGCCTGCGTGGCGTCGGTTCTTCCTATCTCTCCGCAGCGTTTGACTCGGCTGTCGCACTGGATTTCGACGGCGTCGTCGTCAGCAGCATGCGCGTGCTGCAGTCCGGCTTCTTCGACATGCAACAGGTCGAAGTCCTCAAGGGGCCTCAGTCGCTATATTTCGGCAAGAGCGCCTCGGCCGGCGTGCTGTCGTTCAAGTCGGCGGATCCGACCGACCATTGGCAATTCGGCGGCAAGGCATCCTACGAGTTCGAGCAGAAGGGCTATACCGCCGAAGCCTTCGCCTCCGGCCCGCTTACCGAGACGCTGGGCCTGCGGCTGGCGGGCAAGTATAACGACATCAAGGAAGTGCTGCATAATTCGGCGCCCGGCGTGCGGCATCCCGACCGCGGCGAGAAGAACGCCAACGCTCGTGCCACCCTGCAGTGGAAGCCCTCGGATTCCTTCTCCGCCAACCTCAAGATCAATTATGTGCATCACGCAGCCGACGGATCGATCCGTAACTCCGTGATCGGTTGCGGGAATAACGGCGTCGCCGATCCGATCAGCCTGGCCGGTGGCGCCTTCCTGATCCCGGCCGGCTACAACTGCGACATCTCCGGCAATCGCTACGTCCTGCCGGACATCGCAGCGCCGCTGGCGATACAGGCGCCGCTCGGGAAAGATTTCCACCATGGCGTGCCTTACGCGAGCTCCGACATCTATTTCGGCCGGCTCAAGTTCGACTGGAAGCTCAGCGACCAGCTGACCGTCTCCTCGATCACCGGCTACCTCGATCAGAACTCCGTCGATTTCGACGCCTTCAGCTATGGCGGCGTGCTGGGCGGGGCCAGCTTTGGCACCGGCGCTGGCCTGGCGTTCAACAAGCTGCGCCAGTTCAGCCAGGAGGCGAGGCTGACCAGCAGCTTCGACGGCCCGCTGAACTTCATGCTCGGCGGCTTCTACGAAAAGCGCCACATCGAGTACAACACGTCGCAGAACGGGATCAACATCGCTGTCCTCGCCGGTCCCGACCCGATCACGGGGAACACCTCCGACTGGTTCAAGGAACATCTTACGCATACCGATGCGGTTTCAGCCTTCGGCAGCGTCAATTACGACATCACGAGCCAATTGAAGCTTTCGGGCGGTGTGCGCTGGACCCATGAGAAGAAGGACCAGCTGATCTCGATCCCCTACGAAAACGTCATTCTGAGCAGCGCTTTCGGCTTTGCGCCGAGCGGCTTCGTCGCTGATCCGATCAATTACAAGGACAGCAACGTCTCGCCGGAAGTGTCCCTGAGCTACCAGCCGACCAGGGACCTCAACTTCTATGCGGCGTACAAGAAGGGCTACAAGTCCGGCGGCATCGACAACAGCGCCCTGCCGTCCAACGCACTGCTTGGCCTGTCGAGCGCGGATCCCGCGGTCAAGGCCCGGACCGCCGCCGCACTGATCTATAAATCGGAAACCGCCAAGGGCGGCGAAATAGGCATGAAGTCGCAATGGCTCGATCGTAAGCTCACGATCAATGTCTCGATCTACGACTACAAGTTCAACAACCTGCAACTGCAGATCTTCGACGGCCGGGCCGTGCAGTTCCGCACGACGAACGCCGGCGAGCTGACATCCAAGGGCGCGGACGTCGATTTCAGGTGGGTGACCGATGTCCCGGGGCTCACACTCTATGGTGCGCTCGCCTACACCGACGCCAAATATTCCAAGACGTTCATCCCCGACCCCGACAATGCGCCGCTCGGCGATCTCAAGGGCCGCGCGTCTTCCGGGGCGCCGAAATGGTCCGGCAATGCCGCGGCCAACTTCCACACCCCCGTGGGGAACGACTTCGCCCTCGACCTGACTGGAAACGTGCAGTTCAAGAGCCGCTACTATACCCGCGACGGCAGCCTGTCCGACTATGTTCAAGGCTCGTCGACCAGCTTCGACCTGGCCGCCTCCTTCGGCCCTCAGGATGGCCGCTGGTCGGTGGCCCTGATCGGCACGAACCTGGGGGACAAGCGCACGGTGACATCCAGCGGCCCGCGGCCGTTCCAGTCGGCGACTGGCGACGACGTGATCCTGAACCTGAGCGAGGGCCGCAAGCTGTTCGTCCAGGCCGGGTTCAAGTTCTAGACCAGGCACATGTGCTGCGGGCGGGCGGAGCTTTCGACGAAAGCCGAGCCCGTCCGCCGCACAGGGCACAGAATATGATCGTCCAGGCCGCGCCTGGCCCCTGTGACGGTCAGGTGAAGAAACCGCCCGTCGCGGCGAGCCGCTCGAGCAAGGGCGAGATTCGGATCGCATCGCCCGCCTGTTGGCGGGCCTTCAATCGATCGACGATTCCGGCAAGACCGACCCCGTCGCCCCAGAACATCGGCCCGCCCGAATGGACCGGCCACCCATAGCCGGCGACCAGGGCCATATCGATATCCGACGCCTTGAGCGCGACCCCCTCTTCGAGAAGCTTCGCACCTTCGTTCACGACAGGATCGAGCAGCTCGAAGACGATCTGCTCCTCGCTATAGCTCTTCTGGCCGATCCCGGCCCGATCGCGGAACGCCGTGATCACATTCTGCACGTGCGGCGACGGCCGGCCGACGCGCTGTTCGTCATAATCATAATAGCCGGCGCCCTTCTTCTGGCCCCAGCGGCCGCTTTCGCACAATATTTCCTGCACCGTGCGGCCGGCCGTATTGTTCGCGTCCCAGCCGATGACATCCAGGCCGACCAGGTCGAGCATCGCGAAGACGCCCATGGGAAAACCGAAATTGGCCATCGCCGCATCGATGTCCCAGGGCAGCGGGCCTTCGAGCAATATGCGGTCGGCGGCTTCGCCTCGCCGCGCCATCAGGCGGTTGGCGATGAACCCGTCGCACACGCCGGAGAGGACCGCGACCTTGTCCAGCGTGCGCCCCAACGCCATCGCCGTGGCGACGACGGCGCCGGACGTCTTCTCACCTCGGACCACTTCAAGCAGTCGCATGATGTTGGCCGGTGCAAAGAAATGCAGTCCGACCACATGTTCGGGCCGCGCTGTGACCGCGGCTATTGCATTGAGGTCGAGAAACGACGTGTTGCTGGCGAGGATCGCACCGGGCTTCGCAATCACATCGAGCTGGCGGAATATGGATTGCTTCAAGTCGAGGCGTTCGAAGACGGCCTCGACGACCAGGTCAGCCTCGGCAGCGCCCTCGATCGCGGAACTGCTGCTGAGCGCCGCGAGCCGCTTGTCGGCCTCACCCGGCGTAATCCGGCCCTTTTCGGCCAGCGATCGGATAGTCTTGTCGATGCGCTTCGACGCCAGTTGCAGCGCCGCACCGTCCAGGTCGATGAGCGTGACCGACAGTCCAGCATTGAGGAACGCGGTCGCGATGCCCGTTCCCATCGTGCCGGCCCCGATCACCGCGATCGACCTTAGCGGCTGGGGAATCACATCCCTGCCCAGCCCCGGGATCTTGCTGGTCGCCCGTTCGGCGAAGAAGATATGGCGTTGGGCCGCCGATTCCCGGCTGGCCATCAGGTCCTCGAACAGCGCCCATTCCCGTGCCAGGCCTTCGTCGAAGGAAAGCATGGCCGCCGCCTCGATCGCCTTGATGATGTTGCCCGGAGCCTTGAAGCCCTTGAAGGATCGTGCGTTCTTCTCCTTGAACGCCGCGATGTGCCTGGACGCGTCATCCGCTGAAAGATCCGGAGCCAGGTCGCGCGCCAAGCGCAGCGGAGCATTTTCGTCCGCGAGGCGGGCGGCATAGGCGATCGCCTCGTCGCGCAGCGTGCCCTCGGCGGACAGCAGGTCGATCAGCCCGGCCGCCTTGCCTGCGCTCGCGGCGATCGGCTTGCCGAACACGATGAGGTCCAGCGCCGCCGCGATGCCGGCGAGCCGCGGGGTCCGCTGGGTGCCCCCCGCTCCGGGGAGAAGACCGAGATTGACCTCTGGCAGCCCGATGCGGGCAGAAGGCTCGGCAATCCGGTAGTGGCAAGCCAATGCCAGTTCGAAGCCGCCCCCAAGTGCGGTGCCATGGATCGCCGCGACCACCGGCTTTGCGGCGCCCTCGATGATCCTGAAAATGTCGTTGAGGTCCGGCTTCAGAAGCGGCTTGCCGAACTCGCCGATATCGGCGCCGGCAAAGAATGTCCGGCCCGCACAGGCGATGACGACAGCCTTGACGGCCTCATCCGCCAGCGCCCTAGTCACCCCCGCCTCGAGACCGATGCGCACGACATGGCCCAGGGCGTTCACCGGGGGCGAATCGACTTCCAGAACGGCAACCCCATTGATGGTCATCAACTGGGTTACCGGGTTGAGCCTGGTCATCATTCCACTCCTTGTCCGCGCATAGATCGGTGGCCGCTGCGACGGCGTCAGCTGTAGGTCGGCTCGTCCCACCATGGGAAAAAGTCCGGCATGTTCGCAGACACGCTGTCGGGAAAGGCCACGGCGCGCTTCTCGATGAAGGACGCCACGCCCTCCGCTCCATCCGCGGACCGCCCCCGGGACAGGATCGCGCGACTGTCGATCCTGTGGGCCTCCATCGGGCTGCTCATGCCAAGGCCCCGCCACAGCATCTGCCGCGTAAGTGCGATGGAAACGGGCGCGCTGCTTTCGACGAACCCGCGCGCAAGCGCGCGTGCGGCCGGCCGCAGCGCGTCCGGCTCGTACACAGCCTTTACGAGGCCGCCCTCGACCGCTTCTGTCGCCGGGAACAGGCTTCCGCTGAAACACCATTCCAGTGCCTGCGCGATGCCGACGATCCGCGGCAGAAACCAGGACGAGGCGGCTTCCGGAACGATCCCGCGCCGAACGAAGACGAAGCCGAAACGCGCGTCGCGACTGGCCAGCCGAATGTCCATCGGCAGCGTCATCGTCGCGCCAATGCCGACGGCCGGACCATTGATGGCGGCGATCACGGGCTTCAGACAGCGGAAGATGCGCAAGGTGAGCCGTCCGCCGCCGTCGCGGGCCGCACTGGCGCCATAGTTGAACGTGCCGTCGGCGTTCAGGAGGCCTTCGCCTCCCTCGGTTATGAAGCCCTCTGGCCCGGCGGAGATATCGGCTCCCGCGCAGAAGGCCCGGCCCTCTCCGGTCACGATGACGGCGCGGACCCGATCATCGGCGTCGACCCGATCGAATGCATAGATCATCTCGGTCATCATAAGCGGCGTGAACGCGTTGAGCTTGGAAGGCTGCGCCAGCGTCAGCGTCGCTATGCCATCTTCGACATCGTAGCGGATGGTCTTGTAGGTCATGGCATCCTCCCTTTTGGCCGACGTCCAGATCACCGGTGGCAGGACGAACTCTACAGCGGCGTCAGCAGATGCCCGCCATCCACCACGAGGTCGCTCCCAGTCATGAAAGCCGATGCGGAAGAGGCCAGCAGCAGCAGCGCCCCATCGAGATCGCCAAAGCTGCCGAAGCGCCGCATCGCCACCCGCTTGCGCATTGCCTCGCCGTGCGAAGATGCGAGGAACTCCCGGTTGATATCGGTCTCGAAAAAGCCGGGAGAGATCGAATTCACCCTGATCCCATAGCGTGCCAGGCTCCACGCCAGCTGCCGGGTCAGCTGCAGCACGCCCGCCTTCGAGATATTATAAGGCGCGATGCCATCCATCCCGCGGTGGCCGGTGATCGATGCGATATTGATGATCGATCCCCCGGATTGGGCTGCCTTCATCCGCCGCGCCGTCTCCGTTGCGACCAGCCACACCCCCTTCAGGTTGATGTCGAGCACATGATCGTAATCGTCCTCTGTCAGGGCGAGCACGGCCCCCGATCGCTCCACTCCGGCGTTGTTGACGAGAATGTCGATCGGCCCGGCAATATCCAGCCCGGCGGCGATGCTGTCGGAATCGGCCACATCCATCGCCACCGCGCGGGCGCTTCCTCCCGTGGCGGCAATGCGGGCGACCAGCGCTTCCAGCTGGGGCATACGCCGCGCCGCCACCACCACCTCGGCGCCGGCCTGCGCGAGCGTGCAGGCGAAATGCGCGCCCAGCCCCTTGCTCGATGCCCCGGTTATCAGTGCCCGGGTACCGCTTAGATCCGCACGGAGAGTCACCGGCCGCCCCCCTGAATCCTAGAGCGCCTCGATGATCGTGACATTGGCTATGCCGCCGCCTTCGCACATGGTCTGCAGGCCCCAGCGCTTGTTGCGGGCGCGGAGCGCATGGATCAATGTCGTCATCAGCTTGGCGCCGGACGCGCCCAGCGGATGCCCCAGCGAGATCGCGCCGCCATTGACGTTGAGCCGATCCGGATCGGCACCGACATGGCCGAGCCAGGCGAGGGGAACAGGCGCGAAAGCCTCGTTCACTTCATAGAGGTCGATGTCCTCGATCCGCAGCCCGGCGCGCTTCAGCGCCCGATCGGTCGCGGGCAGGGGTTCCTCCAGCATGATCACGGGGTCACCGGCCGTGACGGTCAGGTTGTGAATGCGAGCGAGCGGCGTAAGGCCATGCGCCTTGAGCGCCGCCTCGCTCACCACCATCACGCCGGCTGCGCCATCGCAGATCTGGCTGGCATTCGCCGCCGAGATCTTGCCACCTTCGCGCAACAGCTTGACCGAACCAATCGACTGGAGCGTCGCATCACGGCGGATGCCCTCGTCGGCCATATGAAGCGAAACATTGCCGTCTGCATCGGCGACCTCGACCGGCACGATCTCCGCGGCGAAGGCGTCCGCCTGTGCCGCAGCGGCGGCGCGGCGATGGCTTTCCAGCGCGAAGGCGTCGCAATGTTCACGGCTGAAGCCATATTTGTCGGCGATCGCCTCGGCACCATCGAACTGGCTGAATTCGGGGACGCCGAAGCGCTGCAGGATCGTCGGAGACCAAGGGCCGACCCCTAGTCCCGCTGCCGTCGCCAGGGTCATCGGCGAGCCCATCGGCACGCGCGACATGCTTTCCACGCCGGCGGCGATCACCACGTCCTGCGTACCGGACATCACGGCCTGGGCAGCGAAATGGATCGCCTGCTGCGAGGACCCGCATTGGCGATCTATGGTCACGGCAGGCACGCTCTGCGGCAGGATGGATGCCAGCACCGCATTGCGGCCGACATGCATGCTCTGCTCGCCGGCCTGGCCGACACAGCCCATGATGACGTCATCGATGGCGGCGGGGTCGATGCCGGCGCGCGCTACCAGCGCGTCGAGCACTTTGCCGGCAAGGTCTGCGGGATGCCAGGCGGCGAGCCTGCCGTTGCGGCGGGCGCCGGCCGTGCGGCCTGCCGCAACGATATAGGCCTGCTTGCTGCTCATGCTGATATGCTCCTGCGGATGTTCGGGTGGTCTGGACGGCGCGGTCCGCTCATTGTTCGAGCGAGCGCGCGATCAGCAATTTCATGATCTCGCTGGTGCCGCCGTAAATGCGTTTGACGCGCACATCCTTGTACATCTGCGCGATCGGATATTCGTTCATATAGCCATAGCCGCCGAACAGCTGCTGACAGCTGTCGACGACCCGCTGGGCGCGCTCGGCCACCCATAGCTTGGCCATGCTGGCGCCTGCGGCGTCCAGTTCGCCGCGCACATGATCCGCGATGCACTGATCGACGAAGCTGCGGGCGACCATCGCCTCGGTCTTGCATTCGGCGAGGCGGAACTGCGTATTCTGGAAATCGAGCAGCCGCTGCCCGAAGGCCTTGCGGTCCCGGACATAGGCCAGCGTATGATCGACTGCGGCCTCCATCAGCGCGAGGGCCTCGATCGCGATCATCAGCCGCTCCTGCGGCAGTTGCTGCATGAGCTGGTGGAGGCCATGGCCTTCCTCGCCTCCGATCAGGTTCGCCGCTGGCACCTCCACGTCATCGAAGAACAGCTCCGACGTGTCGGCCATTTCCAGGCCGACCTTGTCGAGATTGCGCCCGCGCCGGAAGCCGACCGCATCGCCGGTTTCGACCCCGAACAGGGAAATCCCCTTCGACCCGGCGGCCGGATCGGTGCGGGCGACGACGATGATGAGGTCGGCATGCTGGCCGTTGCTGATGAAAGTCTTCTGGCCGCTGATCTTGTAGGCGCCGCCCTCGCGCACCGCGTTCGTGCGGATGCCGCGCAGATCCGATCCGGCACCGGGCTCGGTCATGGCGATGGCGGTGATGACCTCGCCCGATACGATCTTCGGCAGCCAGCGACGACGTTGCTCGGCTGTGCCGTAGCGCTCGATATATGGTGCGACAATGCCGTTGTGCAGCGGTACGCCCCACCCGTCAGCCCCGGCCAGGCCAAGGCGGCGGATCAGCACCGCCTCATGGCGAAAATCGCCGCCCGCACCGCCATATTCGGGTGCAATCGATATGCCGAGCAATCCAGCTTCGGCCATTTCACGCCACGCTGCGCGCTCGACGATGCCGTCGTCGCGCCAGCGGGCGAGCCGCTCGGGCGACACATTGTCGGCCAGGGTGCGGCGCACCGAATCGTCGAACAGGACGAGTTCCTCGTCCATCCAGCGCGATGGTTGATCGAATATGCCTGTCATGGGAACCTCAGCGCGGGGCCATGCGGATGGCGCCGTCCAGCCGGACATCCTCACCATTGAGATAGCCGTTCTCGATCATCGCCAGGGCGAGCTCGGCATATTCCGCCGGATCGCCGAACCGCTTCGGAAAAGGCACGCTGGCCGCCAGCGCATCCTTCACATGATCGGGTGCCGCATTCATCAGCGGCGTGTTGAAGATGCCGGGCAGGATCGTGTTGACGCGAATCCCCTCGCCCATGAGATCGCGGGCGATCGGCAGGGTCAGCGCGACGATGCCGCCCTTCGAAGCGGAATATGCCGCTTGCCCCGCCTGGCCATCCTCGGCGGCGACGCTGGCCGTCATCACGATCGCCCCGCGCTCGCAGGAAGCGCCCACCGGATCGAGCCCCAGCATCCCGGCCGCGGACTTGGCGATGCAGCGAAATGTGCCGACCAGATTCACCTGGATGACGAGATTGAAGGCATCGAGCGGAAAGTGCCGGATTTCTCCGCTCTTCTTGTCACGGCTTGCCRTCTTCACCGCGTTGCCGATGCCAGCGCAGTTGACCAGGATGCGCTCCTGCCCATGCGCCGCTCGCGCCGCGGCGAAGCCGTCGTCCACGCTCTCGTCCGAGGTGACGTCGACCTCGCAGAAGACGCCGCCGATCTCCCCGGCCAGCGCGGTCCCCTGCTCGACATTGAGATCGAAGATCGCCACCTTCGCGCCCTTGGCCGCCAGCCCCCGCGCGGTTGCCGCACCGAGGCCGGATGCACCGCCAGTGACCACCGCAGCGGCCTGGGAATCGAGTTTCACAATGAGCTTCCTTTACAATCCACCGACGCGGCCAGCTCGTGAGGGCCAATGTCCAGTGCTGCGGCGACAGTAGCGAAGCAATGGCGGGGCCGACCCTGCCATTTTTGACGGTCTTGGCTGGACGGGTGCGACGGTAGACTCTCTCGAACATGATATGGAAGGCAACGCCATGACCCCGCTGGAAGCGACCCAAGCGATGTACGACCACGCCTCGCGTGGCGAATGGGAGATGGTCGCCGCTTTCATGGCGGAGGATCTCGTCATCCACGAACCGCCGACGCTGCCCTATGGCGGGGAATGGCGCGGCCGCGACGCGCTCCAGCGGCTATTCACCCATGTAATGGGCTTCTGGGATGATCCGCATGTCGAATGGATCGATCTGGTCGGCGGGGATCATCACGTCGTCGCGCTGCTGCAGATGAGCGCGACCGTGCGCACGACCGGCAAACATTTCACGCAGCGTATCGCCGAGGTGACGCGCTTCGATGTCGACGGGAAGATGGCGGAGATGCACATCCACTATTTCGACGCGGGTGAAATAGCGCGCCTGCTCGCGGGATGAGGAGTGCGTCCTTCGCTGCAGAGCCGGCCGCAGGTGGGTTGCTACAGCGCGAACGCCCCGTCCGGATCGGCTTCCATCAGTTCGACGATGTTTCCATCCGGATCACGCCCATAAGTAGCGGCACATAGGCCGGGCAGGCGCTGGGGCGGGCAATTGAACGGCATGCCCGCCGCCTTCAGCCGCTCATATTCGGCATCGATGTCGGTCACGCTCATGCAGATATGGGTATAGCCCTGGTCGTTGACCGGACGCCGGGGATCGCCTGTCTTGCCGGCCGGATTTTCGAACTCGAACAGTTCCAGGCAGGCATTGCCCGTCCGGAGCATCACCATCTTCACTGCCGTATCGCGCAAGCCATAAATCGCGTCTGCCGCGGCATTGCCCGCCCCCCAAGCATATTCGAGCGCGACCTCGAATCCAAGGAGATCGCAATAGAAGCGGGTCAGCCGGCCGATATCCCCGGTCGTAATGCTGGCATGGTGGATGCCCTTGATCATCTGCGCCGTTCCGCTGTCCGATTTTATCGCACACACCGCTCAGGGGTTGATCGATTTCCCGGGTAGTTGGCCACTGAGATATTTGTCCAGCGTGCGGCTGAAGTGGCGGATGCGGCTCTCCTGATAGTGGCCGAGCTCGATCCTGCCATTCGCCGAAGCCTTCATCCCCTTCTGGAGCGAAGCGAGGTTCGCCAGATCCTGGTCGAACACGCCCGCCAGCCCCGCTCCGATCAGATGCGCCACGGTGGTAAAGGATTCGTCTTCCCCGATCAGGTGCATATGCGGCGCCTTGGGCGGCGTCGTGCCCAGCGGTGTGCGGGTCAGGATGCGCACCTCCATCAGGCAATGGTCGACATCGCGCCACGGGCGCCAGCGATAGACGATGTTGGGCACCAGCCCGCCCCAGGGCGCGAAGTTGGGGAAGATGTTATAGGTGAAGTTGTCGAGTACCTCGCTGTCCGACGACTGCGCATAATCACGCCCGTCCATCGCCTGGAAAGCTTCGCGGTTGGCTGCGGCCAGAACCTTGCGCGCGAGCAGCGGGTCATCCGGTGCGAATCCGCCAAGGTCGGCACTGGTGGCGAAGCGAACACCGCCATCTTCGCCCAGGAAATCGGCGATCGTCTCGAGGATATAGCGCTGGTCACGGCCGCGCACATGCGGAGAAAGCGCGCCATTGGGCGTGATCGCCCGGTTCATATGATCGCCATAGAGGTCGTAGCGGGTATTGGCGTCGGCGGTGAACCCCAGGATCTGCGGATGCGTGACGACCGAGTGGAAGGCCTCCATGAAAGCTTCGGCCGTCGCCTTCCAGTTGGCGGGGAATACCCGCCCGATCCAGGCCGCTGTATGGCACTCCTCGAGCTTCCAGAGATCATAATGTTCGACCCCGGGGCCGACCCATTCCCGAAAGGACGGCAGTTCATGATTCTCCGTCACCATGACGAAGCCGTGCCAGCGCTCCACCCTTAATTCAGGCAGCGACAGGTCCCTGCCCTCGAGGTGAGGGAAATCCCAGCGACAGGGGATTTCCTTGAGCGTCCCATCATTGTGCCAGGTGAAGCCGTGGAAGGGGCAGCGCAGATTGACCGAACGCCCGCCCTCGTCGCGTAATAGCCGCCCGCGATGCAGGCAGACATTGTGGAAGGCCTTGATCGAACCGTCCGACTGGCGGACCAGCAGATAATTTTTGTCGGCGATCTCATAGACGACAGTGTCGCCCGGCTCTGGCAGATCCTCCTCGCGCGCCGCAAACTGCCAGATATTCGGCCATAGCCTTTCGCGCTCGGCAACAGCGAAAGCCTCGCTGGTGTAGCGTGCCGGATCGAGCGGCTCGTCGCCCAGGTTCTGATTGGCTTCCGCGACCAGACAATCGGGCGCCCCCCTCGTGTCGCCTGCCAGCATGTCGCTATAGCTCAGCCCGGGGCAGCGATCCTCGCGGGGGAGGGAAAGGTCGGCGTCGCTCATCGATTCGCTCACTCGCTTTGATCCAGGGGCATCGCGCAGGCTTCGGCAATATGGCGATGGACGTTGTGCAGCGCGGCCTCGTTGGCTCCCAGCACGACGTGGAAATCCGCTGGCGCGGTGAGCAGATTGGAAAAGCCCGACGCCGCGACCCGATAGTCCTCGGTCTGCACCACCTGCGCGGTCAGGTCATAGGCCGTCTCGCAGGCTTCACGATGCGCGTCGCTCTCGATGCCGAACGGCGCATAGACGGCGAAATGGCAGATCATGCGACCTGCGCCGTCCGGGAACAGCCGGAAGACCTGCGTGAAATAGACGCCCGGTACCACCGCACCGAAGAAAATGATCGTGTTGGGGAAGAGGTAATGGACCCCGCCATAATCGGTTTCGGGCCACTCGTCTTCGGGTTTGCCGACCAGATCCGCGACCGACAATTCGGGGAAATTAACGCGATAATGCCGGCCGAAGGAGTCGTAGACTTGGCGGTTGGTGAAAAATGCCTGCCCGATACTCGATCCGTGCAGCGCCTTGAAATGATAGCTCTCGCCGTAAGTGTCGAGCGCGAATTTCCAGTTGGCGTCAGCCGCAAGAATGCCCTTCTTGACAGGCTCGGCGCGGTGCAGCTCCAGCTGTTCGAGCACGGCGCCGAAGCTGCCGAGATGCGCCTCGGCGTCGATCGGCCCCGCATCAGGATCGACGCGCACCAGGATCAGCCCGAGATGTTCTGAGCAGGGCAGCTCGATCAGGTTGCGCGAGCCGATCGCGCAGTCGGCAAAACCATCCTTGCCGGGTTGGCCGACCAGACGCCCTGCGGCATCGAAGGTCCAGGCATGGAACGGGCAGGACACGCGCGGCAGATGCCCGCTCCAGGGTTCGCGGCTTTCGACCAACCGCGCCGCGCGATGGGTGCACATATTGCGGAAAGCGCGAACCGCGCCGTCCTTGCCGCGCATGACGAGGACCGAGGGCCCGGCCGCATCGAATACCAGCGCGTCGCCGGGCTCCGGAAGGTCGCCGCTCAGTCCGGCAAGCACGGGCTCCTTGTGGAAGACGCCGCGCATCTCCGCGGCGTGGCGCGCTTCGCCGGTATAGATCGACTTGTGGAGCGGCAACGGAGCTTCGGCGCTGTCGGTACGATCGTCTGCGACCCGAGCGACCAACTCGCGCAGGGCCTGACGCGCATTGCGGCGCCGGACCTGCGCCCAATCGTCCGACTGGAGATCAGCCTCTGCCATATCCTCGCCTCGCTTCGTCGCGTCTGGTTTCAAGCTGGGTATGACATGATTGCGCCGCGGCTTTAGCTAGCGGTTTTGATGGGAGACACGGATCACGCGTTTGCGCCGAGATAACCGAGCTGGCCGGCCTTGAAGACAGCCTGCGCCCGGTTGATCGCGTTCAGCTTCTCGCCGGCGCGATTGATATGGTAGCGGATGGTGGCATGGCTAAGCGCGATGATCATCGCGATCTCCCGGTCCGTCTTGCCGATCGCGGCCCAGCGGAGGCATTCGACTTCGCGCTTGGACAGCTCGCAGTCCGACGGTATGCGCCGCTTGGTCCGCATCGCCGAGACATAGCCGCTGATGAAGCGCCGCGTGATCGCGCCTAGGATCCCGCCGATCGCCGCAAATATGTCGGACAGATCATCGGCCTCCGGATCGCAAGGCGCGAAGCTATTGGCCGAGACCTGCGCGAACGGCAGGTGGACCGGAACCATGATCACGGCCTTGAAGCAGGACTGGCTCGTGAAATAGCCGCCTGGATCAATTTCCTTCAGATAGGGATTGGGCGACGCGGTGAAAAAGCCGCGCGCGCTGCACCAGAAGGGTTCGCTTTCGTAACGGCAGGAGCGAGGCAGCAAGGCATGCAGCGCAAGGTTGCGATCCTCCCACCAGCGTTCGCCTTCGGCCCGCCAGCCGAACAGATCGGCGGCGAGGACCGATCCGTCCGCATCGGTGATCGCTTCCCTGGAGGCGATGTTTGCGCACAGAGCGGCGCGCAAGCCATATTGCGCGGCGAAATCGCGGATGCTGAGCGCGGCATCGCGGATGTCCTCGACGCGACGGACGGTTGCCCGCTCGACCAGATCCTCCATCTCGATCGAACTGCACAGCCTGAAGTCATTTCTGCTGGAAGCACTCATGATTCTCACCTCCTAAACCTGCGATTGTCCGGTACCTGTCATTTTTGCGTGTAGCCGTGGCGGCGCAGGCGCGGGATTCGGGGCAGGTCCAGGAAGGAAGACCGCTCATGCCCGTCACTCGCCAATGGCTTCTTGCCGGTCATCCGAAAGGCTGCCCGGTCGAGGAGAGTCACTTCCGTCAGGCGACCGTCGAGGTCAGAGGGCCGGACGAGGGCGAGATGCTGCTGGCCACGCGCTATCTGGGCTTTGATCCGGCGCAGAAAGGCTGGATGGAGAATATTGCCGATTATGTAGCGCCGATGGCGATCGGAGACGTCATGCGTGGCAGCGCGATCAGCGAGGTGATGGTAAGCCGTCGCCCCGGCTTCGCTCCGGGCGATCTCGTGCTGGGCACCACCGGCTGGACCGAATGGCATATATCCGATGGCGCCGGCCTCGAACGGATCGAAACGACGCTGCCGCCGACCGCGATGCTGTCGATATTGGGTACGACCGGCATGACGGCATGGTGCGGGCTGTTCAAGCGCGGGCAGCCTGTCGCTGGCGACACGGTGCTGATCTCGGGTGCCGCCGGCGCGACCGGATCGGTCGTCGGCCAATTGGCAAGGATCGCCGGATGCCGGGCAATTGGCATCGCGGGCGGAGCGGAGAAGTGCCGCTGGCTCGTCGAGGAAGCCGGCTTCGACGCCGCGATCGACTACAAGGCAGGTAATCTGTCCGGGCAGATCGGCGCCCTCTGCCCGGGAGGTGTCGATGTGGTGTTCGACAATGTCGGCGGCGGCGTGCTCGATGCGATGCTGGGCAATATCGCCACCGGGGCCCGCGTGGTGATCTGTGGAGGGATCAGCCGTAACGAAACCGGCGGCTTGCCCGTGGGCCCCAGGAATTATTTCAACCTCGTCTTCCGCCGCGCCAGCATGAGCGGTTTCATCGTGCTCGACTGGGCGTCCGAGTTTCCGGAGATCCGCACGCGGCTCGAGCGGCTGATCCAGGCGGGCCGGCTTTCCTATCGGGAGGATATCGAACATGGCTTCGAAAACGCTCCTTCCACTCTGATGCGCCTGTTCGCGGGCAAGAACCGCGGCAAGCAATTGCTCAAACTTTAACCCGCTATTATAAACTCTAAGCCGTAATTCCCCCATCGACGGCCAGTTCGGCGCCCGTTACGAAACCGCTCTCGTCCGACACCAGGAACAGCACCGCGGAGGCGACGTCCGCCGGCAAGCCGGCGCGCGCCAGGGGCGTGTTGCCGGCACCGAATGCAGCGACATCCAGTCCGGGCACGGCATCGGTCAGCATCGGCGTATCGATGATGCCGGGCAGGATCACGTTCACCCGGATGCGATCGGGAGCCAGGCTGCGCGCCGCTGCGCGCGACATTCCGCGCACTGCCCATTTGGTGCCGGTATAGGCGAAGAACGAAGGATCGGCCTTGAGTCCGGCGATCGAAGACACGTTGATGATCGAGCCGCCGCCCGAGCGCTTCATCGTCTCGGCGGCGAATTTCATCCCGAGAAAGACGCCGGTCTGGTTGATCGCAACGGTTCGGTCGAACAGCGCGTGGTCGGTTGCGACGATATCGGCCATGACAGCGATGCCGGCATTGTTGACCAATGCGTCGAGCCGCCCATGGCGCTCCTCGACAAGCGCGAACAAGGCGGCCCAGGAAGCCTCATCGGCAACGTCGAGACGCTGATGCCAGGCGCTCGGGCCGATATCCGCGGCGACCGCTGCGGCCATGTCAGCGCGGATATCGGTGACGATCACCTCGGCGCCCTGCTCGGCGAGCAGACGGACATGCGCTTCGCCCTGGCCGCGGCCGGCGCCCGTCACCACCACCACCTTGCCCGCGACGCGCCCTGCTCCCTGCGCGGTCATCGGGCGGCCTCTGCCAGAGCCGCAGCGTCTCGATCGCGCAATGCGGACCACCAGTTCAGGATGCTCAGCGGGAACAGATCGGCATAAACACGAGTCCGCTCGCTTACATCATCGCTGAGCCCTTGCTCCTGCGTCGGGTCGAGCGGCGCGGCGCCCGCAACGGGATCGACCCATTCGAGTTCGAAGCGCTCGATCAGCGCCATGATCGGCTCGGCGGCGGCTTCATGGTGCGGCGCTGTTTCATGGGCAAGGAAACCGGCATAATCGTCGAATGATTGCAGGCAGTAATAAGTGTTCGGCTGCTTGCCGCGCCAATATTCATAGCGCCTGAGGCCCGGCTCGTTGCCGGTCGAAGCCTCGTAGAGCGCGCGCGCCATCGCCTCGAACGCGGCAGCACCGCCCTCCTTGACGCGCATATGCACCAGGCAAGTCGCCATATCCTCTCCTTGCAGCCGTTTTTGATAGTGGCCGTGCTGCTGGGTCCAGCTAGTAACATGCAGCAGTGCTGCTTGCAATCGTCAATCGGCGGCACGTTGAGGGGAGAAAGCCGTTGGCGACGAGTAAGCTTGATCTGTTCGGTCCGGATGCGCACAAGCATTGGTTCGAAACCTACAGGCTGCTGCGCGAGCAGGAGCCGGTGTACCGGGTGCCGGACTCGACCCTTTTCGTCCTCACCCGCTACGACGACATCGCGATGGTGGTCCGGGACAGTGAGCGCTTCTCGAACGAGGCCGACAAGCATGGCGGCGAACCCTTGCTGCTCCACCCCGAGGCACGCGAGATCTACGACCGGCGCGGCTGGTCCAAGGCCTTTCCCCTTGCGCAGGATCCGCCCGAGCACAAACGCTTCCGCGGGCTGGTCAATCACTTCTTCACCGGCCAGCGGCTCGAGCAGAGCCGTGTATTGATCGAGCATCATGTCGATCGCCTGATCGATGCTTTCGCCGGAGCGGGAGAAGCCGAATTCATCGCCGCCTTCGCCGAACCACTGCCGGCCGCTGTCATCTCAGGGCTGCTTGGCCTGCCGGCCGAGGACGGCGAACGGCTCAAGCGATGGTCCTTCGCCTGGGCGCTGCCGTTCGCGCGGGGGCTCAGCCTCGAACAGGAGATCTGGGTCGCCGAGCAGGGCGTGGAATTCCAGCATTATCTGAAA
Organism: Rhizorhabdus sp. P4_G5; assembly: GCF_056401065.1. Lineage (NCBI taxonomy): Bacteria > Pseudomonadati > Pseudomonadota > Alphaproteobacteria > Sphingomonadales > Rhizorhabdaceae > Rhizorhabdus > Rhizorhabdus sp. P4_G5. Next base: position 88,307 of record NZ_JBFUKB010000004.1, on the reverse strand, counting down.
GCCCATATCGACTCGCGCCGTGCCAATCCCACGGCCGACATCATATCGGAGCTCGCCCATGCCCGCGTCGACGATTACGAACTGACCGATGGTCAGATCGTCCAGATCATCGATCACCTGTATATCGGCGGCAACGAAACGACGGCGTTCGCGCTCGCCTCCGGTCTGTGGATGATGCTGCGCGATCCCGAGATCCACGCCGAGCTGAGGCGCGATCCCGCGCGCATCAACGGCTTCGTCGAGGAAGTTCTGCGACTCGAGTCGCCGACCCAGGGTCTCTATCGCACCGCCACGCGCGACACCGAAATCCGGGGCGTGAAGATTCCGAAGGGCGCCACCCTGCATCTGCGCTTCGCGGCTGCCAATCGTGATCCCGAGGTGTTCGAGGACCCCGACAGGATCAAGCTTGATCGGCGCAATGCCATGCGCCACATGGCCTTCAGCCAGGCGGAGCATCATTGCCCGGGCTCGGGCTTGTCCCGCCTGGAACTGCAGATCGCGTTCAAAGCATTGATCGCACGGCTGCCGAATCTCCGGCTGCCAGAGGGCCGCAACGATTTCGAACATCATCCCGGCTTCGTGCTGCGTGCGCTCAAGGCGCTGCACATCGCCTTCTAGTCCCGGCTTCCCCGCCGGGGCTCAATTCGAAGCCCTAGAGTGATTTCGAGGCAGATGGAATCATCTGCCGGCTCGGAAATCACGGAAAACGGACAAAATCTAGGCTCGATCCGGTTCAATCTGAACGGGATCGAGTCTAGCCCCGCACGGCAACCGCCTCCTCGCTCCACGGGGCGATCGTCATGCCGTCGTCGCGCTGATAGCCCTCGGGCAGGTCCTCCACCAGGTGCCAGGCGGCCGAGAGGCGCCCATAACCGATGAAGAATGCGATGAAGGCGCCGAGCTCGACGATTTCCATCTCGCTGAAGTGCTCGCGCAGTTCCGCGAAGGTTGCATCGTCGATGGCGAAATGGTTGGTCGAGGAAATATCGGCATAGACGAGCGCAGCCTTTTCCGCCGCGGACAGGTCCTTGGACTCCTGCGGCCGTTCGAGCGAGCAGACCGCCCCTTCGGTCAGCCCGTCCTCCATCGCCGATTCATAGCGTATCGCCATGCAGCTGCGGCACTGATTGTGGAATGCGACGCGCAGGCGCACCAGTTCGACCAGCCGGCGCGGCAAATGCGTTGATTGATAGAGCGTCATGCCGAAGCTCAGCACGCCTTTGGCGAGATCAGGGTTATGCGCCAATATGCGCATGATCCCCTGCTCGGTCGGGCTGGCCGTATCGCCGCCAGCCAATGCGCGCAGATCGGCGCGCCATTCGGATGCGGGAAGGGTGGAAAGGCGGGCCATCGCAATATCTCCTGGGGGCGTTTGGGGCCACCGCTCAGCGGAAGCGGAACAACGGATGGTGAGGCGTGAAATCGTCGGCGCGGGGCACCGCCGCCAGCAGGGGCGAATCGCCGCATGTGCCGGAATGGTGGGCGTTCAGCAGGAATGTTCGTTCGGCAAAGCGCCATTCGCCCGCACGCCGCTCCAGCCGGTCGAGATAGCGTCCATAAAAGAGCTGCCAGCCCTGCCCGCCGGCGCCGTCATCGCCAACAGCATGCGTTATCGAGCAACTGTCGGCGAGCGCGATGTCGCCATCGATCCTCAGCACTATGTTCGATGTCGCATGGAAGCGGCGCAGCGACAGCGCGGCATTGGCGAGCAGGAAGGACGTCGCCTCCTCGCCATCGCCCTTGAAGAAGCCTAGATCGATTATGGCGTCAGGCCAGAACAGCAGGGCGAGGCCCTCCCGGTCCTGCCAGTCGACAGCGCGCCCATAGGCATGCAGCAATCGCGTGCACTCTGCTTCGGCAAGCAGGCGAGTCGTGGCGTCCTCTGCCATCATGTCGGCGTCCACTCCTGTTGCCGGTTTCGTCCCGGATCGTCTGCAAGCAGCAGTAATGCATGATGATGGGTTGCGATCAAGCGGCTACCGGGTAAACTCGCAAATTGGGGAGCACACCCCTGCGGAGAGACGATGGACAGGACCGAAGCGAAATCCGGCGAGAGGCTGCCCGGCGAACTCCTATCAGGTGATCCATCGGCCGTCGGCGATGCTGCAGCGGCCGGCGAAGGCAGCGACGACACCCGCAAGGCCATTCTCGATGCGGTGGTAAGATGCTTCACGGCGCAAGGATGGGCGGGCACGAACATGTCTCTCGTGGCACGGGAAACCGGAATGACGCGGGGCAAGATCCAATATTATTTCCCCGTGCTCGAGGAGCTGAAGTTCGCCGCGATCGAACATCTCTATGAGTCCTGGCGCCGCAGCTATTTCGATCGCATCAGCCCGGATGCCCCCACCCGCGTGAGCTTCGATCGCGGCGTCGAGGTATTGTGGGAACTGGCGCGCGATCCGCTGCATGTCGCGATGGCAAATGTGGAGGCTGCCGCGCGCACCGACGAGGGACTGCGACGTCGGCTGGCGGAATTGCATATCGAGGATGAGGAGCAACTCGATCGCGCGACGCGCCAGACCTTTCCCGCGCTCGCCGCGGTGGGAGGACACGAACTGCATCTCGGCCGTTACTTCACCACCATCTTCATCGATGGCCTCGCCTCCCACAACTTTCCCGCCGACGCGCCGATCTGGCGGGCGCGGCTTGTCGCGATGCTCAAGGAATGCCTGAGCGACTTCTGGGTAAGACGCGGGGTCGTGGATCTCGATGGCGAGAGGCCGGGCATTGCATCCGAAACCCCCGCGACGGAACAGGGTGGATCGGTGCCGCCTCCTCCCAATCGGGACCGCACGCAGGAGACGCTCGCGCTGCTGCGCCAGGCGATGGAAATATTATCGGGTGATCCCGCGCCGTCGCCTGACCCCGCCATCACGGGCTGATCGAGGCTCGACTGGCATTTTTGGCGGTGGCGTCGTGACCGTCCGGAGATCAACCATGTGGATCATGGAGGCCCGCCGGCCCTTCGCCGATAGAGAGCCGAAGCCGTGACGATCCACTTTCCCACCGAGCTGCCTGCCCATCTCCGCCGTTATGCCGACATGGGTTCATGGCAGGACAACAGGCTCGACCAATGGGCACGCCGGCGCGCCGAGGTCACACCCGACGAGCCGGTATTCCTCGGCGATCCCGCCCGCCCCAGTTTCGCCAGCCTGCTCGGCGACGGGGAGGCGCTTGCGCGGGCGCTGATCGACCTCGGCATCAACTCCGGCGACGTCATCAGTTTCCAGACCCCCAACTGGGTGGAAGCAGCGGTCATCAACCTTGCGGCAGCGCTGGGCGGCTTCGTCATCAACCCGATCGTCCACATCTACCGCGATGCCGAGGTCCAGCACATGCTGGCCGATTGCGCAGCACGGATCTTCTTCGTTGCCGAGGCATTCCGCTCGATCGACTATGCGGGGATGGTCGATCGGATCACGCCGCATCTCCCGATGCTGGCGCAGACCATCTTCGTCCGGCCGCAAAGCAGCAGCCCATCCTTTGCCGACCTCGTCGAGCATGGGCGCAAACTGACGCATCCGCTCGTCGGCGCCGATCCCAATTCGGTCAAGCTGATCCTCTATACTTCGGGCACGACCGGCCGCGCCAAGGCCGTGCTGCATTCGCACAACAGCCTGGCGCGCGTGCTCGACGCCACCTTCCGCCACCGGTCGCCGGTCGGGCGGGACGTGATCCTGATGCCGTCACCGGTGACGCACATCACCGGCTATGCCGGCGCGCTGGAAATGCCCTTCCAGTTCGACTCGCGGGCGGTGCTGATGGAGCAATGGGACGCCGCCCGCGCCGTCGAACTGATCGAGCGTTATCAGGCGACCTACACCACCGCAGCGACACCCTTCCTGGTCGAACTCTGCCAGGCGGCGCACGCGGCCGGCCGGTCGCTCCCCAGCCTGCGGAGCTTCGCCTGCGGCGGCGCGGCGGTGCCCGACGAGTTGATCCGCACCGCTAATGCGGCGCTCGCAAACCCCTGCGCCTATCGCGTCTATGGCAGTTCGGAAGTGCCGCAGACCACGCAAGGCTATTCGCCCGTCCTTGAGCCTGATCTTGCCGCCGCCAGCGACGGCCATGCGGTCGATTATGAGCTCCGCATCGTCGATGACGAGGGGCGGGACTTGCCCGCCGGCATGGACGGAGAAGTGCTGGTGCGCGGCCCCGGCATGTTCCTCGGTTATGGCGATCCGGGTCAGACCGATCAGGCGATCACCGCCGACGGCTTCTTCCGCAGCGGCGACATCGGCCGGCTGGACGACCGCGGAGCGCTCACCATCACCGGGCGCAAGAAGGACCTGATCATCCGCGGCGGCGAGAATATCTCCGCCAGGGAGATCGAGGACGTGCTCCAGGCCCATCCTGATGTGGCGCTGGCGGCGGTGGTGGCTATGCCGCACGCCCGGCTGGGCGAAGGCGTCTGCGCTTATATCGTCCTGCGCCCCGGGGCCGAGGCGTCCGCCGCCGATCTGGCGGCGCATGTGCGGGCCTCGGGTTTGGCCCGGCAGAAATGCCCGGAACGCTTCGAGTTCCTCCAGGATCTCCCCCGCACGGCATCCGGGAAGATCCGCAAGGACCTGCTACGCGACGATATCCGGCAGCGGATCAGCGCCGATGGCGAACCCGCCACGCCGTCTCGCTGAGGCGACGGCCGCCGCAGGGCGCAAGAAACACTTCAGACGACCGGCGCATGCAACTCGCCGGTCTCTATATATCGCATCGTCGGTCGCGGCGCCGCCGACGATCGCCGAGAATTATATCGGACTGCCGCTATAGCCGGGCGCACCCCGCACGACCGACGACGACGAACATGCCGCCTTCCGCCGCTATCCGCCCAATCCAGCTCAGCTGCGCCACTATGTCTTCCAGCCACCAGCCGCCCTCTTCGGCATCGGTCAGTTGCTGCGATCCGTCGTCCTGGCCGAGCAGCGCGCTCGGTACGGACCGGATATAGTCGATGCCGTTGGCCGCAAACCAATGGCGCAGCTGTGCCATCGTGTGCGTATGTTCTTCTGGATGATGATATTGATCGCGTAGCCAGGCACGATACCGTTGCGGTTGCTGCTGCCGATCGGCGAGCACCTTGTCTCCGGGAACCCAGCGCCAACCACTGAGCCGCGCGATCAGTCGCCTCGCCCTGTGCGGCAGGCGCGCATAGCTGTTGTACAGGCCGATGATCACCAGCCCTCCCGGCCGGGCAAGTCGCGCCAGATGGCTGAATGCGACGCCTGGGTCGGGCGTATGATGCAGCACGCCCGAGCAATAGACGATATCGAACGCTCCGGCGCGCAGCCCGGGATGATGCACGTCGGTCTCCACGAACGCGATCTGGCCGACCCCGAGACGCTTCGCCGCCGCCCGGCCGAGAGCGAGCGAGGCACGGCACAGATCGGCGGCGATGACCATCCGCTCGCCCCGGGCGAGATAGAGGCTCATCTGGCCGGTGCCGCAGCCCACTTCCACGATCCGCGCATCATAGGGGATCGCTGCATCGAGGAGCCGCGCGAACTGGCTGCGCTGGGCACGGGCGCGCAACCAATCGATGCTGTCGCGCGGCGGATAACCCGGAAATGGCGCCACCGTATAAAAGCTTCTCACCCGTTCGGTCCGGACATCGCCGGGCAGGCGGAGATCGGCTATTCCGTCTGCCGCCTCATAGCGCGCCCCGCAGTCCTGGCAGCAGAGCGCGCCATCGAGCGAGCCGCCGCAGCCGGGACAGGCGAGCAAGCACAGCGCGCGGCGATCCATCGCTAGAAGATCGAATAGATGAAAGGCGCCAGGGCCTCCACACCGGCGGCCAGCGCCAGGATGACGCCCACCGAACAGAGGAAGACCACCAGCGGGATCATCCATCGCCGACCGCCCGGCGCGTGCCACATGCCGCGGACCAGATCGGCGATCGTGCCGGATGCGCTGCCGACAATGATGAGCTGACGCCGCAGGCGTCCCTTGCGCCGGATCATGCGATAGCCTCCACTGCTTGTTGGTGCCCGACCCGATCGCGGTGGACGACCACGTCGTCGGCCACCAGCAGATCGATGCCCGCCCGCCGGAACGTCGAATAGCCTTCTGCGGCACTGGTGACGATCGGATCGCCGGCGAGGTTGAAGGATGTATTGAGCAGGACCGGTATCCCGCGCCGACGCCCATAGGCGCCGAGCAGCGCGTGGAGGCGCGGCGCCAACTCGGCCTCCAATATCTGCACGCGCGCGGTGCCGTCGACATGGGTGACGGCGCTCAGGCTGTTTCGCCATTCGGGCCGGACCGGGAATACGCCGGACATGAAGCGGCCAAGACGCGCGCCACCCGAGGACAGGTCGAAATAGGTCGCCGCATGCTCGGCCGGTACCACCGGCGCAAACGGGCGAAAGGATTCCCGGAACTTGATGTCGCGGTTGATCCGGTCGCGCATTGCCGCGTCGCCCGGATCGGCGAGGATGCTGCGATGGCCGAGTGCGCGCGGGCCGAATTCCGCCGCCCCCTCCATCCAGCCGACTATGGCCCCTCGCCCGATGGCATCGGCCACCTCATCGATCAGCTCGGCTTCATCCGCCCGCTCGAACGGAAGCCCGTCCTCGGCAGCAAGGCGGGCAAGATCATCCGGTTCGACCGCCGGCCCCCAGAAGGGATGGTCGGGGCAGTCGCGATGCGGCTGGTTGAAGAGGATGCGGTCTGCCCACAGCGCCGCCCCCAGCGCGCAGCCCGCGTCGCCCGGCGCGGACGGCACGAACAGCCGCTCGAACCCAGCCTCGCGCAAGATGCGGGCATTGGCGACGCCGTTCAGTGCAACGCCGCCGCCAAGGCAAAGGTCGACAAGACCCGTTTCCTTGCGAAGCGACGCGGCAATGTCGACCATCACGTCCTCCAGCACCGCCTGCGCGCTGGCCGCGACATCGGCATAATGCCGTCCTTGCGCGGTCCCCAGGTCGATCGGCTCGAAACGATCGCGGGGCGGGCCGAACAGGCCCACGAAACGGCGGGAATAAGCGGAATCGACCGTCCGATGATAATCGAAATAGTCGAGGTCGAGCGCAAAGGCGCCGTCCGGCGTCCGCTGCAATATCCGCCGCACCTCGTCGGCAAAGCGCGGCGTGCCATAGGCAGCAAGGCCCATGACCTTATATTCGCCCTCATTGACCGGGAATCCCAGCCAGGCCGTGAAGGCCGAATAGAAGAGGCCAAGCGAATGGGGGAAGCGCACCTCGCGCAGAAGGTTGATCTCCGCCGGTCCGCCAGTGCGCTTGCTGCCATGCCCCACGGTCAGGGTCGCCCATTCGCCCACCCCGTCGGCGGTCAGGATCGCGGCCTTTTCGGTTGGTGCGGTCAGGAAGGCCGTTGCCGCGTGGGAGAGGTGATGGTCCGTGAAATGGACGCGGCGCGTCGGGATTCCCAGCTGGGCGCTGATGATGCCCCGCACCCATAATTTCTCCCCGACCATATTCTTCATCGCCTTGGGGAATATGCGCCAGCTGTGCGGAAAAGCACGCAACAGCGTCATCAACACCCGGTCGAACCTGAGCGCTGGGCGCTCATAGAAAATCACCGCGTCCAGTTGCTCGGGGTCCAGCCCGGCATGGTCGAGACACCATTCTGCCGCCTGCAGGGGGAAGGCGGGGTCATTCTTGCATCGCGAAAGCCGCTCTTCCTGCGCCGCGGCCACGGGTAGGCCGTCGACCAGCAAGGCGGCTGCGGCGTCGTGATAAAAGGCGGAAATGCCAAGGATCTTCATCAATATTGCCCTCCCCCCTTGTCGCGCGGCCGCGTAGCGGCGCACCAGCCGGGTGCCTCCTGTCGCGCCGCCCGCTTCGCGACCCAGGCGAAGGGCGCCAGCAGGAGGAAATAGAGCAGCGTCAGGATGATCTTCGAGATCATGTCGGCGAGGATCAGCGCCAGGCGGAGATAGGCTCGCCAGAAACGGCGCAGCCGCGCGGCCCACAAGGCCCTAGGGGCATGGCCCGGCGCCAGGCGGCTGAGTTCCGCGCGCGAATAGCGCATATGCCCCTCCTCATCGCGGGCGATCTTGCCGATGACCGCCTGCGTTTCCGGATCATGGTCCAGCACCGCGCCATAGGCGGCGAAGGCGCGGGACGCGGCCCGTTCCGACAGGTGGATGAAGGCCAGCAGTCCCGTCATGCGCTCCTGCTCGACCACCAGCCGGTCGAAGCCGCGTTCGCCGGGAAGGAGCCCGTCGCCCAGCGCGCGGTCGGGCCCGGGATCAGCGATGGTCCGCCGCAGCGCCAGCCCGCGCGCCTGGAACAGTTCGGCATGGCGCACCTCGTCGCGCGCATGGGCGAAGAGACGGCGCCGCAGCTGCGGGTCGTCGGCAATCTCCGCCGCGCGGAACAGGTCGCGCGCGCCCTGCGCCTCGACTTCGGCAAATTGCAGCAGCTTGCGGGCCCGGCGTCGCGGGTCGGCCCAAATCAGCCGATCGATGAACATGCGCCAGCTTTTCACTGCACCACGATCCGCCCGGTCATGCCGAACATGCCATGCATGAAATGTGTGCAGCGCACCTTGTAGCTGCCAGGCTGCGACGCGATCAGGTGCACGTCGACGCTCTCGCCTCCGCCCAGTTCGACGCGCCCGCCGCCGATTTTCGTCGCATCTTCGGGCTTGATCCGAGCTTGGGCGAAAAACTCCTTGCTGGCAAAATCATGGCCGCCCGAAGCGCTGTTCACGAAGTGCAGCGTGTAGGGCTGCCCATGCTCCAGCATGATGTTCGAGGGTTCGAACTTGAAGCTCGACAACTGGATGGTGAGCAGGCGAGCGCCGCTCCAGCTGTCGGCCGCGGTTTGCGCCCCGGCCGATGACGTCAGGATGAGCGCAGCCAGCACCGTGAACGACCGCCAACGAGACATGCCTGCCTCCTCTATCGCCTTCAACGGGCATGAGTGTCGGCGGCCAGCATGGCTGGTTCACCGCTTTGCGAAAAAATTTTGAACCTGCAGTCCGCGGGCGCACACTCATGCAGCGGTGCGAAGGAGTCGCCTTTGGAGACCGTCGAGACTGCGGGCCGGGGAGAAATCAGGGCGCATATGCGCGCCGAGGAAGATTTGCGCCTAGTCGCCCGGATCAAGCGGCGGGATCTCAAGGCCTTCGAGGCGCTCTATCGGGATTATCAACCGCGGCTGGGGCGATTCCTGATGAACATCCTGCGCCGGCCGCATCTGGTCGAGGAGGTGCTGGACGACACACTGCTGGTACTGTGGGACCGTCCCGACAGTTTTTCCGGCAGGGCCAAGTTGTCGACCTGGCTGTTCAGCATTGCCTGGCGCAAGGCGATGAAGGCGCTGCGCAAGCAGGACGAACCGGTCGAGGATATCTTCGCGGAAAACCGGATGAGTCCGGATCCTTCGCCCGAACAAAGTGCCGGGGACCGGAGGTTGCGGGCGGCATTGCTGGATGCGCTGGCCGGCCTTTCGCCCGAACATCGGGCGGTGGTCGACCTCAGCTATTTTCACGAGATCGACTATCGCGAGATCGCCGAGATCATGGATTGTCCGAGGGACACGGTGAAGACGCGGATGTTCCATGCCCGGCGGCATCTGCGCCGCGAACTGGCCGGCGAATTCACCGACTGGATCTGAAAAGCCCATGGCCGACATCATCTCCTTTTTCAGCGATCCGCATCGGGCCATCGAGCTTCTGCTGCCCTGGTATGCGACCGGGAAGCTGGACGACGGCGACAGAGCCACGGTGGACGCGCATCTTGACACCTGCACCCTATGCCGGGCGTCGCTGGAGCGGGAAAAGCGGCTGAAGGGGGAAATCGCGCAGCTGCCGATCCGGGCCGATCTCGGCTGGGAAAAGCTGCAGCGCCGCCTCGCGCCCGATCAGACCCAGCGGAGGCCGCCCAGGGCCTGGCGGACGCCGACATGGCCGGCACTGGCGGCCTTCGCCACGGCGCAGGCCGCACTGCTATGCGTCGCGGTCCTGCTGATCTGGTCCGCCGCTCCCCAGGCCGGCTATCGGACCCTGGGCGCCCCATCTTCGCGGAACAGCGGGAATCTCATCGTCATGTTCCGGCCTGACACGGTGGAACAGGAAATGCGCTTCACGCTCAACCGCGCCGGGGTGCGGCTGGTCGACGGCCCCACCGCCGCTGGCGCCTATGTGCTGGCGGTTTCGCCGGCGCGGCGGGATACGGCGCTGGCGGATCTGCGGACGCGGCGCAGCGTCATGCTGGCCCAGCCGATCGAGGCGGGACAGGCGCGGTGATCGGCCGCCTCCTTCGGCTTCTCGCCCCGATGGCCATGCTCGCAGCGCCGGTTGTCGGCCACGCCGCCGAGGGGGAGCAGATCCTGGTGATGCTGCGCATTCCGCCGCCGCATTTCCGGGCCGGCGAGTCCTATGGCAGAGGCTATGGCAACAGGATCGGCCGCAATCAGTTGATGCGGCAGGCCCAGCGCATCGCGCACGACCATCATCTGACGCTGATCTCCGATTGGATGATGCCGGCCATCGACCTCGACTGTTTCGTGATGCGCGCGCCGAGCGGGGTATCGGCGGATGCGATGGCGGAAGAGGTTTCGAAGGACGGTCACGTCGCCTGGTCGCAGCCGATGCATGATTACAGGACGCTGGGGGATCAAAACGGGCAAGGGCCTGGGCATGACGATCCGCTCTATCCGGCTCAGCCCGCCAGGATGCTCTGGCATCTGGATGCATTGCACCGGCTGGCGACGGGTCGCGGTATCCGGGTCGCGGTCATCGACAGCGGCATCGACGCGCGTCACCCTGATCTGGCAGGGCAGGTCGCCGCCAACGTCAATCTCGTCGGCGACCGCGCTTTCGCCGCTGAAGCCCACGGAACGGCGGTCGCCGGCATCATCGCGGCGCAGGCGGACGACCGGATCGGCATAGCGGGAATCGCGCCGGGCGCACGCCTGCTGGGGCTGCGCGCCTGCTGGCAGACGAGCGCGTCCGGCGGCGGCGCGGTCTGCGACAGCCTGAGCCTTGCCAAGGCCCTGCACTATGCCATCGACCACGGCGCGCCGGTGATCAATCTCAGTCTTGGCGGGCCATCGGATCGGTTGCTTGCGACGCTGCTCGACGCGGCGATGGCACGCGGCGCTTCGGTGGTCGCGGCCTATGACCCGCATCGTCCCGATGGCGGCTTCCCGGCTTCCTGGCCCGGCATCATCGCCGTTTCCGGGAAGGCGGTGCCGGGCGCGCGCGCGAACATCTATGTGGCGCCCGTCGCGGATATTCCGACGACCCAGCCCGGTGGAGGATGGGGGCTGGTCGATGGAACATCCTATGCGGCCGCGCATGTGAGCGGGCTCGTCGCCTTGATCAAGCAGGCGAAGACACATAGGCAGGGGCGATCCATGTTCGTCAAAACGGCAGGAGGGCTCATCGATGCGCTTGCCTCGGTGCAGGGCAAGGCGGCGGGATGCGAAGGCGCCTGCCGCGGCTCCATGGCGTCGGCGAGCCGCGACTAGCTTCAGCGCTGCCCTCTTCGCCACTGCCCTTGCCACAGGTCCCGCAGCCGCACAGCTGGGCGGAGCCCTGACGCTCTCCAGCCAGGCGCGACTGCGCGGACAGCAGATCAGTGGGCACCGGCCCGCGGCGGAGCTGGAGCTGTTCCATGACAGCGATGGCGGCTTCTACATCGGCGGATCGGCGGCGTTCGTCGCGACGCACCATGGAGGTCTCAAAGCCCTGTCGTTCAGACAATATGCGGGCTTCACCCGCGGCCTGTCGTCGGCAACAGCGATCGAGGTGGGCATGGTCCACAATGGCTATACCGAATATTCGGCCATCCCCGGCGGCGGCAGCTATACCGAAGCCTATGCCGGCATCAACGGCCGGCATCTTTCGGCCCGGGTCTCGCTGTCGCCGGGCTATTTCCGCAAGGGCGAGCCGACTCTCTATGCCGAAATGAACGGCAGTCTTGACCTTGATCCCGAATGGTCGCTGTTCGCCCATTCCGGTCGGCTTACACGCCTGCGGAATCATTCATACAGGCGCGGCGGCGACGCCACCGACTGGCGGATCGGCCTGCGCCGCCGCCTGGGACCGGTCGATCTCGATGCCGCCTGGACCGGCTATGTGGTGGATCGGCCCCGCTATGGCGGGCGGGACCGGCAGGACGGCGCGCTGGTGATCGCTCTGGCCTACGCTTTTTGAACCAAAGCCGCGGCTGGCGGCACAAAGGTCCGTTTCTGCTTGGTCCGGTGCCGCGTCATGCCTCTCACCCTCGCCAATCCGAGAGCGGACCGGCGCCTTTCGATCCGCCCGGCCGACGCCCTCCGCTGGGCCGCGCAGCTCCTGCTCGGCGGGATATCGCTGCTGCTGCTCGCGCTGGCCGTCAGCATGAACCACCAATGGACCGACCGTCACCTGCTGCCCGACATTCTGGTGCCGACCAGCTGGCTGATGGCGATCGTGCAAGTCGAACGATTTATCCTGATCGCGATCGCCATCGCATTGCTGCTGGCCGTTCACCGGATCAGGGCACGGCGCTGCGCCTCCGTCTGGCGAGGGCTCATCATCGCGATGGCCGTGGTTCTGGCGTTTCCCGCGAGCGAACTGGTCATGCAGCTCATATCAGGGCGGCGTGGCCTCGCATGGAGCCCCACCGACAGACCGCTGCGCATGGCCGACCCCCCGGTCGGCTGGAGCTACATCCCCTCGCGCAGCGAGGCCGATCCCGAATATGCCTGGCGGCCAGTCTATTTCATCGACAGCCATGGTTATCGTGTCGCAGCCAAAGGCGCTGCGCTCGACCTGGCGGCCCCCTCGATCCTGTTCGTCGGGGAATCGATCATGTTCGGCAAGGGCCTGAACTGGCGCGACACGGTGGCAGGGAAGGTGCAGGCGCTGAGCGGCATCCAGAGCGCCAATCTCGCGGTCAATGCCTATTCCCTCGGCCAGGGCTTTCTCCATCTGCAGCGAGAATTGCCGAAATTCCGGCGACCCGTGGCGGTTGTCATCCTTTTTTCGCCCAGCCTGATGGTGCCTGATCTCGATCGAAACCGGCCGCGGATCGACAGCGCAGGACGCTGGCATCGCGCCTCGCCAACCTGGGCGCTCGGCCATCTGGCCCGAGTGCTGTTTCCCTATCACAGCACCTCCGCCATTGCCGAGGCGGTGGCGGGCGATCGCCGCCTGTTAAAGGCGGAGGTGGCGATGGCGCGCGCGCGCGGTGCCGAACCGCTCATCCTGGTTCCGGTTTTCCAACCGGAACGCCCCCGCGAGCGCGCCCTGCGGGGGATGGTTCTCGATGGGTTGGCGGTTCCTCACCTTGTCGTTCCGCTCGATGAAAGTTGGAGGCTTGTCGGGGACGGCCATCCCGACGCGCGCGGCGATGCGGCGATGGCGCGGGCGCTTTGGGCGCGATTGGGAAGGCCGCGAACCTCGCATGGTCCTGCCGAGGCCGCGTCACGGCCTGAACTGCGGTCGAATGGACGATGAAAAACGGTAGAGCCTGCATCAACGCGATCGGCTGCGCCGTGCCGGAACAGGATGTGCATCACGCGTTCATCGATTGGGCGAAGCGCCAATTGCACGATGGCCGCGCGCGCGATCTGTTCATGCGGATGGCCGACCGCAGCGGCATCGAGCACCGCTGGTCGGTGCTGCCCCCTGCGCCCGGGGGCGGATCGCCGGTCGATGCAGGGGGCTTCTATGCCGGCGCCATGCCGCCAACGTCGAGCCGCATGGCGCTGTATCATCGCCTTGCGCCGGCGCTGTCCCTGCGCGCGATAGACAGCCTTCGCGCGAAGGCGCCGATCGAGGGGATCAGCCATCTGGTGGTCGCAAGCTGCACCGGATTCGTCGCGCCCGGCGTCGACCAGATCATCGCCAGGGCACTGGGCGTGCCGGAGGTGGAGCGAACGCTGATCGGCTTCATGGGATGCTATGCCGCGGTCGCTGCGCTGCGCACGGCCCGGCATATCGTCCGGTCGGAACCGAAGGCGCGCGTGCTGGTCGTCACCGTCGAGCTATCCTCGCTGCATCTTCAGGCCGAGCAGCAACTCGAGCGATTGCTGATGATGCTGCAATTCGGGGACGGAGCGGCAGCCGCGCTCGTCACGGCCGAGGGCGAGGGCTTCGACATCGACGCGCCGTTCGCGCTCAATTTGCCCGAGTCGGCCGAATTGATCCGCTGGGAGATCGGCGACACCGGCTTTCTCATGCATCTCGGGGGTGAAGTCCCCGGTCGTATCCAGGCGGCGCTCAAGGACAGCCTGACACGACGCCGGATCTGCGGCACGGCCGACCCGTCCGCCATCGACAACTGGGCAGTTCATGCCGGCGGGCGATCGATACTGGACGCGGTGCAACAGGGGTTGGAACTGAACCGCGAGGCGCTTGCCCCTTCGCGCAGCATATTTGCCCGCTACGGCAATATGTCATCGGCGACGCTGATGTTCATTCTGGCGGATATGCTCGAACAGAACGGGACAGGCACGGGGATCGCGCTCGCTTTCGGACCCGGCCTCGCGGCCGAAGGCTTCCGCTTCGCTCGAGCTCGCCAAGTCCCCCACGAATAGTTGGGAAATGATGACCCGCGGCGGCGCGCAGCACTTGATCCGGCCGGCCCTGCCGCGCCAACGTCGTGCAAGCGTGCAGCGATCGAGGAGTGGGAAGCGTGGCCGACACCATCATCCTGGCGATAGACCAGGGCACGACATCGACGCGCAGCATGACCTTCGGCACCGACGGCGTGCCCCGGCAGACGGTGCGTCGCGAATTCGAGCAACATTATCCCCAGCCGGGCTGGGTCGAACATGATGCCGAGCATATCTGGCGCGACACCGTCGACACACTCAGGCAAGCGGTGGCGTCAGATGGCGGCAAGGTCGCCGCGATCGGCATCACCAACCAGCGCGAAACGGTGGTGCTGTGGGATCGCAAGACTGGCGAGCCGGTCCACAAGGCGATCGTCTGGCAGGATCGACGCACCGCCGGAATGTGCGCGCAACTCAGGGCCGATGGCAACGAGCCCCTGGTTGGCGAGCGCACCGGGCTCATCCTCGATCCCTATTTTTCGGGTACCAAGCTCAAGTGGCTGCTCGACGAAATCGAAGGCGTCCGCGCCCGCGCCGAGCGGGGCGAGCTTGCGTTCGGTACGATCGACAGCTTCCTGCTGTGGCGGCTGACCGGCGGGAAGGTCCACGCGACCGACGCGAGCAACGCGTCGCGCACCTTGCTGTTCGACATTCACAAGGGCGCGTGGGATGCGGATATGCTCGAGATGCTCGACATCCCCGAAAACCTGCTGCCCGAGGTCAAGGACAACAGCACCATCTTCGGCGAGACCACGTCCGGTCTGCTCGGCAAGCCTGTCCCGATCGGCGGCATGGCGGGCGACCAGCAGGCGGCGGCCATCGGCCAGGCCTGTTTCCGGCGCGGCGATGTCAAATCGACCTACGGCACCGGCTGCTTCATGCTGCTCAACACCGGCAGCGACGCCGTCGCCAGCAGCAACGGCCTGCTGACCACGATCGCCTACCAGCTCGGCGGTGAGATCACTTATGCGCTCGAGGGCTCGATGTTCGTTGCCGGCGCCGCCGTGAAGTGGCTCCGCGACGGCCTCGGCCTGATCGACCGCGCCGCGGATACCGACGACATGGCGAGCAGGCTTGATGGCAATGGTGGCGTCTACATGGTGCCCGCCTTCGTGGGCCTCGGCGCGCCGCACTGGGATCCCGATGCCCGGGCGTCGATCACCGGCCTGACCTTCGCCGCCACCGGCTCGCACATCGCGCGCGCCGCGCTCGAATCGGTCGCCTATCAGACCGCCGACCTGGTGGATGCCATGGTCGCGGACGGCAGGTGCGACGCGCGGCATATCCGCGTCGATGGCGGGATGGCAGCGAACGACTGGTTCTGCCAATTTCTGGCGGACATGCTCGATATCGAAGTCGCACGCCCCGCCAATATCGAGACCACCGCGGCGGGCGCGGCTTTTCTGGCGGGCATGGCGGTCGGCATCTGGAACGGCCCCGAGGAGATCGCAGCGGCCTGGAAGGAGGATCGGACGTTCAGACCGATGATGAAGGACGATCGGCGGATGATAATGAAGAGGGGTTGGCAGGAGGCGCTCGACCGAACCCGATCGAGGTCGAACGCTTGAAGGGCGAAACGCACATGGCCGGAACCGACGTCGACCTGCTCGTCATTGGTGGCGGAGTGAACGGCACCGGTATCGCGCGCGATGCCGTCGGTCGCGGGTTGAGCGTGATGCTGGTCGAGCGCGACGACCTCGCCGCGCACACCTCGTCGTCGAGCACCAAGCTGATCCACGGCGGGCTGCGATATCTTGAATATTACGAGTTCCGCCTGGTCCGCGAAGCGCTGGCCGAGCGCGAGACGCTGATCGATGTCGCGCCGCACCTGATCCGGCCGATGCAGTTCGTGATGCCGCTCGCCGACGGCATGCGCCCGGCCTGGCTGATCCGCCTGGGGCTGTTCCTGTACGATCATATCGGCGGCCGCACACGCTTGCCCAAGTCGAAGGGCGTGCGGCTGGACAGGAGCCACTGGGGTGCCGGATTGAAGCCCGTCCGCCACGGCTTCGTCTATTCGGACGGCTGGGTCGACGATGCCCGGCTCGTCGTGCTGAACGCGCTGGATGCCGCCGAACGCGGCGCGGACATCCGTGTCCGTACCCGTTTCGAAGGCGCGCGCCGCGAGACCGACCATTGGGTCGCGACATTGGACGACGGAAGCACCGTGTCGGCGCGAGCGATCGTCAACACCGCCGGCCCCTGGGTCAGCAAGGTGCTGGAGGGGGTGCCGCAGGCGCACGCCGAAATCCCGCCGCGGCTGGTCAAGGGCAGCCACATCATCGTGCCGAAGCTGTTCGGCGGCGACCACGCATATATCCTGCAGAACGAGGACATGCGGATCGTCTTCGCGATCCCCTATGAGGGCGATTTCACGCTGATCGGCACCACCGACAAGCCCTTCGAGGGCGATCCGTCACACCCCAGCATCGACCCCGACGAAACCGAATATCTGTGCACGAGCGCCAACCGCTATTTCACGCGGCAGATCGGCGCGGGCGATGTCGTGTGGAGCTATTCGGGTGTCCGCCCGCTTTTCGACGACGGCCACGAAGACGCCACAGCCGTCACCCGTGACTATGTCCTGCGGCTGGGGGCAGAGAGGGCGCCGCAGATCCTGTCGGCGTTCGGCGGCAAGATCACGACCTATCGACGCCTGGCCGAGCACGCGCTCGAACAGCTTGAACCATTCCTGCCGCCGATGGCCAAGCCATGGACCACGGGCGCCGCTTTGCCTGGAGGCGATCTCCCCAACGGCGATTTCGCGACCTTCCTCAAGGGCGTCCGCGCGCGCTGGCCTTTTCTCGACGAGGCAAACGCGACCCGCATGGCGCACGCTTATGGCACCCGCATCGACCGGATACTCGGCGATGCCGCTCGGCTCGACGACATCGGATGCGGTTTGTCCACATCCGAGATCGATTATCTTGTCGATGAGGAGTGGGCCTGCACTGCCGACGATATCCTGTGGCGCCGGACAAAGCTTGGATTGCACGGCGGCGGCGACCTAAAGGCAACCGTCGAGGCGTATCTGGCAGCGAGATACAGGGCTGACTAGTCCGACGGAGATTGTCGATCACCAGAGGCTTCGTCGAGCAGGCGCAATATGTCCGCCTCTCCCTCATCGGCCATCTGGTTCAATATCTGCGCGGTGCGTGCGTCGGTGGTACCCTTGGCAAGCCGCCGGCACTGTTCCACGCGCCCGCGCATCTTGTTGATGAGTTCGGCTTGGTCCATGAATTTGGACACCCCCACGGTCCAGTCGCGCCATAACGGACAATCTGGCGATTGGTTTCACGAAATGCAGAGACGATCAGCTTGCCAAGGCGTAGCCAGTCGTTCCGGATTCGTAACCAACTGGGCTTTCGTGGGGACTTTCATGATCGTCGTTGGTCGCCGGGAGCGACGCCCGCTCCGCGAAAACTCTCGCGATCGGCAAGCGCACGCACCATGAATCCACGCAGTTCGTGCGCCTGAATGGGTTTTTGGCACAGAGGGATAGCCGCAAAACTTTCGGGAATAGCAGACTGGTCGTAGCCGCTGATGAAAATGACGGGGGTGGACTGCTGCCTGAGCCTTTCGACCAGAGGATAGACCAGCAGCTCCCCGAGTTTGATGTCCAGGACGGCGCAGTGAATTGCCTCGGCGCGGCGCACAAGTTCGAGGCCCTCATTGAGCGAAGGAACAGGCCCTATCACATGGCCCCGCTCAGCGCGAACCAGATCGGCCAAATCGCTAGCCTGCAGATAATCGTCCTCAACTACAAGGATGGTATAACCAGAAAGCGCGAATTCTTGCGGCGCATCTTCCGGCAATCGAGATTTTCTTATCTCCTACCCAATCCTGCAAGTGAAGACCATTTAATCCGTCCCACGGTTAACTGAGATCCACTCCCCCTTTTTTTAGAAATTGAGTCCGGCTCAGATATATGCCCCCCCTTGCCAGCGGCGGCAGCAGACATCGCCATCGAAAGTTAATAAATAGAGATCGATCCTGGATTTTGAATCCATTATGGATGCAATTGTCCGAAGAGAGTCAGGCCGGGGGTAAACCCGAGCGGCCTGTGGTGCAGCAGCACAGGGAGGCCGCGGCTATGCGATGTGCTCAGCCTCTACGAATAGGCCTGGAGCCAGCGCTTTCGCGCTGGTAACGAAATCAGGTTCAGCGGCAAGCCTTTGCCAGGATCCTCGGGAACTCTCGATAAGAGGCAGCTGACTTTTAACATGGGCCGTCTTTACTTACTAAAATGTTAGCAGCGCCACGTGTCAACAGGAATCCCGCTCCGCATCAAGCGCCTCTCTGTCAGGCTGCAACCGGCATCAGCAGAACATCTCGCCTCTAACCGAACTAACCCGTGCCCTCCCCCTCACCTCTTTCAACCAGGAGAACCGTCATGTCCCGGCCCCCACTTCCGCCCTTTACCGAGCAGAGCGCCGTCGAGAAGGTGCGCCTGGCCGAAGACGGCTGGAACAGCCGCGATCCCGCCAAGGTCGCGCTGGCGTACACCCTCGAGACCCGCTGGCGAAATCGCGCGGAATTCGTGACCAGCCGCGAGGAGGCCCAGGCCTTTCTGACCCGCAAGTGGAACAAGGAGCTCGACTATCGGCTGATCAAGGAGCTGTGGGCATTCACCGGTAATCGCATCGCCGTGCGATATGCTTATGAATATCATGACGACAGCGGCCAGTGGTTCCGCGCCTATGGCAATGAGAATTGGGAGTTTGCCGGGGATGGACTGATGCGGGAGCGTCATGCCAGCATCAACGAGCACCCCATCGCCGAAGAGCAGCGCAGGTTCAGGTGGCCGCTTGGGCGCCGGCCCGACGATCATCCCGGCCTCAGCGACTTCGGTTTCTAGAATGATTCACGTCAGGTGGAAATCACCTGACGACCCGGAAATCACGGCAAGAAAAGGAAAACTGGACCCGATCCGGCAGACCATTCCAAGGAACAGGGCAGTGACGCCGCCGCTGACCTCGCCACGGCTCCAGCCATTTTCCCTGATGATATCCGCAAGGAAAACCGCCAAGGCGACCGATACTCCCAGGAACCCGCTCAGGAAGGCACGAACATATGTGGCGGCCAAGGTCACCGGCAAGTTCATCTGGACTCCCGGCTCAGTAGTACACCGACAATTCCACACCCACTGTCCTGGGCGTAGCCGGCTCCACCTGCTCGCGCGCGTTGATCGAGTTTCCGTAGAATGAACTGTTGGTGATGCCGTGCGAGTTGCCGGCGTTTTCAACGAAGAGATTCAATGCCCAACGATCTGCGGAAACGCCCGCGCGGGCCGTGATCAGATCGTAGGCGGGAAGCCGACGGTTCGACCCAAGCGTCGTATTGAACTGCGTGTTGCGGATGTCCGTTCCCTGATAACCCAATAAAAAGAGGCCCTTAAGTCCTTCATTGAATCTCGGCTCATAATCGATCGAACCGCTCATCGACAACGGCGGAACGAACGGCGCGCGATCTCCGCGCCGCGCATTGATGAGCTGGACATCTTCGGTCAGCCGGCTTTTGTTGTAGCTGAGCCCAACCTTGATTCATGCTGTCACCGATGCAAACGGCCGACCCTTGAGCTTCTTCATGACCGCAGGTCAGCTCAGCGACTATATCGGCGCGGCGGCCTGTTGGACGAGCTGTGACCCTAATTCCGCGAAGCAAACCCCAATCCGCCATCGCATTCGGCGCAGGTCATGGCAACATTCCCAAATGCGAATTATGCCGACGAGCCATCGCCATTGAGCAGCCAAGTAAATGCATCCTTCTCATCGTGAAAGGTGGCATAGGCATCCTCTGGAACGGTGCGTTTGATCTGCAAGGCAGTCAGCATCGAATTCGGCATAAGGATTGCGACACGACGCGACAGTGCGCGCACCCGCGCGGCGAGCCTTTGCAGGCAAACCGCAACTTCCTGTGACTGCACTCCTGCATTGATGAGATCGACCATGGTGCGGTGGCTGCCCCGTGGGTGTCCGGCTGCTATAAGGCTCGCGAACGCTGCGTCCACCTCGCGCTCCAGGGGAGCGAGCTGGGTAACTGCCAGGAAACCGGTGTACGTCAGCCGTAGATAGTTGCGGCTAAGGTCGGTTTCGATTTTGAAGGCTTGCTCGCTCATGTCGTAGCTTACCTTCCTGTACACACAGAATAAAGGGCGACATGGATCGCGGCGAGCGCGGTTGGCGATCAGCTAGGAAAGCGAGAATGGGGATTTTCATTTTCGCGATGCCGGACGCTCAGACCGCGGTACCTAATATCTCGACCAAATATACCGAGCGCCTCGCCGAAGCCGGGATCGAGCCTTCGGTCGGCAGCGTCGGGGACGCCAAGGAACGCGCCGTAGAGTGTGGCGCGATCACCGTCAGCGAGTTCAACCAACCCGGTCTTGAGGACCAGGCCAAGCTCAATATCAGTCGCGGGCGTGAGCTCTATCGTGACGGACGCGACCACCGAAAGTATCGACCTGCCGCACGCTCTCAGCTTCTAGCTATGTCGAGAGCAATATCGACGATCATGTCCTCCTGTCCGCCAACCATCTTGCGCTTGCCCGCTTCGACAAGAATGGTGCGGGTGTCGACGCCGTAGTCGGCGCTCGCCTTTTCCGCATGGCGAAGGAAGCTGGAGTAGACCCCGGCGTAGCCCAGTGTCAGCGTTTCGCGGTCGACGCGCACCGGACGATCCTGCAGCGGACGGACGATCTCTTCAGCGGCATCCATCAATGCATAGAGGTCACAGCCGTGATTCCAGCCCATGCGGTCGGCGGCGGCAATGAACACTTCGAGCGGCGCGTTGCCGGCACCGGCACCCATGCCGGCAAGGCTTGCATCGACGCGGACCGCACCGTTCTGCACCGCGACAATCGAGTTGGCCACGCCAAGGCTGAGGTTATGGTGGGCGTGGACCCCGCGCTGCGTTTCCGGCTTGAGCACTCGGTCATAGGCCTGGAGACGGGCGGCGTACTCGTCCATGTTCATGGCACCGCCACTGTCGGTGACATAGACACAGTGCGCGCCGTAGCTTTCCATCAGCAGCGCTTGGCTTGCCAGCGCCTCGGGGCTGGTCATGTGGCTCATCATCAGGAAGCCGGAGACGTCCATGCCGAGGTTGCGGGCGGCTTCGATATGCTGCCTGGAGACGTCGGCCTCGGTACAGTGAGTGGCGATGCGGACTGACTTCACGCCCATGTCGCAGGCGTGCTTCAGGTCGTGCACCGTGCCAATTCCGGGCAGCAGCAGCGTGGTCAGGACGCTGTGCTCAAGCACTTCGGCGACTGCGCCGATCCAGTCCCAGTCGGTATAGGCGCCAAAGCCGTAGTTGAAGCTCGATCCCTGCAGGCCGTCGCCATGCGCAACCTCGATGGCATCGACCTTCGCCTGGTCGAGTGCACGGGCGATCGACCTGACGTGGTCAAGCCCATATTGGTGGCGGATGGCATGCATGCCGTCGCGGAGGGTGACGTCCTGGATGTAGAGCTTGGTCTTGGTTGGATCGAATGTCATGCCGCCATCCTTTCAGCGATCTTCTCGGCGGTCTTCAGCGCGGCCGAGGTCATTATATCAAGATTGCCGGCATAGGCAGGCAGGTAGTGCGCGGCACCTTCCACTTCGAGAAACACGCTGACCTTGAGACCGGTATATTCACCGTCCATCTCCGGAATCCGCAGCGGGCGGTTGGATCCGATATGCTCGAACTGCACCGCCTGCTTGAGCCGATAACCGGGCACGTAGGTCTGCACTTCCGCGACCATGGCCTCGACCGACTGGCGAATTGCATCCTGGTCGGCGTTCTCGCAGAGGCAGTAGACGGTATCGCGCATTATCAATGGCGGTTCGGCTGGGTTGAGGATGATGATCGCCTTGCCGCGCGTGGCGCCGCCGACGTCGACGATCGCCTGACTCGTGGTTTCGGTGAACTCGTCGATATTGGCGCGGGTGCCAGGGCCAGCACTCTTCGATGAGATCGAGGCGACGATCTCACCGTAGTGGACCTTGGCGACACGGTTGACCGCGGCAACGATCGGGATCGTCGCCTGCCCGCCGCAGGTCACCATGTTGACGTTGGCGGCATCGAGATTGGCGTCACCGTTGACCGGGGGAATGGTGAACGGGCCGATCGCAGCCGGGGTAAGGTCGATCATCCGCTTGCCGGCGGCCAGCACCAGCTCGCTGTTGCGCTTGTGCGCGCCGGCTGACGTGGCGTCGAACACGATGCCGATGTCGGCGAACTCGGGCATTACCAAGAGGCCATCGATACCTTCAGCGGTGATCGGCACGCCCATCCGGGCGGCGCGTTTCAACCCATCGCTTTCGGGATCGATGCCGACGAAGGCGCCGATTTCGAGCCGCTGCGAAAGCCGCATGATCTTGATCATCAGATCGGTGCCGATGTTGCCCGAACCGATGATCGCCACTTTGGTCTTGCCCATGTCGATCAACCTTTACGCGTAAGTGAAACTGCAGGCGCCGATGCCCGCGACCTCGATATCGACCCGGTCGCCCGGGGTGAGCGCGACCATCGGGCCGAGCGCCCCGGCGAGCAGGATGTCACCCGCCCGCAGCGGCTCACCGCGGGTCGCCAGCGTCCGCGCCAGCCACGCGGCGGCATTGAGCGGATGGCCAAGCGCCGCAGCGCCGATGCCGGTGGAGACCTCCTTACCATTGTAGCGCATCACCATCGCGGCACCGGCGAGGTCCAGCCCGGCAAGCGGCAGACCTTGATCGGCAAGCACGAAGAATGCCGAAGAGCCGTTGTCGGCCACGGTATCGGCAAAAGTGATCTTCCAGTCGGCAATCCGGCTGTCGACAATCTCGATGGCGGCATGGACGGTGCCGACAGCAGCGGCGACCTGTTCCACTGTGGTGTCGGGCAAAGGCAGGTCAGCCGCGAGGACGAATGCGATTTCGGCTTCGGCCTTGGGCTGGAGGCAGTGGGCGGGCGATAGCGTGCCGCGGTCAGCCACGCGCATGTCGTCGAACAGCACGCCGAAGTCAGGCTGGTCAACGCCGAGCTGAGCCTGCACCGCCTTCGCCGTCAGCCCGGCCTTGCGACCGACGATGCGCCGGCCCTGGGCTTCCCAGAACCGGGTATTGATCGTCTGCACGGCATAGCCGCCGATGGCATCGGTCGGCTCCAGGCCATCGCGCATCGGCGGGACAGCGCCCCCGGTGTAGGCGTCGCGCAGGCGCCGCGCCAACTCTGCATGGTCAGGGACTGTCATCGCCACATCCTCTCTATTTTCATCAAGGACACACTAGCTTCACCTAGGGCTTGAATATAGCTTGGCCCTGCATCATCATCTCGCATGGTGAGAAAAGGTACGCCTCCGATCGCGGCGCTTGGCCGTACGCTTGCGCTGCTTGAAGCCGTGATTGCCGATGGGGGACAATCGAGCATAGCCGCTCTTGCGCGTGCCAACAGTGTTCCTCCAGCTACTGCGCATCGACAGGTGGTTTCGCTCGTCGCGGCCGGATACCTGGGCGTGTCGGATCGTGGGCGCTACATTCCCGGGCCACGGCTGCTCGGCCTTGTGCATCGACTGGACGTGCGCCAGGTGATCGTCAACATCGCGGCATCGCAGCTGCACGAACTGGCGGTAGCGACTGGCTGCGTTGTGCAATTGGGCACGTTCGAAAACGAGATGGTTACTTACCGGATCAAGACCGGAGAGGGGGCGGGTTCCTTGTTCACGCAAGTGGGAATGCAGCTCGAAGCTTATTGCTCGGGAATCGGCAAAGTCCTGCTTGCCCACCTCCCCGAAGCCCAGCGCCGGGCCTACCTCGCCGGGGGGCCGTTCGTGGCGCTGACGAGCCGCACGATAACCGATCCATGCCAACTGGAGAATGAGTTGGAACGGGTCCGGGCCAGAGGCTACGCAACCGACGAGGGTGAGATCGCCGACGGGTTAGTCTGCGTGGCAGTTCCTATCCAGGCCCCGGACGGTCAGGTCCATGCCGCCATTTCCGTATCCCGTGCAAGTTCCGCAGACCCATCCGAAGGGCTCGGTACTATCTTGGACGGGTTACGCGCAGCGGCCCGGACCATCGAGCAGGCAGCATTCGGGACTCCGGACTAACAAGCTCTGGCTTGAGCAAGCCGTTCTGGGTGAGCAGGTCCAAAATTCGGTCATGGGCCGGTTGGTGCAAACCCAACTCACGCCCCATACGCACAACCGCACCGGTGAGCACGGCGAACTCAGATTCGCGCCGTTCCAGCAAATCCCGTTGCAGTGAACTCGTCGCCTCTTGTGGGAAGCCGGCGACGAAATCGAGTGTGCTGGCCACGCAGCCTTCCGGGAGTTGCACACCGCGCGCGACCGCCAGCTCATGGATTTCCTGCATGGCTCCACCAAGCAGCGACCAACTTTCCAGCGATTCACGCAAGCGGCCGACCGGGATCCCGAGTGCTGCGCCTACACCCCCAATCGCGGATGCGAGCAGGAATTTCTCCCATAGGGTCGCCGCAATGTCGGACGGCCGGGAAAACGGGATGCCGCCTGCCGCAAACCTGGTGGCCAAGAGGTCGGCATCTGTATCGTCGGCTGAGCGCCATGGGCCAAAAGCGATTTCAGGCGGCACCCCGGTGTGTACGACGACACCATCGACCAGGACGAAGAACCCATGCACTCTACCGGCCAGCACCCTGGCGGTGGGCAACCCCAGGGCGACATGGTCGGGTGCGTCGACCCCATTCTGCAAGGTCAGCACCGCGCGTGCAGGCCTGTGCCAGCTTCCAAGTTCAGCAAGCACCTCGCCAAGGCTTGCGCTTTTCGTGGCGATGATGACGAGACCCGCAGTCTGCGCCTTGGCCGTACTGCTATGGCAGTTGATCCGGACTACGCGTCGCTGATTGTCCATATCGAGCAGAATGCCGTGCTGTTCGATATCCGCTCGCCGCTGCCCGCGGGCCACAACGGAAACCCGTTGCCCACTGCCTGCCAATTGCGCCGCAAGAAAACCACCCAGTGCACCTGCTCCGATGACCAAGACTTCCTCGGAGTGATGGAGCGCACCCGGCATTTGTGGTTGCTTGTCCATCACTCCTATCAGGGGCATCTCGCTCGGTTCGTCAAGGTCGGTCGGCGCGCGCAGCCATTGACTGCCTGCCGTCTCCGGAACCTTGTCCGGACGACGGCATCTGCTTCGGCTCCTGCTTTTCGGTTGGCGAGCCGAGGTTTGTCTTAAGTGTTTGGCCCCTACATCAGTTGGACATAGGGGCCGGCTTTCAACCTATCTAGATTAAAACTTTTCGGGTCGGATGGTCAGCCGCAGCCAAAATTCGCGACCGCGAGAAATGGGACCTTCGAAATCCGGCAGCGTGCCTGCAGTAGTGCCCGTGCCCCCTCCTGTGCTTGGCGACTGGAAACCGCTGAACGCATAGTGCCGGTCGGTCAGGTTTCTGCCGATGAATGCAAGCTCATAGCTCCCGGATTGCGAGCCGACCGCCACCCCCGCATCGACGAGAACCCTTCTGGGGGCCTTCCCGATCGGGTTCAGTTCCTGGGAAAGGAACGAACTGGACGTGTAGATCGCATTGGCGTTCAATGTCAGCTTGAGGTCGTCTGAAACGGGGAGCGAGTATGTCGAGCCCAGGCTGGCACTGAATTTCGGAGCGCGCGGGAGGGTGCGTCCCTTGAACTCCTGAAGGTCGGGAACCGTCCCTGCGTCAGGGCCATCGATGGCGCACCCGTTGGCGATTGTCTGGCCGACGTAGCATGGAGCAACGAACGACGAGGCGTAGCGCGATGTATTATATCCGAATGCGCCGTACAAATTCAGGCCCGGGACCGCCTGAGGGTTGAAGTTGAAATCGCCTTCGAGGCCCTTCACGCGCGCCGACGATGCATTGAGGATCGAAAGTGCAATCGTGACCGGATCGAGGCGGCTAAGCTGCAGATCCTTGTAGAGATAGCTGTATGCGGAAAGGTTCACCCGCAGTTGACGATCGAACAGGCGCGCCTTCACCCCTCCTTCGAATCCACGGACGGTTTCGGGCTTATAACTGTTGTCGATCAGCGTGACGGCCGGATTTGCCAATAGGGCGCTGAAGGAGATGCCAGAAATGTTGTACGAGCCGGACTTGTAACCGTGCTTGTAAGAACCAAATATGTTAAGGTCCTCGTTCGGTTTGAAAGAGGCAGTCACCTCTGGCGACCAATTGTCATACTTACGATCGTGCACACCGAATTTGGGGTTTGCCACTCCGCCGACGGTGATCGCGCCCTGATGCTTGTGGTCCTCGGAATAACGAACGCCGGCCGAGAGGTTCAACTGGTTGGTGATGTCCCAACCAAGCTGCGCGAACGCGGAGTAGGACTTCGATTTCAGCGGAAAGCGATATTTCGGGATAAGCGGGGTGAGAGCGGCGATATTGATTACTTGCTGCTCTTCGTCGGTAAACTTGTCGTGTTGATAAAAACCACCAATCATGAAGTCGACAGGGGAGTCCGGGTTGCTGAATGACAGCCTGACTTCCTGACTAAACGTATCCTTGGCGACATCGTAATAGCCGCCGATGAAGAAGCGCCCTCCACTGGTCTGCGAGTCGAGAACATGTTGGCGTAGGTGGAAATAGCCCGAGAGCGAACTCAAGGTCAGGTAATCCGAGAGCGCGTAGGAGATGTCGGATACGAGCAGCGCCTGCCGCACCCGAAGGTAGTTGGCGTCCGAATTGAACCGGGGGTTTCCCGTCAATGCGGCGGCCGCGGCTGCGGGAAACGGCGCGAAAACGACGGTATCGTTGGCAATGCAGTCGTCGGTACCCGGCACTGCGGCCAAGCCCTTGGAGACGCCCTGGGGGCAGGCGAACTTCTGGCTGGTCGAATAGCTGCCGTTGTCCGACACATGATCATAAGTCCCGCGCAACTTGACTGTCAGCCGGTCGGTGGGAACCCAATTCAGGCTGATGCGACCGCCCTCTTCATCGGTTCCCGGCGCATGAGAGAAGGCGGCATTGGGAGCTACGTTGGTGAAATATCCTCTCTGTCGCGAGAAACGACCGGCTACGCGTGCTGTAAGGCTGTCCGACAAGGGCCCCGAAACATAGCCATCCAGGTCAATCTGATGGGCTTTGAATTCGTAACCAGCGCTAAACTGGGTTTGCAACGTCGTGGTCGGCTCTGCGCTGTGCATCGAGACAATGCCGCCGCTCGAATTCTTGCCGAAGAACAGCGCCTGGGGCCCCTTCAGAACTTCGACCTGGCCCAGGTCGATCGTCGCCATGCGCACAACACCGCCAAAACTGATGGGTATACCGTCGATATTGATGGTCACCGCCGGTTCCGTGGCCGGGTTGCTTGTCGGACTCGCGACCCCACGCAAGGTGAGGTTACCGCCATAGGGACCGGTCGCGGGCGAGATGACCAGTTGCGGGGTCAGCTTAGCGACATCGACGATGCTCGTGACACCGAAGCGGGCAAGCTTCTCGCCGGAGAACGCGGTGAGAACGACCGGTGTTTCCAGCGAGGTCTCATCGCGCCGTCGCGCGGTCACGATGATATCGTCAACAGTTCCCACAGCCTCTGAGGACGCGGCCCGACCTTGATCCGCGGCAGATTCGTCCGCTGCAAGCGCTGGAGTGCTAAGGCTGGCCCACGCCAGCGCGGCAAAGCTCACTAAGCGAAGTTCGTTTTTCATTTTAATCCCCTCCCAAACCGTTTTGCCGGTCGGATCTACTTACGGTTCCCGACCTTGGCGAAGTCCTTCCCGGTTCGATCGACGCGGTCGAACGCCCGGACCTTCACTTCATTGATCCTTGATCGTAATAAGAGGAATCGCAAGGGACGAACACGGGACAAAACTAGAATAAAGTCTTTAACACATGCTCGTTAATCGCCCGCGCGAGCTCGCGGCACAAGGCCTGGGTGAACGACTCCACGCCACCTTTTGACTGCCGTAGCCTGCATTACTGAATCCGCTGCCGAGGCCAGCAATCGACGATATGTTGACGATCGCGCCCTGCGTTCTCTTGAGGACATCGAGGAAGGCAGAGGTGACGTTGTAGTATCCGTCAGGCGCGGCGGCGTCAAACCTGCCTGCCAGCGACAAAGCCGTGCAGCGACATCCAAAGGCGAGCGGGAGTGTAGCGGATACAGCCAGCCAGCCCGGTCACCTATGACTTATCCTCTACTGGTAATTGAGGCTTCGCGCCATTGCTTCCACCTGATCCAGCAGCCGCAATCGCGGGGCCACTTCACCAGCTATCTCCCTGGCGATCCCGATATCTTTGTGCAGAATGTCCAGTTTGCCAGCGTAGTCTGGCCGGACATGGCCACCGGCGAAATCGATATATGCCTCGATCAGGCCCTTGATGCCGCCAGTCTCGCCGACTGCAGAGGCACGCCGAAACTCTGCCAGTGCGGCCGAATCGCCGAGGCCGCCCGCCATGATCTCAGCCAGCTCGGCAGGGGGCAGCCCGGCTGACCGCGCACAGGCGAACCCCTCTCCAATCGCCGCCACGATCGTGAAACCGATGATCTGATTGCAGGCCTTGGCAGTCTGTCCCATCCCCAGACCGCCGACATGCGTGACCCGCCGCCCCAGGCTTTGCAACACGGGCGCCGCGACTTCGAAATCGGCTGCCCGCCCTCCCGCCATGACCGCCAGCGAACCGGCCCGTGCGCCCGCCGGGCCGCCCGAAACCGGTGCATCAAGCCACGCGGCACCGTTCCGCGCTTCGAGTCTCTCGGCAAAGTCGATCGTGTTCCGGGGCGAAATTGTCGAATGATCGATCACGAGGCGCGGTGCCGGCTTGGCTTCGGCAATCCCATCCGGGCCGAATACCACCGCCTCAATCGCATCTGCATTGAGGAGACACAGGCACAGGATCTCGCAGGCTTCGGCAAGTTCGGCAGCCGTTCCGGCGATCGCGACGCCTTGCTCGGCGAGCATTTTCGATCGGCTGGCTGTGCGGTTCCAGACCATCAGGTCGTGCCCGCACTCGTGCAGGCGCATCGCCATCGGTAGACCGATGTCACCCAATCCTATGAAACCGATCCGCGCATTTGCGCCGCCTGCGTCGCCTGCCGCCATCCCACACCTCGTGCATGACTGAGTTCGCCTGCCGGGTTCATGCCTTGAATGCGAACAGGCGAACAAGTGCCGATCGCAGTTGCCACATTCACGTCGAATTCCGCTCCGTTTGATCCCGATCATCCTTCAGGATTGACAAGCGGCTGCAGTCACAGGCGGAATGGCGCAAGCAGACGCTGCGCCCGCGAAACCGTGGCGGTGGGTCTTGGATGCGAAGGGCAGAGGCGATGATCGAATCGAAACGTACCGGTCAGGTCCTGACCATCACTCTGAACGCGCCCGAGCGTCTGAACGCCCTGACCTCGTCCGACTGTCACGAGCTGTCGGAAATCTGGGACATGTACGAGGCGGACGACACCCTGCGCGTTGCCATCATCACCGGCACCGGGCGTGCTTTTTGCGCCGGCCACGACCTCGCCGACGATTTCTCGATTCCCTTGCCCGACACCGGATGGGGCGGCCTGGCCCACCGGCAAACCATGGACAAGCCGATTATCGCCGCAGTCAACGGACTTGCCGTGGGTGGCGGCTGGGAAATCGTGCTGGCGTGCGACCTGGTCGTCGCCGATGAAACCGCAAGATTCGGCCTCCCGGAAGCCCTCGTGGGATATGCCGCACTGGGCGGAGGTGCCAGCCTGCTGCCGCTGCGCATGCCCTGGCACATGGCCATGCGTTATCTGCTTACCGGGGAAATAATGGACACGCACGAGGCCCAACGCTGGGGGCTGGTCAGCGACATCGCCCCGCAGGGCACCTGCATGGAAGTCGCCAATCGCTATGCAGAGGCTATCATTGCCGGCGCGCCGTGGTCGATCAGGGCCACCAAGTCCGTGGCCCGCGCGGCGGTTGAGCCAGCTGCCGCCAATGAGGCGGTCTATCAACTGTCGATGGAGTGGTTCAACCGCGTCAGGAAGATGAACGACGCCAAGGAGGGCGAGGCTGCGTTCAGGGAAAAGCGCAAGCCGAACTGGACCGCAACATGAGCCAGGTCCAGCGCAGCGTGACCAGCGGTGCGGTTTCGCCGATTTCAGCGGTGATCGGCGATCCTTCCCAAAACAACGCCGGCAGACCACGCCCCGTCGACGGCGAGTTCGGCTCCTGAAATGTAGGATGCGGCGTCGCTGGCGAGGAAGAGGGAAGCATAGGCAACCTCGGTCGGCTCCCCGACTCTCCCCATTGGTACCCTGAAGCTCTTGGCGAGGCCCGACATGTCGCCCCCACCGGGGTTGAGCATCGGCGTATCGATCGCGCCGGGATGGACGGAATTTACCCTGATCCCGCGGTCGGCAAATTCCAGCGCGACAGACTTCGAGAGCCCGCGCACACCCCATTTGGTGGCATCGTAGGCAGCGGTCCCGCCCGTTCCGCGCAGACCGTTGATCGATGAGATGTTGATGATTGAGCCGCTGCCGCGGTCGATCATCCCCGGGAGGACTGCCTGCATTCCCAGGATGCAACCTTTCAGGTTGACCGTCATCACCTGGTCCACCCTGTTGGGTGAAAGTTCGAGAAATGGCGTAGAATCTGCAAGCGCGGCGTTATTGACGAGGATGTCGACCTTGCCCGCAATCTGCTCCACTTCACTGACCAGATCTGCCCAGTTCTGCTGGCTGGCTACGTCAAGCCGTCGGAAGGTGGCAGCCTTGCCGATTCCGGCCGCAATTCCCTCGCCTTCCTCGGTGAGGACATCGGTCAGGAATACGCGCGCGCCTGAAGCGGCAAACAAGGTGGCGGTGGCAGCGCCCTGGCCGCGCGCGGCTCCGGTGATTATCGCGGTCTTGCCTTCGAGACTGATCATCCATCCCACTTTCTTGCTATCGCGGCTACATGGCCACTTTGCCGGTGCCGATCAGGCCCTGACGCGTTCGCCGCTCGGAAGGACGGGTCGTCAGCGAGATCCCGTCAGCCTCGCGAACCTGGCTTCGTGATAGAGCTCGTCTCCCCACGTCTTTTCGATTTCGATCATCCGGCGCACGTAGCGGCTCAGCTCATATTCGTCGGTGATACCGATGCCGCCGTGCAGCTGGATAGCGCCCTCAAGCACGGCTCGCCCATGCCGGCAGACGAGCGCCTTTGCAGCCGAAACATCGGCCTTGCGCGCGTCCGGATCGTCATTCGCCAAGGCCGCAGCAGCCATTAGCGTCCCCGAGCGTGCCTGCTCGGTGGCAGTCACCATTTCAGCGAAGCGGTGCTGAAGCGACTGGAACGTGCCAATCGCCTTGCCGAACTGGTGGCGGGTCTGGAGGTAGCCGGCAGTCAGCGCCAACATACGGTCCATCAAGCCCAGCGCCTCGCCGCAGATCGCGACCGTGCCGTGGTCCACCGCGGATTCGAGGCTCGCAAGTCCCGACGGCGATGCGAATAGCGGCCCTTCAACCGCGGCCCCTTCCAGCACGACCCGCGCCAGCCAACCACCATCCAGGCTGCGCAGAGGAGCCACTGTCACGCCGGGTTGATCGGCAGACACCAAATAAACGTTCAGACCATCCTTGTCCGACCGGGCAGTCACGGCAAAGTGCGTTGCCATCGCACCGTCGACAACAATCTCCTTGGCGCCCGTCGCCACCAACAGACCGTTCCGATCCTCGACGCGGGTCTCGACCGACTCCAGGTTGAAGTCATGCACGGACTCGTCGCATGCGAGCGCGATCCTTACGCTTCCATCACCCATTGCCGGAAGATACTTTGCTCTCAAGGCATCGGAGGCGCTAAGCCGCAGCAGCATCGGTGCCACCACGGCAGCCGTCACGAAAGGTTCCTGCGCCAGTGAGTGGCCGAGCGCCTCGCTGACCAGCATCGCCTCGACCGCGCCTAGCTCGATGCCACCGCTGGCCTCAGCAATGACGAGGCCAGCAAGGCCAAGCTCCGCCATCTGCTCCCAACGTGCGATAACGGCCGTCGTGGCGACCTCAGCCGGTTTGGTGACCAGTCGCCTGGCGGCGGCGCTCCGCGCGAATTTCTCTACCGTCTCGACGAGTGCGCGCTGATCCTCGGAGAGGTCGAATTTCATTGTGCACCCCACCGGCTGACAGATTCGCGATAGATCAGATTTTTCTGGATTTCCGTGGTGCCGCCGACCAGCCCCGATTTGCGAAATTCAAGATAGGTGGCGCTGGTACCGTTCAGCATGTGGCCGTAGGGCGGCGTGCCCTCAGCGCGGCCATTCCGCGCCTCCTCATCGTACGTGAGGCCGACTGGCCCACCCATGTCCATGAGCAGCGTGGATAGGCGCTCCAGCAGGTCCGTGCCGCAGAGCTTGAGGATGGATGCGGAAGGTGCATTGGGGTCATCAGGCGCGGCTGCAATCACCCGCATGAGCGTCCACTCGTGCGCCCTGAGATCGATCTTGATACGGGCGATCTGCGAGCGAAATGCGTCGAGCCGAGCTGACGAAACGCCGCTTTCGGAGAGACGCTCGGCCAGCCGCTGCGCGAACTGGAGAAGCCGCTTTGACTGGCCGAGTCCCGCGATTTCCGTGCGCTCGGCATTCAGCAGAAACTTGGCGACGGTCCAGCCCTGGTTCTCGCCAAGCACGACGTTCTCGATCGGAACCGCTACATCCTCAAGGAACACCTCGTTGACGTCGTGCGCACCGTCGAGCGAATGGATCGGGCGGACAGTGATGCCCGGAGTGTCCATCTCAAGGAGCAGGAAGGTAATCCCTTCCTGCGGGCGACCGCTGTCGGAGGTGCGCACTAGGCAGAACATGTAATTCGACCAATGCGCCCAGGTCGTCCAGATCTTCTGCCCGTTGATGATGTACCGGTCTCCATCGCGCACCGCCTTGGTGCGCAGCGAAGCCAGGTCGGACCCGGACCCCGGCTCGGAATAGCCCTGGCACCACCAGTCGCGCAGGGTAGGAATGCCGGGGAGGTAGCGGCGCTTCTGCTCGTCGGTACCGAAGGTCTGGAGGACCGGGCCGATCATGTTGATATGCGGAATCTGGCGCGGCGCGCCGGCCATGAAGCACGCTTCCTCGAATAGGACGCGCTGCATCGGGGACCAGCCGGGGCCGCCGAACTCGGCTGGCCAGGCGGGTGTGGCCCAACCGCGCTCGTCAAGCAGCGCCTGCCAGCGCAGATAGTCCTCTTTCCTCAGGTGTTGGAGGTTCTCAACGCGCTCCTTGATGTCATCGGGCACCATCGGCGGGATTTCAGCGCGGATCATGTCGCGGAACGCGATGTCAGCAGGAGAGAGGTTCAGGTCCATACTTAGAACGCCTTCTCGATCGCTATCTGGCCTTCGGCAAAGACTAGCACGCCACGGGCAGGGATGCGGGCTTCGATGCGCGCGCCCGATGCCTCGTTCCAAAGCGCCAGTTCCAAGATCTCGCCGGGGAAGACCGGCGCGCTAAACCTGCCGGAAATTGCCCCGAGCCTGCGGGTGGCGGAAGTCCCCGGTGCCTCGCATAGCGCCTTCTCGGCAAAGGCGGCGCAAATGCCGTAAGTGGCCATGCCGTGCAGGATCGGCGCCGGAAAGCCTGCCTTGGTCGCGACTTCAGGAAGCATGTGCAGTGGGTTCTGGTCACCCGTAAGTGCGAACAGCTGAGCTGCCTGCGGCGAAGTCGGCACTTCGACGACGAGGTCGGGCGCGCGGTCGGGAATCGGGTTGGCCGCGGGCTTTTCGGCCGGCGGCGCGCCCACAACCTGGTCCAACCGGCAAATGACAGTCATCGACAGCGAGGCGTAGTGCGTCCCCGACTCCGCGTCATGGAGTTCGCGGGCCATGTTGAGCAGGCAGCCACGCCCCTCCCCTCTGTCGAAAATGCTCTCCACCCTCGATTGACTGCGCACCTTGCCTTCCGTCGGCAGCGGTGCATGGACCACGAGGCCCTGGCTGCCGTGCAAGAGGCCGGACAGTGTCAGGCCCAGCCCCAGGGCATGGAGACGGGGCGCTGCCAGCACCGTCGCGAGGGCGGGCAAGGTCAGCGCAGGCGGCAGCGGCCCCAGATAGCGCCGCATCCAGTCATCGGCCAGATCCATGCCGCAGCCCACGCTCAGTGCATAAAGGCAGCTGTCCAGGCTGGTGTAGGATTGCTCCATCACCACCGGCGCCATGCCCATCAATGCATCATAATCCTTCATGACATCTCACCGCTTGCAGAATTCTGGTATGCGCTGCCCTGACGCCGCGCCAATCTCGCGATGAAGCGGGCCATCACCCATTGTCACTAGCTCCTATCGGGTCGCTGGCGGCGATGACCGTTTCCCAGGCGCCTAGTTCCAGTCCAACGCGACCGACAGCCACTGCCCAGTGGCGTTGGCCGCCGAAATCCTCGCTCCAACGCCACATGTTGCGGCTGAGGCGGGCCAGCGGGTATTCCAGGGTTACCCCGATCGCCCCGTGGATCTGATGCGCCAACATCGCGCCCTTCTCCACCGCACGGCCCGCCCGCAACTTGGCGATGGCGACAGCCAACGAGCCATCCCCGTCGTCCATCCTGGCGCAGGCCATCCGCGCTGCAGCCGCAGTCGCCACCGCTTCACTGGCAAGTTGGGCCAGCATGTGCTGCACCGCCTGGAACTTCGCAAGCGGCCGGCCGAACTGGCTGCGCTCCTGTGCGTAGCGGACCGAAAGATCGAGCGCGCCCTGCAACGCTCCTGCGATCTGCACAACGCGCAGCAAGGCTCCGGCAAGGATCAGCTGATCCTCTTGCGGCGGCCTCCCGGCGATTGCACGGTCAGCGTTGCCAGCCGGGGAAGCTAGGGCAATCGCCGCGCCGCTGGCGGTGAGGACACGGGCATCGGCCGGAAGGTTGAGCCCTGGCTCGCCTCCCGCAAATCCCGAAGGCAAGCTCAGGAACACCGGTCCCTGGGCAGGTGCCTGGCCTGCCGCGCAGAGCAGGGCATTGGCAACCAGCGTATCGCCCAGCGGGGCAGGTTCACCGCATGACGCCGAATGAGCGAGCACGTCGAATAGCTCGGACCATTTCAGTTCGAAGCCGCCAACGGCTTCCGGGCACATCGCCAGTGGCAGGCCCAGTTCCTCGGCCTTGGCCCACAGCACCGGATCGCATTCCTCGGTTTCATCGCGCCGCCGGTTCTGCCCATCGGCATGGAGGCGGACGACCTGCTCGAGGAGGATATCGGAAACCGACATGGTCACCGCACTCCCAAAGAGCGGGCAGTGATGCCGCGCAGGATCTCGCGCGCGCCCCCGCGCAGCGAGAAGGTCGGAGCTGCCCGGATGGTATGTTCGATAGCCTTCCGCAAGTCCGCTGCCGGCATGTCAAACAGGCTCCTCACCGCAGGCGCCGTGCGCTGCTCGAGCTCGGCGCCGAGATCCTTGGTGATGACCGCAAGATAGGACGTATCCTCGTTGCGCTCGAGCTTGCCCGCAACCATCAACGACAAAGAGCGCAGCACCGCCGTTTCCGCGATCAGCGCGCCCAGCGTCGCCAGATCCGCGCTTTCCACTCTGGCCTCCGGTATCTCCGCGAACTTCGCAGCCGCTGCCGCGACCAGCGGGAATGCGCTGAGGAACCGCTCCGATCCGCTGCGCTCGAGCGCCAGCTCCGACGTCACCTGCGCCCAGCCCTGCCCCACGGTGCCGAGCACGCGCTCGTCGGGCACAAAGACGTCGTTGAACACGACTTCGTTGAAGTGCGATTCGCCGTTGAGATCGGCGATTGGCCTCACCTCGATGCCGGGGCAGTCCAGTTCGATCAGGAACTGGGTCAACCCGCCCTGGCGCATTTCACGCGCCGGACCCTGCGTGCGGAACAGGCCGATCATTACCTGGCAATACTGAGCGTTGGTGGTCCACAACTTGGTGCCGTTCAGACGCCAGCCTCCGGTGTCACGATCTGCGCGGGATTCGAGCGAGGCCAGGTCCGAACCGGCGTTGGGTTCGCTCATGCCGATGCAGAACGAGATGTCGCCGCTGGCGATGCCGGGCAGATAACGCTGCTGCTGCTCGGGCGTGCCGACTTTCAGAATGAGCGGGCCGCTTTGGCGATCGGCGATCCAATGGAGCCCTACCGGTGCGCCCGCCGCAAGCATTTCTTCCTGCAGGACGAAGCGCTCGAACGCACTTCGGCCGGCACCCCACGGCACGGGCCAGGTCATTCCGATCCAGCCGCGCTTGCCGACCGCCCGGCTGAATTCCCGATCGACACCCGCCCACGAATGAGCCCGGTCGAAGGTCGTCCAGTCCTGCGCATAGCCGGCCAGGAATTCCCTCACCTCCTGGCGAAGCTTCAACGCCGCAGGCGGAAGCATTGCAACGCCCTCGGTCACGCTCATAGCACGCCCTTCTCGGCGAGCTGCTTGACCGCACTCTCGTCCATCCCAAGCACTTCGTTCAGGACTTCTGCTGTGTGCTGGCCGATGACCGGTGGCCCCAACCGATATTCCGCAGGCGATTCCGAACATCTGATGGGGCTGGCAGCGACCGCGATCTCGCCTGACAGCGCATGCGGCAGCTTCACCTCGATTCCGCGCGCGATGAAATGCGGATCCCGTTCAAGATCGGCCATCCGATTGATGGGACCACAGGAAACCCCGGCGGGGTTGAGCAGGTTGATCCAGTACTCTCGGCTGTTCTGGACCAGGATTTCAGTCAGCGCCGAGGCAAGCTCGCTGCGATGCGCGACCCGCGCACCCATGCTATTGTAGTCGGGGTTTTCCATCCAGTCGGGCCGGCCCACTGCCGTTGCCAGTCGAGCGAACTCGCGGTTGTTGAAGGTGGCGATGAGCAGATAACCGTCCGCCGTCCGATAGACCCCGTAGGGCGAGGCGCTCGGGTGATCGTTGGCAGTACGCGGCATCTCGAATCGGCCGTTGAACCAGGCGGTGAAGGTGTTCGCCATTGCTGCCACCTGGGACTCGAACAGCGAGATGTCGATGTACTGCCCTTGCCCCGTCTGGTCGCGGTGGCGCAAAGCCAGCAGGATACCGATCACTGCGTCCTTGCCCGCGAGGATATCGGCGATCGGAACGCCCACCCGCATCGGCGGGCCGTCAGGTTCCCCGGTCACGCTCATCAGTCCCGACATAGCCTGCATGAGGAAGTCGTATCCGCTGCGTGTTGAATAGGGTCCGGTCTGGCCGAAGCCGCTGACCGAGCAATAGATCAATCCAGGATTCGACTGTTTCAACGACTGGTAATCGAGGCCGTATTTCGCCAGCGTATTGGGCCGAAAATTCTCCACGAAGATGTCGGCTTTTCCCGCAAGTTCGCGAAGCAAAGCGGCGCCTTCCTCGGTCTGGAAGTTAACCGCGATCGACCGCTTGTTGCGGTTCGCCGCCTGGAAATATGTCGATTCCCGCGTTTCCTTGCCGTTAAAGTCGATCAGCCAGGGCGGGCCGACGTGACGGACATCGTCACCCTCGCCGGGGCGCTCGACCTTGATGACATCAGCACCGAAGTCTCCGAGGCACTGCGTCGCCGTCGGCCCCGCGACAACCCGAGTCATGTCCAGAACTTTGATACCAGACAGTACCGACATCAGTATGCTCCTTGTCCCCTCCGTTTATGAGAAGGATTGCATGGCTGTGTAGGTGCAGTGACTTCAGCAGGAAACGCGAATTGGGCTACCGGTGGCAGTTACTACAAATCCGTTATTGCAAGGCTTCACCGGGTTGCGGTGCTGCCCAGCACGGCTGTCACCTGACTGGAGAGGAAGCCGCCATTGCCGTGCGCCACAGCGATTTCAGCGC
Source organism: Rhizorhabdus sp. P4_G5 (assembly GCF_056401065.1). NCBI lineage: Bacteria > Pseudomonadati > Pseudomonadota > Alphaproteobacteria > Sphingomonadales > Rhizorhabdaceae > Rhizorhabdus > Rhizorhabdus sp. P4_G5. The sequence continues at coordinate 50,108 of NZ_JBFUKB010000004.1, read as the reverse complement.
CGTTTACCTGCCGCTCGCCAGCCGATCCGGTCAGTTGCCGATAGGCTTCGACAACGGTAAAGAGTCCGTACATGCCAGGGTGAACGCAGGCCAGACCGCCGCCGTTGGTATTTACCGGAAGGCTGCCGCCGGGACCGATTACTCCGGAGGCGACAAAGTCCCCGCCCTCCCCCTTCTTGCAGAAGCCAAGGTCTTCAAGGAACATGATCGTGTTGATCGAAAACGCATCGTACAATTGGACGACGTCGACGTCTTCGGGAGTGATGCCCGCCTGCTCGAAAGCACGCTGGCCGCTGAATTTTGCGGCAGAGGTCGTCAGATCGGGCATCTGCGCGATCTGGTAGTGGTCAGTCGCCTCGCCCAGGCCCAGCAGGTAGGCCGCCTTGCGATTTTCGACCCGGTCCTTGCGGACCATGACCACCGCGGCGGCGCCGTCGGTGACCAGGCAGCAATCCAGCACCGAAAGGGGATCGGAAACCATCCGCGCATTGAAATAGTCTTCTTGGGTGACAGGTTTGCGCAAGAAGGCTTCCGGATTCAACATTGCCCAATCGCGAGCTGATTTCACCACCGCGTACAGATGGTCGCGCGTCGTCCCGAATTCATGCATGTGGCGGCCTGCGGCAAGCGCATAGCCCCCCACAGGCAGGCGCAGGCTGTAGGGCTTTTCGTAGATGTTCGGCGCCGCCGCGCTGACCAGCCCGCCAGTACCTGTGCGCTGATTGCTGCCATAGGCTATCAGCGCCACGTCGATCTCGCCTGCAGCAAGCGCAAGCGCGGCGACGTTCATGTGCGTGAGGAAGGCCGATCCCCCGGTGCGGTTATTATTTGTCAGCTTTGGCCGGATGCCCAGATATTCGGCAAAGGTCAGACCGCTGAGAAAATCGCTCGGCTGACCGATGAAGAGACCGTCGACCTCCGAGAGGCCGATGCCGGCTTCATCAAGCGCCGCGAGGGCAGCGCGCGCGGCGAGGTCCATCGAAGTGAAGCCGGAGGCCTCGCCAATTCCGAAGGTGGCGGCGCCGACAATGGCGGCTGGCGTGCGACGATCAATCGTCATGGTCAGGAAGCTTTCCCCGGCTTGCCGCCGGCGGCTGGGACAAACACGACGGCGTGCTGGTCTTCGAACGGTACGATCTTCGCCTGCAACCGCATGCCGATGAAGACATCGGCCGGTTCGACCCCTTCGACTCGGCTCAGCATCCGCGGGCCTTCGTCCAGCTCGACGATCACCACGCCATAATCGGCATTCGGCGGTCGCACGCGAACGATCGTGGCGGCATACACAGCTCCCCCGCCCGAAGCCTCGATCCACTCAAGGTCGGTATTGCCCGTGCCCGGCTCTGCGACGCGCGGGTAGAAGAACGGCTTGCCGCTCGATCTGCTCTGCTGGAGCATGAACTTTCCCTGTGCCAGGAAGGCGAGGAATTCCTGGTCGGGTAGGATTGCGTCAATGGTTGTCATGGACAGGGTTCTCGCCTGGTTCAGGTGCTGATGTGGAAGCCGCCATTCACCGAGAGGGTCTGTCCCGTGATATAGGAGGCTGCGTCCGAAAGCAGGAAGCACACCGGAGTTGCCACCTCTTCAGGCGAGCCCCAGCGGCCCATCGGGATCTGGGCGAGGTAGGTGTCACGAAATTTTTCGCCGCGAACGGTCTCGGTCATCGGCGTCTCGACCACCCCGAACGCGACTGCGTTGACCCGGATTCCCTTGCTTGCCCACTCGCGCGCGGCCGACATGGTCAGACCGGTGATCCCCGACTTTGCGGCACCATAGTTGATCTGGCCGACGGTTCCGCGGCGACCTGCATCCGACGAGATGTTGACGATGGAGCCAGGGGCCTTTTCCCCCGCAGCCGCCTGGGCGAGCATTTTCCGGCCCACCGCCTGAAGCAACCGGAAGGGCGCAGTCAGGTTGACGTCGATCACGGCTTCCCAGGTGTCCATGTCCATCTTGTGGATCATCGCTGCACGGGAAATGCCGGCATTGTTGACGAGCCCCTCGATGCTTCCGCCCCAATCGGCAGCCTTGTCGACTGTTGCATTCACGAAGTCACCGTCAGTCACATCACCCGCTGCAGTGATGAGCCGCTCGGTCGCAGCCTCGTTGCTGAACTGGGCCAGCGCGTCCGCGTTGCGATCCATGGCAACGACCCGCCCGCCCAGCCCAAGAATGGAATTGGCAATGGCACGACCGATCCCCTGGCCCGCGCCGGTGACGACGATGGTCTTGTTCTCCAGTGTCATCGGATTGTGCATTCGCTGGCTCCCGAGAATTCAACGCCGTAGAACTACCGCCAAATGCTTTGCGAAAGACCCGTCTTTTTCGCAAAATACTTGACTACGATTTCCATGGATGGGGTGCGAACTGCCAGCAAGTCATCACTTGCCCGGCCTGAGGTTCATTCCGCTCCCCGCCCTTCGAGTGTTCGAGATTAGCGGCCCGCCGATCGCGTGACAGCCCTTTGCGCATGGCATGCGCGGATTACCACATATGCGTCACGCAGATGAATGCCGGCGCGGGCGTACTCCGCCGCTGAGAGATCCGTCCCTCGCTCGCACGCAATTCGATCTCAGCACTCGTCGCGTTCCTCGCGCGTCCTGCGAAGCCTCGAAAAGTCCACTACCCTCATCCCGATTCCCGGGCGCTCTCGAGCAGGTGATCCCGAATGAGGTCGGTCACGAATTTGACGAGCGAGTCCTTTTGCGGCGCAATGATCTCGGCCGCGCCGCCCACGCCGATGACCGTGGGAACCGGGAACATTTCGTGCGGAAGGACTACGGCGATAACCGCAGCGCCGGGGCTTATTTCGCTCTTGGCGACGTACAGATAGCCATTCTGTCTGACGAAGCTGACATCTTCCAGCAGCTGGTCGAGATGGATAAGGCTTTCATCAGGCGCCTTTTCTGCATTCACCCGCCGAACCAGTTTGCTGATCTCAGAATCGCACACGTCCCTCAACAAGGCACGTCCGCTCGTGGACCTCAGCAGCGGGCGTCGCTGCCCAGGGGTAAGATGCAGCCGAAGCGACGTTGTCGCTTGGGCTACCTGGATATATTGAGATTCAAGCTTATTGCGGATTGCAAGGTACGCGGTCTGTCCTGAAATCGCATTGACCTTGCGAACTAGCGAAGACAGCCGGTCCTCGCCGTGCAATTGGCCCATCACCCACGAACCAAGCAACCGTACCCGGCTGGTTGGAGCGAATGTGCGATCGGCATTGTTATACGACAGGTAGCCAAGCACGTTCAGGCTGCGCATGATCTCCGATGTGCTCGATTGCGGATAGTCGAGCGCGCGGGCAACCTGCGCGATGTTTGCCGGGGCCTGGTGATGATCGAAGAACTCGAGAATCTGCATGGTGCGGCCAGTGGATTTTACGACACTGTCAGGCAGCGGCTCCCATTTGGCAGGTCTTCCGGCGCCATCATGTGACGAAACTGCGCCGCCGTCCTGCCCGAATGGGGTGACTTCATCCGTTTCGCGGCCGACAGCGAGTTCGAGTCCCAACATCCATCTCCCACCATGCGTGAGCCGTCGTTAACCTGCCGCATACCGCGGCCTGGGCTCGACGATCATCCTTGGATGGGGTAACACATATGCGATAGTCAGTAAAGCACTCGTACTAGAAGGCCGAGCACGAAGAAGCCGAACCCGCCCGGCACGGGCTCGGCCTTTCCCATGATCCGTTTTCGAATCGGGCTAGTTGACCATCGCCATGCCACCGCTCACGCTAAGCGTCTGGCCGGTGATGTAGTCGGATTCCCCGCTGGCGAAGAACAGGACCGCCATGGCGACTTCCTCGGGCTCGCCGACACGGCGCATCGGGATGACCTTGGTCAGGTTCTGCTGCACCGATTCGGATTGCGCATAATAGAGCGCCGTCCGGGTCGGGCCGGGCGAAACGCAGTTCACGTTGACGCCGTAGCGCGCGAGTTCACGGGCCAGCGTCTTGGTGAAAGAGATGATGCCGCCCTTGGCACCCGAATAGACTGCTTCGCTCGGGCTGCCAATGCGTCCAGCCTCACTCGCGATGCTGACGATCTTGCCCTTGCCCTTCTCCACCATGCCGGGGGCGAAGTGGTGGCAGAGATGAACCGGGCCGGTGTAGTTGATGGCGATGACCGTATCCCAGGTTTCCGGTTGGCTGTCGAGGAAACGCTCCATCAGGTCCCAGCCAGCGCCGTTGATCAGGATATCGACTGTGCCAACGCTAGCCAGGACGCTGGCCGCGAAGGCGTTGATGCTGTCGCGATCGGTCAGGTTCACCTTGTGGAATTCCGCCTTGCCGCCGGCGCCCACGATTTCGTTGACGGTAGCTTGACCGCCCTCGTCGTTCATGTCGGCGATGACCACGTTCGCACCTTGCGCGCCCGCCATGACCGCGATTGCCTTGCCAATGCCCGAAGCAGCACCGGTCACGACCATCGACTTTCCTTCAAATCTGCCCGTCATAGTTGGACACCTTCCCTTTGTGAGCTTCAGTTCGCTAAATCTTGCAGGTCTGGTCGAAGACCGGTGCCCGCTTTTCACGATGCGAGGCGACGCCCTCCTGGACCTCAGGCCCGGTCAGCCCGAGCATCTCGTAGGCCACGGATGCATCGAACGCCGGCCCCGCCATGCGGAACCAGTTGTTGAGCGAGTTCTTGGTCCAACGGATCGCGCTCGGCGCTCCGTTCGAAAGGCGCGTGGCCACTTCCAGCGCCTTGGCGTCGAGCTCCTCGTCGTCCACCGTAAGCGAGACCAGGCCGATACGCTCCGCTTCCTCGCCAGAGATCGAATCACAGGTCAGCAGGTAGTATTTGGCCTTGGCCATGCCACAGAGCAGTGGCCAGATGATCACCGAGTGGTCGCCGGCGGCGACGCCGAGCCGGGTGTGTCCATCAATGATTCGCGCAGTCTTCGACGCGATCGAAATGTCCGAGAGCAGGCCGCAGACCAGCCCGGCGCCGACAGCCGGCCCCCGCATCGCGCTGATGATCGGCTTGGAGCAGTTGATGATGTTGTAAACGAGGTTGCGGGTTTCCTTCCAGACCTGGTTCCGGAAGTGATAGTCGGTCATGCAGCGCTCGACGATGGCGAAGTCGCCGCCAGCCGAGAACGCCTTCTTGCCGCCGCTCAGGATTACGGCCGATATTTGCTCGCTGTCGTCGATATCGCGCCAGATGGTGACGAGTTCGGCATGCATCTTGGCGCAAACCGGGGTCAGCTTTTCGGGATCGCCCATGGTGATCCGCAGCACGCGCGGCGCAGGGAAATCGAACAGGAGCTTTTCGTAGTTGTCGAGAAAGGCGGTCATCGTTCCTCCAAGATGGCTCCCATGTTTCAGGGCAACGCAATCCCATGCCGGCGCGGCATCTGCCAACGGGGCGCGGCATAGGGCTTGCGGGCTTGATAAACACCGACGCCCGCGCGTTACCATTCTTAAATCCCGAACGACTGGATATACCGCGTACGTGGCACATAGGCTGCCGATCCGGCGAGACATTGAAACTGGAAGCCGATCTTCGCAGAGGTGCAGGCTACTCGGAACTTCATTACTGGCGAGCGCAGAGGGCGCAGCCCGCCTAAGTGTCTGCCAGGCGAAGTCCCAACCGGTTCGGGGTCCGTCCAGCGCTGGACGGACCATTCAGATTGAAGGATCAATGGTCATGCCGGACGGCACTGTGCAAAGCATGCGGGTCAGTTCCGCGCCGATAGCCAGCAACGGAAGCGCCTCGCTCTGGGATTTCGGGTCGGGGGTGGCTTGCTTCGAGGTTCACACCAAGATGAACGCCCTCGACGTGGGCGCGCTCGATCTTCTCGCGGGCACGATCGAGAACGCTGAAAAGACATTCGGCGCCCTCGTCATTGGCAATGACGATCCCAAGGCGTTTTCGGCGGGTGCAGACCTCGCCTACAACCATGCCATGGTTGCGCGTGAAGATTGGGCCGCGCTGGCGACCTACTTCAAGAACGGCCAGGACCTTTACCAGAAGCTCGCCTCCGTGCCCGTCCCCGTGGTGGCCGCGGCACACGGCTTCGCACTTGGCGGCGGCTGCGAAATGATGCTCCATTCGCACGCCGTCGTCGCCCATGCCGGGCTGAGAGCGGGCTTACCCGAAATCAAGGTCGGCCTTATCCCGGCCTGGGGCGGCTGCACCCAACTGCTGCTGCGACTGGTCGAACGGCATGGACCGGAAGAAGGCCTCGCGCAGGCGCTGGCCGCGCTTCAGGCCGGCGCAATCGCCTCGTCGGCTGCAGAGGTCGAGACGATGGGATTGCTCCGCCCCGGCACCCAGGTCGTCGAGAATCGCGCCGCCCTCCTGCCGGCGGCCCTTGAAAAAGCGCGGGCGATGATGACCGAAGGCTTCACACCCCCTCCTCGCCCGCAACTGACCTATTGCGGCCAGAAAGCCTATTCGCTGCACCTCGAACGGCTTGAAGCTAATGTCGCCAGCCGATCGCTGGGCGAAGACAGCGCCGTCGTCATGCGCGAAATCATCGGCGTCCTGACCGGATATCCCGAAGTGGTCGAAAAGAGCACGCATCCGATCGCCGTTTCGCTCGCCGGAGAATTGGCGAGCGCGGCCCGGTTGATCCGAACCGATGGCGCGCGCGGGGCGATTGCAAAGCTGATCGGACATTGACCGGCGGCTGTAACGACCAGGTTCGACACCGATGATAGAAGTGCCAGACGATTAAATCAGAATCGAGAACAGAAATGACGCAACAGGACCTCAGCGCCGCCGCCGCAAGACCCCCCGCTGCCAAGATGGCTTCGCGTCCCATTTCGCTGGCGGAAGGCCTGTTCCGCGACAAGGTCGTGCTGGTTTCAGGAGGCGCTACCGGGATCGGTCGGGCGACCGTGTGGATACTGGCCCGGCTGGGGGCGAAGGCGGTCACTTGCGGCCGCTCGCAAGAAAAGCTCGACGTCCTCGTTGCCGAGCTTGCCGAATATGGCCTGTCCGTGGACGCAATTCAGACCGACATCCGTAAAGCGGACGAGGTGGCCGCGCTGTTCCAGCATGTGGAAACCCGATACGGCAGGCTGGACCTCCTGATCAACAATGCCGGTGGCCAGTTCCCCCAGCCCGCTATCGACATGAGCGCCAATGGCTTCCGCGCCGTCGTGGAAAACAACCTGTTCGGCACGTGGTCGATGATGCAGACAGCAGCCCGCTTCTGGCGCGACACCGGGGCCCCCGGCTCGATCGTCAACGTCGTGGTGGTCGTTGATCGTGGCGTTCTCGGTGCCGCGCATACCACAGCGGCACGTGCCGGGGTGATCTATCTTTCGAAGACGGTCGCGGTCGAATGGATACCGCTGAGAATTCGGGTGAATTGCGTCGCACCCGGGACAATCTTCACTGAAGGCATGGCCGGATATCCCGAGGAGGTGAAGAAAACCTACACTCGCAGCAACCCCATGCTGCGGCTGGGGGATCCTTGGGAAATTGCCGAATCCTGCCTGTTCATCGGATCGGATGCCAGCAGTTTCACCACCGGGGAAATCCTCCGCGTCGATGGTGGAGGCCAACTCTGGGGCGAACAGTGGACGCAGGGCAAGCCCGACTATTTTCGCGAATAGGTGTCCGTCCAGCCGTACCGGCGGCCACCGGCATGGTCTCGGCGAAAGCATTGCTCACCGCATATGGTGTCGATTCCCGATATGTTAGTGCATATGTTTTACCATGCGCGGTGCGGAATCGTATTTTTCAAGCAAGTGCCGGGCGCGCTGTTGCCGATCTCGTAGACTCGCCCCATCGCAATCAACACATATGCGGCAGTTGCGCCCGTTCGATCGATTGATCTGCGATTCACCTCAGTCTTGCGTGCGCGCCTGACTTGCGTACGTCCTGCCAACCTGCGTTGCTCCCTGGATGTATCGGGTTGCAGGCGGCGGCGCGTTGATCGACAGTCAATCCTGATTTCTGGATTGCCGGCGTTCAAAACCCACACTTGCGCGCGGCGCACTTAAAACGCTAATACAAATTCTAAGCGACGCGTTCTTGCAAGGATGGCAAGAGTGTGTTCAACCCTCCGCAGCCGTCAGGCGAGTACAAGGGAGAGAGGTATGACGGGCCGTCGGTTGGAAGGCAAAGTCGCGATCGTCACCGGCGCGGGCGGCGGCATGGGCCGCGGCTATGCGCTGCACCTGGCTCGTCTCGGTGCCGATATTGCCATTCTTGACAAGGACCTCGAGGTCGGCAGGCGCAACGGCGAGTATGCCGAAGGCAGCGTGGCAGATGAAGTCCGCAGTCTTGGTCAACGCGCTATCGCCGTACAGGCCGATCTCTCCAATCGGGCCGAGGCGACCGCGGCGGTCGAGCAGGCCGCCCGCGAACTGGGCCCGATCGACATTCTCGTCAACAATGCCGGCGGCTCGATCACGCCGGCGGCACGCAGCTTTGCCACGATTGTTCCCGACGAAGATATCGACCTGCTGATCAAGGCCAATTTCCTGAGCGCAGTCTACATGTGCCAGGCGGCTTTCCCCCTGATGACCAAACCGGGTGGCAGTGTCATCAATGTTGTCACTTTCGGCGTCTTCGGCAGCGATATCACGGGCCAGGGCGCCGCCTACGGCGCTGCAAAGGCGGCGCTGCATACCTACACCCGCCACCTAGCAGTCGAAGTTGGTCCTGCGGGCGTTCGCGCGAACTGCATCGCCCCCGGCCTCATTCTCACTCCGCGCATCGCCGCCGCCGCCAAGGCACGCAATCTCGGCACGGATGATCAGGCGAAGTCGGTGCCGTTGCGCCGCCTCGGCAGGGTCGACGACATGGTTGGCACGGTCGAGTTCCTGGCAAGCGACATGTCGAAATACATCACCGGTGAATGCATCTGCGTGACCGGGGGACTGGGGCTCGCCGCAATCTGACTTGAGCGATGCGGGGGTGCGTTCCAGCACTAGGACAAGAGATTAGGGCGAACAATGACTGCAGAACATGTCTTTATCGAGGTCGAACGGCGCGAAGGCTTCGCGATCGTCAGCTTCAATCGGCCGGAGCGGAAGAATGCATTGGTCCCCGAACTGCTGGCTTCGTTCGACGCGGTGATGAAGCAACTGGATGACGATCCGGACATCATGGCGGTCATCCTCACCGGCAAGGGCGAAACATTCTGCGTTGGACTCGACGTCGCGACACTTCAGGAAGTTGGGCCGGAAACCTTCCTACCCTTCAACCCGGCAAAGACGATCACCGACTGGAATGGCCCGGTCATCGCTGCAATCAACGGCCTCGCGGTTACCGGCGGGTTCGAGATCACGGTTGCTTGCGATATCATCCTTGCTTGCGAGGAAGCCGCCTTCATCGACACCCATTCCCGCGTCGGCCTGCTCCCCGGCTGGGGCCTATCGGTCCGGCTGCATCGGGCCATCGGTCTCTATCGCGCCAAGGAGCTGGAATTGACCGGCCGGCGCCTGCCCGCATCCGAAGCGGCCGAATGGGGCCTGGTCAACCGCGTCGTGCCGCGGGCCGAACTGCTCGATGCCGCTTGTGAAATGGCCCGCGCCATTGTCGCGGGCGCACCCGGCTTGCCGGGCGAGACAAAGGCGCTGATCGACGGCGTCAGCCGGCTGACCTTGGCGGAGGGTCTTGTCCTTGAACAGCAGATCGGTTTCGAGAGACAGGCCAGAAGCGGGCGCGATCTATCATTTGCCCACATGGGGAAATCCAAATGATCGCCGCAAACTGTCGCTCGGCGGGCATGCCACGGGAAGTCCAACCAGCCGAAATTGCCAAACCTTTTAGTCCAACCGCGTAATTGGAGAGTGAAAATGGATCTGGAAAAGAAATTCGTGCAAGTGGACGGCGCCCGTATCGCCTATGTGGATGTAGGCGAAGGCAAGCCGACGGTCCTGCTTCAGGGCGGCGGCCCGGGCGCGAGCGGCATCAGCAACTATCGCCGCAATGTCGACGAGCTTTCGAGGACCCGCAGGTTGATCATCCCCGACTTGCCGGGTTACGGCGACAGCGAGGACAAGCTCGGCTTCCAGGAAATCTACAAGTCCATGGGGGAATTCCTGATCCATTTCCTCGATGCGCTGGGCCTCGACAAGGTCGATTGCGTCGGCAATTCGCTGGGCGGCATGACGACCGTGGGCGCCTTGCTGCATTCCTCCCATCGCATCAACAGGGCGGTCCTCATGGGGCCGGGTGGCTTCCAGCCGGTCTTCACGCCGATGCCGACCGAAGGCATGCGCCGCATGGGCGCCGTCAATGCCAGCGACAATCCCACCCGCGAGCAGATGCGCGGTGTGATCGAACTGCTCGTGAACGACAGCTCGTTCATCACTGACGCGCTGCTCGACGAACGCGTGAAGGCCGCGTCGGACCCGAAGCGGTTCAAGCCCTTTGCCCGCCCGTTCGGGGAAATGTGGCGCGAGGACCTGGGCAGCATCAAGAATGACATCCTGGTGATGTGGGGCCTTGAGGACCGGGTCTGCCCGGTCGACATGGCGCCGGGTATCATCAAGGCCTTCCCGAACGCGTCGCTCCACCTCCTGCCCAACTGCGGTCACTGGGTGCAGTGGGAAAAGTCCGAAGATTTCAACCATTTGGTGGCGTGGTTCTTCGACCGCTAATCACACTCCAAAGGGCGGTCTGCGGCCCCGGGGAACACCCCTCGGCCGCAGACCGTAGCCTTTTCAGTACATCAAGCTAGCGCAAGGCCCGCATGGCAAGGCTTCAGCCTTGGTTGAAACTCACTCAGTCGCGCCGAGGCTACATCTAGGGGAGCGTCGGGATGCGGGTTCAGGACAAAGTGGCGCTCATAACCGGTGCCGGCGGCCCGATGGGGCGCGCCATCGCGGTTCGTTTCGCGTCCGAGGGGGCCACAGTTGTCGTCACCGACATCTCACAGAGACGGCTCGACGAGTGTGTCGGCGAGCTTGAGGCGATTCCCGGCCGGGCGGGCGATATTCTTGCCGTCCGGGCGAATGTCTTGCTTGAACAGGAGGCTGTCGCGCTCGCCCGCGACGCCGTCGAGAAGTTCGGCCGCGTCGACGTTCTAGTCAACGTCGTGGGGGGTATAGCTGGCAAGCATCCATTTTGCCGATTCCTCGAAATGGATGAAGAGCAATGGCAAGCGACGTTTTCGTTCAATCTGGATGGCACGCGCTTCCTGATCCGAGAGCTCGCCCCCGGCATGCTTTCCCGGGAATATGGGCGCATCGTGAATATTGCCTCGATAAGTTATGCCGGAGACTGGGGGCAATCGGACTATGCCGCTTCGAAAGCGGCCGTCGTCGCCCTGTCCAGGACGCTGGCGATCGAATTGGCCCCGTCGGTGACCGTAAACTGCATCACCCCTGGAGTCATCAAAACGTCTGCGACTGCGAGGATTCCGGCCGACATAGTCGAGAAAACCCGCCAGCAGAATTTGATGAAGCGCCTCGGCGAGCCGCGAGAGGTTGCTGCGGCGGCTATATTTCTCGGCAGCGACGACGCAAGCTACATAACCGGCGAAATCCTATCGGTTTCTGGCGGCATCTGGCGGGGCCTTTGACGAGAAGCCTAATTCGCTATCGTCCAGGCATCAACGTCCAGACCAGCCTCCCATTGGAACCAACAATACTCTCGCGGGCCCCGATCATCTGGGTGCGATGACTTTCCCCGGTCCGGCCCGTCGAGCGCGGCGAAGAGCGAGCCCCGAAGCGGTCAAAGAGCCCATGGCTGTGAGATCGAGGCAGAACCGGGGAGCGCACTCTAGGTAAGTTGCCGCAGCGCGTCCTTGGTGAACGGCTTCAACGCCCCGAATTCGCCGGCCTGGACTATCTCCGCCCAGTTCGGATTGGCAAGGAGTGCGCGGCCGATGGCGACGAGGTCGAATTCCTCCGCCTCCAGCCGGGCCATCAGATCATCGAGCGACCGTGTCTCCGCCACTTGAATGCTGACCCGGCTGTTATCATCGGCCATGAAGTCGCTATCCAGGCCCACATTGCCCACCGTTATGGTCGGCCTGCCGGAAATCTTCTTCACCCAGCCCGCAAGATTGAGGTCCGACCCTTCGAATTCTGGCTGGTAATAGCGCCGCGTACTGCAATCGAAGATGTCGACACCGGCTTCGACCAGCGGCTCTAGAAATGCTTCAAGCGAATGCGGATCCGTAACCAGCCGCGCCTTGTAATCCTGTTGCTTCCATTGCGACCAGCGCAGGACGATCGGAAAGTCAGGGCCTACCCGGTCACGAGTTGCGGCAACTATGTCGGCCGCAAAACGCGCGCGATTGGCGACGCTGCCACCATAACGATCTGTTCGGCGGTTGCTCTTCTCCCAGAAAAACTCGTCAATCAGATATCCATGAGCCCCATGGATCTGCACGCCGTCGCAGCCCAGGCGCTGGGCATCGGCGGCCGCTGCTGCAAACGCCTGGACGACATCGGCAATATCCTGCTCGGTCATTTCGTGGCACAGCGGTTCCAACTGCTGCGTAAGCCCCGAAGGCGTATAGGCGGGGACCGACGGGTCAGGCGAAGCACCGGGATGCCGGGCCGATCCGGTATGCCAGAGTTGCGGAATGATGGCCGCACCTTTGGCGTGGACCGCGTCGATGACCCTTTTCCATCCGGCCAGCGACTCGTGCCCGTGGAAGAACGGCACCCGCTCGTAGGCATTGGCCGCGGGATGATTGATGCAAGTACCCTCGGTTATGATCATGCCGACCGACGCGGCGCGGCGAGCGTAGTAATCGCGCACATCATCGCCGGGGACATTATTGGGGGAACGGTGACGCGTCATCGCCGGCATGACGACACGGTTGCGCAGCTTCAGCGACCCGTGTTCGAACGGTCGGAACAGGACTTGAACGTCTGTCACCAAACTTCTCCAAATCTCAACATATAAGGCCGACGACCCGAATCTCTCACGCTTCAACTCGACGGCCTTACAACCCTGGCAAGGAGCTAGGCCTCCTGAGTCTTGTCCAGAACATACCGCGCGATTACCAACTGCTGGATTTCGGCGGTGCCTTCCTCGAACCAGAAGCCACGCGCATCGCGATAGATGCGCTCGATCACGGCTTCACGCGTATAACCCCAGCCGCCATGAACCCGCAGCGACAGGTCGGTGACGCGGCCGATCATGTTCAGATTGAACAGCTTGGCAGTGGCCGCCTGGGCAGTGAAATCCTTGCCCTGCTCGCACAGCAGCGCGGCATGCGCCACCAGATGTCGGGCGGCCTCTATATCGGCCTGCATCATCGCGATGTGCGTCTGAATCTGCGGGCGGGAGGCGATCGCCTTGCCGAACGTGGTGCGGCGCTTAGAGAAGCGCACCGCCTCGTCAAGAGCGCGCTGCGCCAGGCCGACCATCGAGTTGGACAGCGAAACACGGCTGTAGTCGAGGAAGAACAGAGCGACCTCGAGGCCGTGCCCGACCTCGCCCAAGCGGTATTTGTCCGGCACCGCCATATTGTCATAGGTCAGGAACGCATGGCCGGTGCCGTGCAAGCCCATCGTATGCTGAGTCGCGTCGATGCCGAATCCAGGCGTGTCACGCGGGATCAGGAAAGCGGTCAGCGAGTCCTGCCCGCCGCGGTCATCGCTGGCTGCAACGATGAGGAACCAGTCTGCGCGGTCGGCCCAAGTGATGAGGTGCTTTTCACCACTCAGGTACCAGGTGTCGCCTTCCAAACGCGCCCTCGACTTGAGATCGCGCCCCGTGCCGCCGGTCATCTCAGTAAGCGCGAACGCCACGACCGAGTCCCCTTCGGCCATCCGCGGCAGGATCGCCTTCTGCTCGGCATTGCCGTAGTGGTGGATCGGACGCCAGATGCCATTCGTGGTGTGGACCAGCATGCGCCCGATGCCGGGACCTTCAGCAGCCGCTTCGAGATACGGCATATATTCGGTCACGCTCATCCCGTAGCCGCCGTATTCCACCGGCAGGCTCAGCTTGTAGCAGCCCATTTCGGCCGCGCGGCGGTTAAGGCGATCCGGAACGGTCTCCGTCTCCGCGACTTCCGGATAGATTTCTTCTACCTCGGTCAGGAAGAACTCGCGAAATTTGTCGAGTGGAATAGCTTGGCTCATCCGGGTAATCTCCATTTGCGATGCGCTCTCGCTTCTTAGCGGCGCAGCTGAACCCTGCCCGCGATCCCGACAGGGTTCGCAAGGCCAGATGCAAAACGCTAGTTTTGAATTCTAGGCCAAGTCAACATTGCGGGGGCACGCGCCGGCTCACCCTGCCGGATACCGTAAACGCGTTAATTCCATCGGGTCCTACCGAGCGGTCGTCCTGAGCTGATATTCTGCTAGAGTTCCCCGCATGAAAACCGAACCGAGCAATCTGCGTGTGGTCATCTCGCCCGGCCACATTGCCTTGGCAGCAACCCCGCGCGAAACCCGTGAGCCCGGCTGGGCGCGACTAAGAGTGCTGGCTTGCGGCATTTGTGGAACCGATCTCCACCTCCATCACGGCATGAAATTGCCAGTCGGCGCGGAATACCCGGTCTATCCGGGCCATGAGGTCGCGGCCGAGGTGATCGAGGCCGACCCCGGCGTCGGCCCGCAGCCCGGCACGCGCGTGGTGGTTCACCCGCTGCTTCCCTGTGGCAAATGCGAAGACTGCATGTCCGGGCGGGAGCACTATTGCGCGTTTGGCGAGATGCTCGGCGTTCACCGCCCAGGCGGCCTCGCCCAGGAAATGGTCTGGCCTTCGAACCGACTGGTGCCCGTCGACGATCTCGATCCCAATCTGGCCGCACTGCTGCCCGATGCCGTCGCCACCGCCTACCATGCCGTGCAGCGCGCCCAGCTTCCGCGCGGCGGCAAATTGGTTGTGATCGGGTCAGGCGGCGTCGGCACCAACGTCCTGCAAATCAGCCGCGCCATAGATCCTGATCTGAAGGCAATCGCCGTCGTACACAGCGAAGGAACCGCCCAGCGGATCAGGGGGCTTGGATTTCCCGTGGTTCAGGGTCTTGATGGCGCTGGGCGCGCGGTTCGGAAGGAATTCGGCGAGATCGACGCGGTGATCGATTTCAGCGGCGCCCTGGCTGCCGCCACCGAAGGCGTTCGTATGCTGAAGAAGCAGGGGCGTCTCGTCCTGGGTTCGGTCCTCGACGAAAAGGTCTCCATCGGGACCACATACACCGGTCTGATGACCCGAGAGATCGAGATCGTCGGAAGCTATTCGAACAGCCTCAGCGACCTGCAGGCCGTGACCGAATTAGTGCGCAGCGGCAAGTTGTCCCTGGATGGGCTGATCAGCCATAGCTTCCCCCTGGAGGACATCGCAAAGGCGTTCGACGTGCTGGAAAAGCGCCCGCCCGGGATGGTTCGCGTCGTCATTACCGCCTGACGCGAGATTCATCCTGCGAAGGTACGGTCGATGACGGTTCCAGAACGCCGCTACCTCTCGTACGCCGCATAGGCATGCTTGGCGATCAGCAGCTTCTGGATCTGGTTGGTGCCCTCCCAGATCTGAGTCACCTTCGCATCGCGCATCATGCGTTCGACTGGATAGTCGGCCGTGTAGCCATAGCCGCCATGGAGCTGGACGGCGTCCGTGGTCACCGACATGGCTGCATTGGTGCAGACCAGCTTGGCAATGCTCGCAAATGCGCGGGCACGGTCGTCGTTCTTGCCCGCGATGGCAACGCAGCGGTACAGCATGCTGCGCGCCGCTTCCACCTGCGCGGTCATGTCCGCTATCATGCCGCGGGTCATCTGGAATCGCGATATCGTCTGGCCGAACTGCGTGCGCTGGCTGGTATAGGAAATTGCCTCGTCCAGCGCGCCCTGAGCAATCCCGAGCGCGTGAGCCGCGATCAGCGGCCGGCTGTAAGTCAGGATCTCCATCATGATACCGTAGCCGCCGGACGGGTCCCCGACGATACGGTCAAGGGGGATCAGGCAGTCGTTGAAAATAACGTCGGCCAGCGGCGATCCGCGGGTTCCCATCTTGCGTTCGTTGCGGCCGAACTCCAGTCCCGGGTCGTCACGATGCACCATGAAGATACCGAACCCGCCCGCCGCATTGCGGGCAAGGACGGAATACCAGTCTGATTTGCCGGCATTGGAGATGAAGCGCTTTCCGCCGCGGATGCGCCAGCCAGCGGCCACCTGCTCGGCGGTCGTTTTCATTCCCGCGACGTCAGATCCCCCGCCTGGCTCGGTCAGGCAGAAGCTCGCCTGGTCGTGGCCTGCCGCAACGTCGGGCACGATCCTGCGCTGCAACTCCGGATCGCCCGCCAGCACCAGCGGCATTATCGCAACCCAGCTGGTGAGCATCAGGTGCGCCGTGCAGGCGCATACCCGTGCGATCTCTTCGACGGCCAGGACCTGGGCCATGAGATCGCCATCGGACCCGCCCAGCGCCGCCGGGAAGGGCAACCCCGGCAGGTCCAGCTTGCGCAGCGCCTGTATCGACTCAGACGGGAATCGCTCTTCAAGATCGACGACCGCCGCAAATGGCTTGATTTCCGTCTCGGCAAAGCGCCGCAGGTTGTCCCGATGCGCCTCGTAGTTGTCATCTGGCTCCATCGTGCCACTCCCTGAGATCAGCGATCGAATTCAATCCTCTTTTGCACGATGTGGCGATCTCGCTGCCAGCAAGACATACCTAAAGCGAACCTGCGGCACCCAGTTCGTGCATGCTTGTTAATTCGGGTGGGCGGCTGGCCAAGCGAGCCTCGTCAATCTAGCGGTCGTCGCCACACCGGGGAGCTTTCGATGGTCGAACGCAGCGCGCTGAGTCACGCCTATCCGCATCTGTTCGCGCCGTGGCGATCGGGGCCGGTTGCAATTCGCAATCGCATCGTCATGGGGGCGATGCATACCGGTATTGAACGCCTCGACCGCCCCGAGGAACGTATCGCCGCGTTCTACCGCGCGCGTGCCAAAGGTGGCGTCGGTCTGATCATAACAGGCGGTGTTTCACCCAATGCCGAGGGACGAATGGATCCCGAGGCTCCGTGGCTGGCCCACGGGAGGGACACCGAGTGGCACCGTGCGATCGTCGAATCGGTGCGCGGAACCGATGCCCGTATCTGCATGCAATTGTTGCACGCGGGGCGCTATGCCCGCCATGAGGAGTGCGTCGGCGCCTCCGCTCGCCAGGCGCGGATCAACCGGTACGCGCCGACGGCTCTTTCCACCGATGCGGTATGGCGCACGATCGAGGATTTCACCCGCGCGGCCGAATTCGCCCATGGCTTCGGCTACCACGGCGTTGAGATCATGGGTTCCGAGGGCTACCTGATCAACCAATTCACGGCTCTGGCAACCAACGATCGGCGCGACGAGTTTGGAGGATCGCTGGAGAATCGGGCTCGGTTGGCATGCGAAATCGTCAAAGCCATCCGACTTCGCCTGCCTGAGGATTTCCTCGTCATCTACCGGATCTCGGCGCTTGACCTGGTGCCCGGAGGCATGACCGGAGACGAGACCCGGCAACTGGCAGCGATGATCGAGCAGGCCGGCGCGACGATGCTGAACACCGGGATCGGCTGGCATGAATCAACAGTGCCAACCATTGCCGCCGTCGTCCCCCGCGCCGCCTGGGCCTATGCAGTCCGGCAGGTCAAGGAGGCGGCGACCATCCCTGTCATCGCTTCGAACCGCATCAACAACCCCGCCGACGCGGACAGTCTCCTGTCCGCAGGCGTTGCGGACTTCGTCTCGCTCGCACGTCCAATGCTTGCGGATCCGGATTTCGCCATTAAGGCCGAAGCTGGCCAACCCAATCGCATCGCCCCTTGCATTGCCTGCAACCAGGCGTGTCTGGACCGGGCGCTGCGCGACCTGCGCGTCTCGTGCATGGTCAATCCGGCGGCCGGACACGAACTCGACCTCATTGCCGCCCCGGCCGCGACCAGCAGGCGGATCGCCGTCATCGGCGGAGGCGCGGCAGGCATGAGCCTCTCGTTTACGGCCGCGGCGCGCGGTCACGCGGTCACCCTGTTCGAAGCGGGCCCGCGCCTCGGCGGGCAGCTGCTGATGGCCCGTGTCGTGCCCGGCAAGTCCGAGTTCAACGCTGCGCTATGCTATTTCGAACAGCGGCTGGTGGACGAGGGTGTAACGGTTCACCTCAATCATCCGTGCTCGCCTGACGAACTCACCGTTGCCGGGTATGACGACATCGTCGTCGCGACCGGCGTCTTCCCGCGCGTGCTCAACATTCCGGGTGGCGATGATCCGCGCGTCCTCAGCTATGTTGAAGTGCTGCGCGATCGCAAGGTGGTCGGGCGCCGGGTGGCGATCATCGGGGCGGGCGGCATTGGCTTCGACGTTGCGACATTCCTGCTGGGCCAATCGAACGAGCCCCACGGAATCGATGACTTCGCCCGGGAGTACGGGCTGGACCTCAGTCTCCAGGCGCCCGGCGGGCTCGGGGCGGCAAGCGCCCCGCCGCCTCCCCTGCGCCAGATAACGCTGATGCACCGCAAGCACAGCCGGCCTTCGGGAATTCCGGGTGCCGTTTCGACAAGCTGGATTCACCGCGCCGCCCTGCAACGCGCAGGCGTCAAATTCCTGGGTGGGGTAACTTATCGCCGGATCGCATCGGAGGGTCTGGTCATCGAAGTGGACGGGCAGGAGCAGGTGATTCCGGCCGATACGATCATCGTCTGCGCCGGGCAGGAAGCCGAGCGATCGCTTTACGATGCGTTGATCCGTATGCAGCCGGCCGCGCGAATACATATCGTTGGCGGTGCCGACCGGGCAGGAGAACTGGACGCGGTGCGGGCAATTGACCAGGCCACGAGGCTGGCTCTGACACTCTAAGAGCAGCCCGTCCGCGGGGCCGATCTTTCGCGGTTACCCTGACAGGATGTCCAGGGCGGCTTTGCGCATGATGGAAGCGACTTCCAAGTCCGGCATCGCCCTCGCAAATCCCTTCGCGGGCACTTCCAGCGCCACGGGAATATCCCCCGGCAGCTCCGCCATGAGTGCGCGCAGCGGCAGCGTTCCGGTGCCAGGGACCCGCCTGTCCACCACCGACTCGCGGATAATCGCGTTCATATCCTGCGGGTCGGGCCGTGGTCCGGCGTCGCACAGCTGGACGCAGGCGATCCGTCCGGCGGGTAGCCGCTGGACATCGGCGATCCCGTCTCCGGCACGATCAATGTGCAGAGGGTCGATGACGAGGCCGATGCTGTCATCGCCTGTGCGTTCGATAATCCGCATTCCCTGTGCAAGTGTCTTGACGCCCATGTAGACGATGCATTCGAGGCAGGTGCGCAGCCCATATGCCGCGGAAAGCTTCGCCACCCGTGCAAGGTTGTCAGCCACCCGGCTCTCGTCCGCATCGTTTACGATTACAATGAGGTTCCGCGCCTGCAAGCGAGCGCTCGTCTCGAGCACGCGCTCCAGAGCTGACATATCCACGCTCGCCGTCAGTTGGAGCACTTCTATGTCGTTCACATAGATCCCGGTCGCATCCAGTCGCTCGATCGCTTCAGTCAGCAGCGGGGAATTACCGAACATGGGTAATTCTGGCTGGTCGCGGATGGGGATCAGCCTGAGCGAGACCCCCTGGTAACCCGCGTCGGCAGCCACCGAGATGAATGCGGGAGGCAGCAGGTGCGGCAGTGTCAAATAGCACAGGACGAAATCCCGCCCGACGGAACCTGTCATCGCTCCGGCCTTTCATCCGCCAAACGCATGTCAGCCCGCATCCGCTCAGCTGTCGGTGTAATTGGGCGCGCGCTTTTCCTTGAATGCTGCGATGGCCTCGCGGTGGTCGGCGGTTTCCATCAACAGGATTTGCTGACGATCCTCGAAAGCGAGTGCAGCCTCGATGCTGCCGATCTGGGACAGGGCATTGAGCGATTCCTTAGTCATCCGCAGCCCCATCGGTGCCGTCTTCAGCATGTCGTTGGCCAGCTCCAGACCGGTTTCAAGCAGCTTGTCCGCGGGAACGACATCGCTCACCAGCCCGGTCGCAAGCGCGCGCTGCGGCGAAATGAAGCGGCCGGTCATGAGGAACTCCGAGGCAACCGACAGACCCACCAGCTTTGGCAGAAAATATCCGGACCCCATGTCGGTGCCGCTCACGCCGATCCTGATATAGGCAGCATTGAACTTGGCTTCGGGCGTGCAGTAGCGAATGTCCGCGGCAAGAGTGAGAGAGAAGCCCGCGCCGCAGGCCGGCCCCTGGACCAGCGCGATGATCGGCTGCGGACAGGACCGCATCGAACGCGTCACTGCGGCGTAGCGAACCTGGATATCATACTGACGCTGTGCGCGACCCGGCCCTGGGGATGCAAAGGCCTGCGAATCGAGGTCGCCGCCAGCGCAGAAAGCCCTGCCCTCGGCACGGACCAACACGACCCGGACGTCGCGCCGCTTCTGCAGCCCCTGAAAATAGTCGGCAAGTTCGTCCGCCAGTTCGGGGCTCATCGCATTGAGCGCCTCCGGCCGATTCAGCGTGAGAATCTCGATCGGTCCGCGGTTCTCGACAAGGGTAAGCGGCTTGGCTGCGGCAGTGGCGGTCATGGATCCTCCGGAAGCAAATTGGGGTTCGAACAGATAGTCTATTGGCACTGGCACATAGTGCCGTCGATCAACGGACCGAGGCCAATGGCCGCGCCGATCATCGAGCCGCGCGTCGCAGGATGTACCGGCGAAGTTCGCGGACCGGCTTGAGCGGCGATTGTCCTCTCCTCGTTTGACCGGATGATTATCAGCATTTGCCCGAGATGAGCGAGTTGGCCGCTGAAGTGCCAGATATGCGGTAGTTCGACACCGCAATTGACAGACAGCCCTGCGCTGCCGGAAAAATGCCGTCCGGGCCAAATTTCGGCCCCCGCCCACAACCAGGTGCCACGCCGTGGTTCACCTGACACGGCGCGGAACTGACCGAGAAAATGTCTGACATCGGGCGGAGGCTGACCATAGGTGCAGTGTCCGCTGACCTGGAGGCGGATCGTGGGTAAGGGCGTTGCCAATAATTCGGTGGAGCAAGCCGCGAGCAGTGAGTCTGGCTCAGCCAGCAGCTTGCGCGACATTGCGCTGGGTGACCTGCTGCGCGAAGCCGCGCGCGAGGCGGGTGATCGCGTGGCGCTGGTCGATGGCGTGGAGGACCCAGCTCTCCGCAGGCGCTGGACTTACAACGAATTGCTGGCAGAGGCGGAACAAGTGGCCCGCGCCCTGTTGGCCCGTTTCAAGCAGGGTGACCGCATCGCGATCTGTTCGCCAAACTCGGCCGAGTGGGTCATTTTCGAGTATGGCGTCGCGCTGGCGGGCATGGTGCTAGTGCCGGTCAATGCTGACCTGCGCCAGGCCGAACTTGCCACTACTCTTCAGGACTGCGAAGCAGCGGCGCTGTTCCACGCCGACAGATGGCGCAAGAACGACATCGCGGCCAATGCGGCGGCTGTCCGCGAGTCCGTCATGCCCGAGCTTGTGCTCGTACCGCTTTCCGACTGGGACGAGTTCCTCGCCTCGGGCTCTCCTGAAACAGCCTTGCCGCAGGTCCATCACCGCGATCCGGTGGCGATCCTGTTCACATCGGGGACGACCGGCAGGCCAAAGGGCGCCATACTGCACCACGGATTTGCCAATCCGCCGCGCAGCGTTGCCGACTGCTGCGATTTTCGCCAGCACGGCGTCTACATGAATCCGACGCCGATGCATCATATCAGCGGGAGTGCGGTAACTCTGTTTGCGGCGCTCTCCCGGCACGGCACCTTCGTGCTAATGTCCCATTGGGATCCGGCATTTGCGCTGGAACTGATCGAATCGGAACGCGTCAACGGCACGCTGCTCGTTCCTACCATGATAGTGGCGCTACTCGATCATCCGGACTGCGACACGCGCGACTTGTCGAGCCTGGACTTCATTGTGACCGGCGCCGCTCCCGTGCCGCCCGCGCTGCTCGAACGCGTGCGCGAACGCATCGGCTGCCCGGTGCTGATCTGCTTTGGGCAGACCGAGTCGGGCGGGCCCGTAACCAACACCACATTGTCCGACGGCCCCGAAGAAATTGCCCACACCCTTGGCCGGGTCCTGCCCGGCGTCGAGGTGGAGATCCACGATCCGGCAACCGGAGCCAACCTGGCTCCGGGCGAAGTGGGCGAGCTCTGCTTCAGAGGCCCTCAGATCATGCTCGGCTATTACGGCCGCGAAGATGCAACGCGCGAGACGATAACCCCGGACGGATGGCTGCGATCAGGCGACCTCGGGACGCTGGATGAACACGGGTACGTCAGGATCAACGGTCGCCTCAAGGATATGATCATCCGCGGCGGCTCCAACATCTACCCCCGGGAAATCGAGGATGTCCTGTTCGAGCTGCCGGCGGTCGCCCAGGCGGCGGTGATCGGCCTTCCCGATGACAAATGGGGCGAGATCGTTCTTGCAGTGGTGCAGGCCGCCGAAGGATACTCCCTGCAATTCGCCGAACTCGACCAGCATTGCCGCGAAAGAATGGCTCCTGCAAAGGTGCCCGTGCTCTGGTGCCAGATCGAAGACTTCCCCCTCAATCCAAGCGGGAAGATCCAGAAGTTCGAGCTTGCCAAAAGGGTCCGCGAGGGCAAGCTGAAGCCCGTGTCGGTCCGCTGAGAGGCTGGCAGTGCGTCGGGGATCCAACGACCTCGTCCTCATACATTCATTTGACGGCGCAGGCCTGTCCGGTAACGGCTGGTGACGGAATGAGCGAATTTGTTGAACTTCAGGTCGATCAGGGCCTGGCCACGATCATCATCAACCGGCCGGAGCGCATGAACGCGCTGACGCCGGACATGATAATGGACCTGACTGACATTGCCCGTGATCTTGCCGGAGACCCGGAATGCCGCGTGGTCGCCATTCGCCATACCGGCAAGGACCTGTGTACCGGGGCGGACACCGGCGATATTGCCGATGCGGCCAGACAGAGCCCAGCCGAACGCGAGCGGGCCTTTTACCATGGCCTTGCCACCCGCATTCAACCGCTGCTGCGGGCCTTCCTCGCCTTGCCCCAGCCGGTAGTCATCGGTGCCCGCGGTCACGCGATCGGGTTGGGCGTGCAATTCCTCCTGACCGCGGACCTTGTCGTTGCTTCGGAAACGCTGAAAATCTCACTTCCCCAGGTTAAGCTCGGCCACGTCTTCGATCACGGCGAATCCTACCTGCTCCCCCGCCTGATCGGACAGCGCAAGGCGATGGAGCTCGCCCTGCTGGGTGATCGCATGACCGCCTTCGATGCCGAACGGTTCGGACTGGTCAACTTCCTCGTTCCCGATGCGGAGCTCGAAACGCGGACCGACGACATCGCCGCCAAATTGCTGGCGATGGCCCCGCTTGCCCTGCTCAGCAGCAAGGCACTGATGCGCTCCAGCGAAACGGCAGACATGGAAATCCAGCTAAGCGCTGAACGAATGTTCGCATCCCGCTGCGCCGGGACCGAGGACTTTGCCGAAGCCATCGCGGCATTTGGAGAAAAGCGCCAGCCGCACTTCACTGGGCGGTAGCTAGCACCTCCGGAAGTACCGACAGCGTTTCGGGCGCCAGACCACGCTCGCCCAGGAACGCTTCCAGCTCCGTCGCGGCCTTGGCGGTTTCATGCAACAGCCAAGTGCGGAACGCCCTCAGCGCAGGTCCGTCCGGACGACCTCTGCGGGTCACGATATAATGCGGCAGCGACACCGAGAATAGCCGGTCAACCGGCAGGGCCAATCGCCCGTTCTGCAAGTCTCCAGCGACGAAGAACAGGTTGCCCAGTGCAATTCCGGCCCCTTGCCGTGCAGCTTGGTAGGTCATGCTCAGCGAATCGAAGCGGATGTTACGAAGCGCGCCAGCCTCCGGAACATCCAGCGCCTGAAGTAACCCGGTCCACAAATCGCCCTCTCGCGCAGCCATCAGGAAAGTCTGCTCAGCCAACCATGGCTGCCCTGCCATGCGGCCTTGTTCCGCAAGCTTGGGCGCACAGACCAGCGCAAAGTAGGTTTCGAATAAACGATCGCAACGGAACGCTTCCCCGAGCGGCGGCATGCCGGTCAGCGCCATGTCGAAATCATCGTTGCGCCATTCTGCATCCTTGATTGACAGGCTGAATTCAAGATGGATTTCAGGATACAACTCTTGGAAATTCGCCAGCCTTGCCGACAACCACTCCGTGGTGAAGGTCGAATAGAACCGCAATCGCAGCGTATTGTCGCGCTGCCGGTCGCTCGCGAGCGCATGACTGGCCATGTCGATCTCGTCGAACGCGCGCCCTATTGAGTCCAGGAATGCGGCGCAACCAGGCGTCGGTTCCACGCCTGCAGGCCCCCGCCGCAGCATGGTGCGGCCAAAATGCTCTTCCAGCAGCGTCACGTGCCGGCTGATCGCTCCCACCGAGACACCCAATTCCTTCGCCGCTGCCGAAAGGCTGCCACGCCGCCCCGCCGCCTCCAGTGCGCGCAGAGCATTGAGCGAAGGAAGGCGATAGCGCATCGGGCTTTTCGATCCTGAGATAACCCGCTGGCGTGCAATGCGCAGCGTTCGCACACCGGGTTTGAGGAAATTGTCACTACCCCTACCAGGAATGGCAAGGCAACCTCCAAGCAGAAAATATCTTGATAGGGGAAGGATTGCGATGGCTGGCGAACACTATGATTTCGACGTGATCGTCGCCGGTGCCGGACCGGTGGGTCTGACCATGACCATCGATCTTGGACGCCGCGGCATCAGTACGATGATCATGGAACGGGATCCCACCACCGCACCGTGGCCCAAGATGGACCGTTCCAACGCGCGGACCATGGAAATCTTTCGTCGCATGGGCATAGTCGACCGGGTTCGCGCACTCGGCTATCCGGGCGACAACCCGATGGACGTGTTCCTGGTAAGAACCATGAACGAGCCGCCTATCGCCACCATCCCCTTCCCCTGCGTCGACGAGAAGCGCGCGCAGGTCGCGGCGTGCACCGACGCCACCTTGCCGCTCGAACCTTACCAGCTGGTCGCGCAGAACGATCTCGAACCCCTGCTTCGCGAGGTTGCGGAGGAAACGCCCACCACCGTCGTCCGATACGGTCTCGAATTGATCGGGTTCGAGCAGGATGAGACCGGAGTGACCGTCACTACCCGCCGTACCGGAGGTGACGAAACCCCAATCGCCCTCTCTCCCGAAAACCTCAATGCAGAAACGGTCGGAGAAGGTGCGGGCGCCATCGAGACGTTCCGCTGCCGCTACCTTGTCGGCTGCGATGGCGGCCGCAGCACTGTGCGCAGCCTGCTCGAAATTCCTATTGAAGGGATTTCGGCGCCGAACGATCTGCGGCAGGTGATCTTCAAGTCCGACGATCTCTACGAGCGGATGGCTGTGCCCAAAGGGCGGCACTATAGCTTCGTAACCGGCGGTCATGCGATCGTTGCGCAGGGCTCACGCAAGGAGTTCACGCTGCATTCGCCCCTTCCGGCCGACACCGACTTCCACAGGCTGCTGCGCGAATTGATCGGGTTCGATTGCGACATCCGGATCAGCCATGTTCTCACTTGGCGCCCCCACCTTCGGGTTGCCCGGTCCTTCCGCAAGGACCGGGTGTTCATGGCCGGTGATTCGATTCATCTCGTCATTCCCACCGGCGGGCTGGGCATGAACACAGGAATTGGTGATGCCATCGACCTGTCGTGGAAACTCGCCGGTACGATCCAGGGCTGGGGCGGCCCGGAACTGCTCAACTCGTACGAGGCAGAACGGCGCCCGGTGGGCATCCGCAATGTCGAGGCTTCGACCTGGGCGGCCGACGGTGCGTTCTCCTGGCAAGCGACTGTTACACGCGAAACGCTGGAATTCGGCCCGGCGGGCGAAGCTGCGCGCGCGCGGATTGCCGCCACCTTCACCGCGCAGCAAGGCCGCATGCACGGAATGGTCGGCGTGGAGACATGCTATTCCTACGCTGGTTCAACCATTGTCGCCCATGAACCGGGCAACATGCCGCACTGGGAATTCAGCCGGATTGTCCCGCACAGCCGACCGGGTATCCGAATACCGCATATGTGGTTGAAGGATGGGGGGGCCATGCAGGACCTGTTCGGCAGCGGCTACACTCTGCTAGATCTTTCAGGAACTTATGACAGTGCTGCGATGGAAGCGGCCTTCGCTGAAATCGGCGCGCCGCTCGAAGTCATCCGCCTCGACGAGCCGCACGTCCGAGAGACTCTAAAGGCTTCTGTCCTGCTGATACGACCTGACCTTCACATCGCCTGGCGGGAAACGGGCTACCCCGATTCAATCAATGAAGTCGCCCGCGTCGTTACCGGACATGGCCCGGGTTTTCGGCCCTGATTTAAGAGCCTGAAAGGGAGAACAGGCAAATGATGCGCGAAACAGGGGAAATCCCCAACGCAGCCGATGTCGTCATTCTCGGCGCAGGTATTGCCGGCCATGCGGCAGCCCTGGCCGCGGCCGACGCTGGTGCGCAAGTCCTGCTGCTCGAAAAGGCATCCCAGCCGGGAGGCAGTTCCGCAATGGCCGGCGGGGGATTCATCTTCGCTGGCACCGACCTGATGATCGCAGCGGGCTATGATGAAGGCCCCGAAGATCTGCGTGAGAAGTTGTTCACTTCGGGCAAGAACCGGAACAACCCCGTGCTCGTCGATGCCTTTGCCTATCATCAGCTCGAAGCATACGAGTTCCTGAAGGCGAATGGGGCCAAGTTCAAACTCAGCCCGCTGGATCGCTGCCTACATGAGACCGGCACCGGCCGGGTCATAACCAACTTGCACATGGCGGCGCGCGCACACGCCAATATCACCTTTGCCTCCAAGTGCGCCGGAATGAAGCTGTTGCGCGACGCCGATAGCGGCCGCGTCTGCCAGGTTATCGTCGCGTTCGGCGACCAGGTTATCGAGATCGAGGTCCGCCGTGCCATCGTCCTTGCCACTGGCGGCTTCTCGCGGTCGCGCGAATTACTTGGCGTGTTTGCCCCGGAACTGCTCGATGCGGTCAAGCACGGCGGCGTCGCCAACACCGGCGATGGCATGATGATGGCGTGCGACCTCGGCGCTGGCCTTGCCGATCTTGGCTACGTCAGCGGCTCATTTGGCGGTGCAATCCGCAACTATCCGCACGGCGTCCAGGGAGCAGACGAAGTGCCGCCGCTGCTGTTCAGCTTCTTGTCGGGCGGGATCATGGTCAATTCCGCCGGCGAGCGCTTCGTCAACGAGGGCCAGACCTACAAGGCACTCGGCAATGCCGGAATGGCCCAGCCGGGCGGTGTCGCTTTCCAGATCTTCGATGACAAGGTGCTGGCAACTACGCTCGAAGACAGTACGGTCAACAACTATCCGGAAGGCATTGCCGCCGGCTATATCCGCACCGCCGACACGATTGCCGAACTGGCGGCGCATATGCAGCTCGACCCGGCCGCGCTCGAACGTACGATCGAGCGCTACAATGCCAATGCCCGCAATGGCATTGACCCCGATTTCGGCCGTACCCGCAATTTGATGCCGGTCGACACCGCGCCATATTGCATCGCCGCCACGGCCAACGCGCTGACAACCACCTATGGCGGCATCACCAGCAACGGCGACATGGCCGTCGTCGACTGGTTGGGCGAACCGATCCCCGGGCTGTTCGCGGCCGGCGAGGTGGTAGGCGGGTTCCACGGAGCTGGCTACTACAGCGGCACTTCGCTTTCATCCTCCGCGACATTTGGCATGCTGGCCGGTCGGGCAGCCGCAGCCTATCCTGCCGCCTGAACTCGATTTCTTCTGGGAACCAGCCGATGACCGCGCAGCATACCACTCACGTTGATGCCATTCTCGCGGACTTCGTGAGCCCGCTCGATGATCCAGAAGGGCGTGCCCGGGCGCTGGCGACTCTGCGGTCATGGCACCTCGGGATCGAGACTGACGATTTCGCACTGCTCGAAAGCCTGATGCACGAGGACATCGTCATCGAATTGCCATTCAATGAAAGCGGCCGCACCGAAGCCGGTTTCTACCGCGTCTATGAAGGCATCCCCGCCTGCCTCGAATTCTGGCGGATAGCTTCAACCTTCGAGGGCGAAATGCGCCCCTTCACCGACATGGACCTGACGGTAAACCCCGATGGCTCCCGGCTCTTCCTCGAAGCGCGTGGCGACATCACCATGCAATCCGGCACCGAGTATCGCAACCGTTACGTCCTGCGCGTCGATTTCGCCGGAGGCAAGGTCCGCCGCTATCGGGAATACTATAACCCGATCACGTCTGCCCACGCCTTCGGCCGGCCGATCGCCGGGCAGTTCATGATCGAGAATCTTGCAATTTGACACCACAGTCTGCTCGCGGTTGGGAAAGTCCGCACGAGCTGCAAGATCACATTGCTCACGATCATCCTTTCTGTCGCTCAAACGACTGACCAACTTCGGCGCGGCCCTCACCGGATGGATGCCTTAAGCTCATATCCATGGCCTCCTTCCCGTGACGATTTGGTTTTCGCAAGGAAGGTTGACCACTCCATCCACTCAGCGGCGGCGCCACTGCTGGCCGATTACCCGCTTGCGGAGCGCGTCCTGGCGCTGGTGCGCGGTCACTCGCGCCGTATTTGCGGGGAGCGCCTGATCGAGCTGATCGAGCCGAACCACCTTCGGAGTGATTTCGGGCGCCGACGAGGCAAACCAGCGGAAGCGGATCTGGACCCGTTCGAGCCCCAGGGTATCGAGCCAGTTGGCCGCTCCGGTATCCCTGGCGCTCACCACGATTCGAACAACCCCGTCAGGATCGGCAACCGCCGTATGGCCGTTGATACTGGTCTGCGCATACATCCCGTTCAGCGCGCTATAGGCATAGTCCATCAATTGGACACTCCAGTAGGTGCATCCATCCGGGATCGTGCATTCAGCAATCCAGGCTTCGTCGTCGGTGACCTCAATCACGCCATGTGTATAGGCCTGACCTGAAATGCCGGCGCTGCCGAAGCTCCCCGAGACGTCGGCGAACTTGTTGACCTCGACGCCCTCGATCTGCTCGTTCATTACCCGAAGCATTGCGAGCACGTCATCGCGCACCGACTCGGCGGTGAATACAAGGTTCTCCGCAAATTGCTGGGCGGCGAGCTCCTGCTTGGCGATCGGCTGGTCGAGGCGCATGATCGACAGCTGGCCATCAATCTCGTTCAGCCAGTCGTAAGAGACCTGCCGCACCCAAACAAATGAATCGTCGCGCGTCGGATCGAGCTGCATCCATGCACCCGTGTATCCGGCCGGGCGTTGGGGGCTGAGGATGACCTCGAAAGTGCCGTCATCAGCGATTTCGCAATCGTCGACGTTGAGGTCTCCAAGCATCTTGTGACGCGTGAGATCGCCCACGCCGAGCGTGCCAGCGCCGACCTGCAGGTACATCAGCTTGGTCGTCCCGCGCTTGCCAAAGATGCGATAGGTGCCGCTGCCACGAATATAGGCGACTTCGTAGGTATTGTCGGCGTTGGAATTGAAACGGCGCATCTCGTGGTTGAGCAGAGTCAACCAGCGCGGATGGTCACGGTCGATACTGGCGAGCGACTGCAGCTCCGCGATCAGTGCCCAGGTCAGCGCCTGGGTGACCTGGCTCTGCTCTTCGACCGATCGGCCAGGAGTCGAGACACGATAGACCTCGGCACCTCCCGCAGCGAGCGTATCGATGAAGGCGCTCCACTGCGCCTGGCCGTATGTCCGGTCCTCAACCATGTCGTTCCCTTCTGATGACGCGGGAGTGGCGGCGTCCGTTGGCTATCCGGTAGCGTGAAGACTGCCGCCGATAGCTGGTTGTCTGGTCAGCCGCGCTGAATGAAACGACGAATATATTCGCCGAAGTACTGGTCAATCACGCGGTCGGTCAGGCCGAAGTCGGCGAGCGAATATTTGTGCGCGCCGTGCTTTCCCTGCTCGTTGGCAGTCTCCCAGCCGATCATCCGCTGTTCGGACTCAGGGGTCAGTACATGTCCGGCTCGCTCATAAAGCTCGCGGAAGGCAGGCATCGGATTGCTCCGGATCTGTTCGTACTGCACGTCCATGATCCGATCGCCCAACTGGTACTCATCCCGGATCGCCATGTAGCGGTGCGCATAGCGCGAGAACCGGTCCACCACCGTGTGGGCGATATCCCGTGCCTCGATCTCGGCGAAATATGGTCGCGAGAACTCCGTGCCCAGCTTGAGCAGCGAAGGGATCGAGACGTGCGGATCGCGGTGGATATGGATGAACGTGGCCCTGGGGTGCGATGTCAGGAAGTCGTGCGCGGAATTGAGCAGCGACTCGTTCTTGAACAGCCAGCGTCGGCCTTTTCGTCCGCCCTGCTGCCACTGGAGGTACCGGTAGAGGTCGGCCGCATATTCGTGATTGTCACGGTCCGAAGGGTAAGTCCGATCAATCAGGTAGTGGTAATAAGACGGTGATGGTGGGCGCCAACTGCTCCAAAAATTGTCGTTGAAAGTCAGGCCGAGCAGCCAGAGATCGGACTGCACTTCTTCCTCGCCATAATGGTGGCCGGCGCGCAACTCGGGATTGCTGTCGTTGGCCTCGATCAGCGGATCATCTGCGCGAGCGGCGGCAATTCGAGGGTCACGCCCCTGACCATTCCAATCGGGGAACGGCGCGGGATTAACCAGCTGCCACATGAAGGTCTTGAGCAGGTTGGGATCGGCGCCGAGCATGCGGTGCGTCTTGGTCGTGCCCGACCGGGGCATGCCGAGGATCACGATCGGATCACTGACGTCCTCCTCGCGAATTTCTGGGTGGGCCTTGAGATCAGCTGCGAAGCGCGCGCGGTTGACCAGTTGCCTCACGATGGTGTCGCGTAAGAGGCGAAGACCTTCCTGGTCGACTTGCACATCCTGGATGTAGCATTCAGTCATTCGGCGCAGCGCAACGATGAACCTCTCGTCCCCGAAATCGGTCAGGCCGGAAATCTGCCGCGCCTCGGCGAGCAGCTTGTCGGCGTCGAGAGCGCTGGCCAGTTCTACATGGGAAACGAGCATTGCGGTATTCTCCCTGTTCAAAACATGTTCGAGCAGACTTCGTGCCCCTGGCCGGCTCGTGCCGACGCGCGGCGACAGCAAATTTTCCAGGATTCACCGGTTCGGTCGGGCCGGGCGCGTCCGAAGACTCTTGGACAGGAACTGCAGCGCTTTGTGATGCCTATCGGGCGACCGGCCTGCAATTCCGATTGCTGCCAATGATGCGTCCAGCAGCGGCCAGAGGGGAACGCGTTCACGACGAAGCTGAGCGCCAGACTTCCGGCACCGTTGCTCAGCATCTTACTGCATGCCACCGCGATTGCCCCCGTGCCAATGGCAAGTTTGACATGGAGGTTCATATCCTCTCCGACAGATCGGACTCACGGCACGCCTAGAGCGAACGTATTAACTCCGCAACGGTCGCACCTCAGGTTTCAACTATATGTGATGTTGGCGCGGAACTGAACCGCCCGGGCTTTCCGGGAGGCAGTTTTGTTTGAGTCATGCGACCATGTCGAGGGGCTCGATGGTCGGCCACATACGCGTTAACCGTCTGACCGCGGCTTGACCTCCAAGGTTGGTGCGACCAGCGTGAATGATTAAAACTTTACTAGCACTAAAAAGTCTTGGCCATGGAGAAGATAATGCTAACCGCCGAGAAAATCCCGCTCCCGCTCACATTCGAGGAAATCGGGAGGGAATGGCTGAGCCAAGCCTTGTCACAACGCTATCCGGGTGTCGAAGTCACTTCATTCGCAATCGATAGCGGAATGCACACGACGTCGAGCAAGGCGCGCTTGCGCCTCCAGTATAACGATGCAGGGCAACGTGCTGGACTCCCCCCGCAGATGTACATCAAAGGGGGCTTCGACCCTCGCGTGCTCAAGCGGATTTGGGGTGGTCTGGCGATCGAGGTGCGCTTCTTCACGGAAATCGCTCCGGAATTGAAGATCAACATCCCGCGCTGCTATTTCGCGCAGTTCGATGAGAGAAGCCGCCAGGGTATCGTTTTGCTGGAGGACCTTACAGCCAGAGGCGCGACCTTCGGCGCGCCTAACCGGCCCATCACGCCCGACAGGGTGGCGGCAATGCTCGAACTCATGGGAGAGTATCACGGCCGTTGGTGGAACGACCCGCGGCTTGGGAATTACACCGCCCAGAAAGAACCTTTGCGCGTCTTCATGAAGTGGCAGTTGCGTCGCAGCTGGTGGAATCAGGTGATGGACATGCCGGCGGCTGCCTACATGCCTGCCGGAATGCGCGACGGGGACCTGGTCGAGCGCGCCGTCGACAGGTTGTGGGAACTGAACGACAGCCAGCCGCAGACCTACGTTCATGCGGACCTGCATGTCGGGAACAGCTATTACGAAACCGACTCCGCACCCGGCATACTCGACTGGCAATGCAGCATGCCTGGCAGATGGGGGCACGATGTCTCCTACTTCATGACCTGCGCACTTTCCATCGAAGACCGGAGAGCCAATGAACGGGACCTGCTCCGTCATTATCTGGGTGCCCTGGGCGCATATTGCGGCGAAGCGCCAAGCTTTGATGACGCATGGCTGGAGCACCGGCGACAGATGATGCATGGGCTGGCGGTGGCTGTTCCGACCCCGCACGAGCAGATGCCCGAGGCCAATACGATTTTGTACTCCTATCGCTTCTCGCAAGCTGCGGAAGATCTGGATGTACTTGATGCGCTGGGGATCAAGCGCTCCAACTGAGTGGGAACGGAAATGAAAATGACGCGGCCGGCGAGCCTCCCCGGAGGTCGGCTGCCGCCCTACTGAACCGAACCGGGCAACATGCTGTGGGCAGCGCATGGCTGTCCCCGGCATGCAGTCAGAGAATGATGCTGACTTTGCCGTGCGGCTGAAGGCTGTTCATCCCAAGCAGCACACGCTTACCGGTTATGCGGATTTCTCCATCCACATCGATCAGCCAGTAATGCGCGTGGCCGATATAGGTATCGGTCACGCTGTGCTTGGAGCGATAGGTCGTGAAGCTGCAGGTGACGTGAACGCCACGCTCCTCAACACCTAGAATTCGGACGTTGTGCACCGCGCGAACGGTGGTCGAATGCGGCCATTCCGCGTGCGCGGTTGGCTTGTTCAGCCGTTTCACGCGATGCTGCAGCCGGCGGTAATCGTCGGCAACGTAATACAAAGTGTTGTCGGGGCCGGTCTCCAAGCCCTTTCCCATCGTCGGCACCTCGTAGACCGAATCAGGCGTGAACAGCGCCAGCCAGTCGTCCAGCCCCCAGTCGTCGAGCAGGGCGGCCTCATTGTAGAGGAACTCCTCATACTCGGAACGCGTCCGCGGCTTCAACCCGGGCCGGACTTCCGCCGCATCCTTCACAGCCATTATTCGCCCTCCATCCGGCGTTTCCATTCACGCCAGAATGCCCTCATCTGCGCCTCGTCATCATGGCGAGGGGTTTCGCGCAGCATCCCGCGCGAAATATCATTCCACGGTGCAAACTTGAGCGCCCCGTAGCCGCGCTGCGCCGATTCCAGGGCCTCGACGTCGTCAGGGGTGGCGAAGCCGCCAGGCCCCAGAAACTCGAGGAAATTGTTGAGACGGCGATGCCGCACCTCCGGCTCCTCGCCGATCGGCGCCAGCGCCCACGAGCGGACCAACATCAGATCCGGCGCCACGGGGAAGAACGTGCGGACGGTAATTGCCATGATGTCATTCACCACGAGATTGGGGAATATCACCGTGTTCCGATCCCGATCGGCGATCATCAGGGCGCGTTCCGGGCCGACGCGCTCGACAAGTTCTGCGACCAGCCGCTCCTCGTCAGCCCTTCCTTTCTCGCCCCAAGTGGGAATGGTCCGCGCCACCGGGCGCCCCCATGGGGCTTTGACCTGGGTGGCGGCGTGGCCGTTTCCGAGGTCGAGGATGCCGTTGCACTCCTCGAGTGACTTGAAGTCGACGGCGTCGATACCGCCGAGCTCATCGACGAGATAGTCGAAGTAGGTCTCGTGCGTCTCGGCAGCGTGAAAACCGTCGTAGCTGTTCTCGCACAAAAGCTTCCAGTTGGCGCGGATGCTGTATTCCTGCGTGCCACTCACGATTTCCATGCCGTTGGGCGACTGGTCGCCTATCAAATCGAGGATATCGGTCACGCCAGCAAGATATTCAGGCAGAGGCACGATGTTCGCATCGTAGCTGATGAAGAAGAAGTCGCGGTATGACTCGAGCCGCGGCACCCGCGGCAAATCTACCGAGCCATCGCAATCGAAACCTTCGGGATAGGTCTTGGGACTGGACTTGGTCGCGAACTTGCCGTTGTTGTTGAACGCCCAGCCATGGTAGAAGCACTTGAAGCTGATCGCGTTTCCTGTCGGCTGGCGAACGACCTGCGCCCCGCGGTGCGGACACACGTTGAAAAACGCCTGGTATTCACCCTTGCGATTCCGGTTGAAGATCAGTTCGCGTCCTCCGACGGAACGGGTAAGGTAATCATTCGGCTTCTTCAGCTCCGTAGCGTGTCCGAGGTAAAGCCACGACCGGTCAAAGATCCGCTCTTTCTCCAGATCAAGGAGTTCCTGACTGGTGAATACTTCACGGTTGACCTTGAATGTTCCCGCCCCGGCATCCTCCCGCACCCAACGGCCAGCGTTGCGGCTGTGCTTTGCTGATGTCGCCATGACAATCTCCCGCGAATGCCAACATTTTACCCGGACCGCAGCGCAAGGCTGGAATTCAGAGCACGCTTTCGCCTACTTTAGTATAAGCGTTCGAATGTGCCAGTCGGAAAGGGTCCGGCGATAAACTCTTGGCCCATTTTTCTGGACCCGAAGGCGACGGATATGTGGCCGCCCTCCCCCCGAAAGAGGCGCTCAACTTCAACAGCCAGGGGAACAAAAAGCCTGACCCTCTGTGGCCAGTTGTTCGAGCAGCCGCGCCGGCCGTAGGCTCTCCCCCCGTTCCGCAGCAGCCGTCAGCCGGGCTACGATTGCATCCAGCCCCACCGTATCGGCCCAGAACATGGGCCCGCCGGTGTAGACCGGCCATTCCAGGCCGTGAATTGCGGCTGTGTCGATGTCCGATGCACGAAGGGCAATGCCTTTCTTCAGCAATCTCGCGCCCTCGTTCACCACTGGATAGAGCAGCCGCTCAAGGATATTCCCGGGGTCGGTTTGCCCCAGCGTCAGCGAAACAGCGTCTGCCTCACCGAACAACAGGCTTGGCCTGAACCCGTAATCGAACAGGGCAGCGTCGATGGTTGAGGCAGGCACGCCTTCGCGTCGCAATTGTGCCGCCTGATGACGCAGAACGGTAAACAGGCGGTCGGCGATGAGGTCGAGAGACGGCGTGCAAAGTACCGGAACCTTGCCCGATCTACGCAACAGGTCCACCAGCGCCGCAACCGCGGCTGCGTCGCTGCGCTTGGTGCGGACGACTTCTGCCAGCCGCTTTTCGCCAGCAAACATGTGCAGGCCTAACAGGTTTTCCGGAGCGCTGGCGGTTGCGGCCAGATCGTCGAGCATCGCCAGTCCGTCGGTCAGGACGACGATCGCGCCGGTCCGAATGTCTTCGGGCAAAGCCTGCGGGCCGGCGACGACAATCAGGTCAGCCTGGCCTGACACGGAGGTCGCCGGGTCGATCACGCTTACCGGAAGGCCACCGCCCGCAAAATATCCCGCCGCCGCTTCGGCTCGCCCGCCTTTGCCCAAAATGGCGATTGAGTTGATCCGCCGGATTGCACCGGCCGAAGGCAGGTCGGGAACCTTCGCTGCACGTCGCTCCGCAAAAAACGCATGGCGCTGGGCGAGGCTCTCGCGGGTATTCACCAACGCGTAGGAGAGCTCGTATTCGCGCTGGAGTCCTTCGGCAATTGGCAGTTCCACCGCGGCCTCAACCGCCTTGATGATCGCCTCTGGCGCATTGAAGCCGCGGAATTCGACCGCCTTGCTGTCGCGAAAGGCCGCGAAGAACTCCGGCTTGCCCCGCATCGGTTCGACCAGTTCCTGTCGATTGCGGATCAGAGGCAAGGGCCCACCTGCCGCGAGTATCCGGCGCGCGAACGTAATCGCGTCTGCTTCGAGCTGACCTTCCCCCGCCAGGCAGTCGATCAGACCCAGCTTCAGCGCCTCTGTGGCGCCCACCTGTCGCCCGCTGGTCATCAGCTCAAGCGCCAGTTCGGGGCCCACTATGCGCGGCAATCGCTGCGTACCGCCGGCACCCGGCATCAATCCGATCTTGACCTCGGGCAATCCGACCGCTGCGGAGGGGACGGCGATGCGGTGGCTGCATAACATCGCCAGTTCGAACCCGCCGCCAAGCGCCGTACCGTGGATCGCAGCGACAGTGGGCTTTCCAGAGTTATCCACGGCGTCAAGCACCAGCTGCAAGGCCGGCTCCTGCAATCCGCCTCTGAATTCGGTGATGTCGAAGCCGGCGATGAATGTTCGCCCGCCGCACAGCAAAATGATCGCCTCGACCGAGGGATCGGGCCGCATGGCTGCAAAACCATCGATAATTGCCTGACGGACGGTAACGCTAAGCACGTTGACCGGCGGCTCGTCGATCCTGATGATGCCGATTGGGCCATCCCGGCGGAGTTGAAGAACGGCGGCCATGCAATTCCCTTCCTAGATTCGTTTTGGGACCTTCGGCATGCGCCGGGGCGCGCGCCAAGGATGGCCTATTGCATCGTTGGGGGCCAGCGGTATCTAGAACACGTGAACTAGATATATTATCAACGGTAAGCGAAGCGCAGTAGAAATCCGACTTGAGCACAAGGGAGCAGGCCATGAGGGATTGTCCATTTGCCGGAAAGACCGCTTTCGTCAGCGGCGCCTCCAGCGGCATCGGGCGCGCCATCGCCGAGGAATTCGGCCGGCGAGGCATGCGGGTCGTTCTTGCCAGCCGACAACTGGCCGACGTCGAGCGGGTTGCGGCGGGAATTCTAGGCGCATCTGCCGTGCAGCTCGATGTTCGCGACGAAGCCAACTGGATCTCGGCGTTGGACACCGCCGAGGCACGGCATGGGCCGTTGGCCGTGATGGTGAGCAATGCAGGTGTTTCCGGCAGTGTCCTGCCCTTGAGCGAAACACCGTCGGCGTTGTGGGAATGGTCACGCGGGGTCAACCTCGACGGCGCATTCTATGGCCTGTCGCATGGCGCACGGCGCATTCTGGCCTCCGGTCAACCGGGGCACGTCATCGCCACCTCGTCGATGTCCATTTTTGCACCGCCGGCGGGTTCGGCCATCTATATCGCCACCAAGTCTGCGATCGTCGGATTGTGCGAATGCCTGCGCGCCGAAATGGCCGATCATCACGTCAAAGTCTCGGTGATCATGCCAGCGTCGGTGAAGTCCAACCTCATCGACGGCAATGCCGCGCGCGCGCCGGAAACCTTTCCGAGCCGGGACATGGCAGCGCAGGCGGCTGCGATCCGCAACGGCAAGGACCCTGAGGTTGTCGCAAGGCAGACCGCCGACGCGCTGGGAACTGACGAGTTCTGGATCTTCACCCATCCCGAGCTCGAACATCGGATCGACACACGAACCGCCGCCATAAAGGCGGCATTGCGGCGCGCTTGATGAGCTCTTTGGACCCGACGAGGCCGTAGCCCCGCCGCCAGTCGTTTTCTCAACCTCCGTTCACCGCTTCGAGCTTGAGCTTTTCCGTGATCATGGCTGTAAGGTCGCGCTTGAGCGTTTTGCCGCCCGCCGACCGCGGAAACTCGTCCATGAGCTCGAGCCGCTCTGGCAGCTGCCAGGTCGCAAGGCCCTCCGCGCGCAGGAAATCCAGCAATATGTCGAGTTCCAGCTTCGCTTCCGGCGTCGGGATGACGAAGACGCAGGCCCGTTCGCCGAGTACCGGATCGGGCATCGGCGCCACGGCGACATCCTGCACGTCGGGATGCCTGCTCAGCGCCTCTTCGATCACGAGCGGGGAAACATTGCGGCCGCCCCGCAGGATCATGTCCTTGATCCGGCCGACGATCTTGAGATAGCCATCTTCGTCGAACTGACCCATATCGCCGCTCTTGTAGAAGTGGTCCTCGGTGAACACCGCCTTTGTCTGGTCAGCCGCACCCAGGTACCCCCAGGACTTGTCGGCACCCCGCCAGGTCACTTCGCCGACCGATCCCGCCGGCAATGCGGTCCCGTCGGAATCGCGAATTTCGCACTCGCAACCGGGGACAACGCGCCCCACAGTGCCAAGCCGCTTTTCCCGTGAGTCATCAACGGTCGTCAGCGTCGGTGTTCCGGCGTCCGTGGCACCATAAATGCTCTGGATGATAGCGCCCGTCAGTTCCTCGACCTCGCGCGCAGCTTCATACGGAAGCGGCGCGCCGGCATTGGTGATGACGCGCAGGTTGCGGAAATCATCCCGCGATCTCGCCCGCAAGATAGGCAGAAGCTTGATGAGCTGGGCCGGAATTGCCGTCACATAAGTGCAGCGCTCGCTCACGATCAGATCGGCGGCGGCTTCGGGATCGCCCCAGCGCGGCAAAATCGCCGAAGTGGCTCCGGCCAGCAGGGGCATCAGGACAGGATAGACATAGCCGGTCGCGCCGGTTCCGGCCGGCGCGAGCGCTGCCGCGATGTCGTTTTCACCGAAGCGCGCGCCTTCCCTGGCGACGTTCAGCATGGTCAGCAGGTCATTGCTCGAAAAGCGGCTGATCTTCGAGATCGCCGTAGTCCCGCTCGACAGCATCACGGCAGCCGGATAGTCTGCATCCGGCCGGAGCGAGGCGATCCGCGCTTCGTCCAATGGCTCTGCCGCGATGAGCGTGTCAAACGGCTTGACCCCGTCAGCCTCCTCCTCCGCACCGATTACAAAATGCACCTTAATGTCCGGAAGATCGGACCTCAGCTCCGCGATCATATCGGCAAAGTCGAAGTCTCGGTAAACCTTGCGAGAGACGATCGCTTTGACCTGGGCCTGAGCAAGCAGATGCCCCACTTCCAGCTGCCGCCAACTGTCATGCAGCGGCATGTACAGCATGCCCAAGCTGTTGCACGCCAGGTGCAGCAAGGGAATCTCGTAGCTGTTGGGCAATTGGCCGGCGATTACGTCACCGGGCTGGAATCCCTCGGCCAACAGACCGCTGGCGGCGCTCAGGATGTCACGTCGGAGCTCTCGGTAAGTGACGCGCCGGGCACCCACGATGATCGCCACCTTGTCGGCATGGCGATCGGCTTGGGCAAAGAAGCGCTCACTCAGGGTGACATCCTGCCACAATCCTGCGGCACGATATTCGCTGGCTTTTTCGGGAGACGTGAGCGGAAGGTCCATCGTCATCGGTCTGGCTCCTAGCGAAAACGGGAAAAGTCGGGCTTGCGCTTTTCCATGAAGGCGCGTCCCCCTTCTTCCGGCTCTCCGGTTTCGAAGAACCCTGGGGCGATTTCCATCACGACGTCCGAGACGTTCTTGCCCATGTAGGGAAGCATGTGATCCTTGAACGAGGACTTGACTGTCTTCAGCGCCGTGGGACTGAGCGCCAACAATTCATCGCACCATTTCCGGACTTCGGCATCCAGCTGATCGCCCGGAACCACAGCGTTCACCAGACCCCAATCGAGCATCTGCGCCGCTGTATAGCGCCGGCACAGCATCCACATTTCACGCGCCCGCTTGTGGCCGATGATGCTCGCGAGATGCGAGACGACATAGCCACCCGCCGGCGAGGCCACGCGGGGGCCATTCTGTCCGAAAATTGAATCGTCCGACGCGATTGTGAAGTCGCAGAAATAGTGAAGATGATGCCCACCGCCGACCGCATATCCCTTCACGCGCGCGATGACCGGCTTCAGGCAGGAGACGATTTCCTCGCCCAGCATCCAGTCATGCCCTTTCAGACCGCCTTCGATCTCCCAGTCGATATCTCCGCCGGAGCTGAATGCCTTCTCGCCAGCGCCAGTCAGCACGATGACGCCAACCTCCCGGTCAGCGGACGCGCGGGCGATTGCATCGCGCAATTCCTCGATCGTGTGCCCATTGAAGGCGTTGAGCCTTTTCGGGCGGTTAATGACGATCGTGGCTACCGCGTCTGAGACGCTATAGAGGATGTCTGTATAGACGCCGGTGTCTTCGGGATTACCCTCGTTCATTATGCTGTCCTCTCACTCGGTTGGGCCCTGGCCAGACATCCCTCCGAACCGGGCGGCGTCATCAAATCCGGTCTGACCAGACTAAAATAACTTTGAGCTTCGAATGCACTTTCTTGCTGAGTCTTAGGGGCCGACCCGCTCGATAATCGTCGCGGTCGCCATGCCGCCGGCGCAACAAATGCTCTGAAGGCCAAACCTGCCGCCCCGACATTCGAGCGCGTTCAGCAATGTCGTCATGATTCGGGCCCCCGATCCGCCCAAGGGATGCCCGAGAGCGATCGCGCCGCCGTTCACGTTTAGACGATCATGTCCTACGCCGTGCGCCTTCATCCATGCCATTGGGACTGTCGCGAACGCCTCGTTGACCTCGAAGAAATCGATATCCGAAAGGTTGAGCCCGCTGCGTTCCAGGATCTTGCTTGTTGCTGCAATTGGCCCGGTCAGCATCATCTCCGGGTCCGAACCGACCACAGTGAGGGCATGTATCCTCGCCCGGACCTTCAGTCCCAGGCGATCCGCGGCAGCTTCCGAGGCCAGCAGCAGTGCGGCAGCACCATCGCAGAGTTGAGAGGAGTTTCCTGCGGTTACCCGCCCGTCTTCGCGAAAGCTGGCTTTCAGTGTCGCCAGCTTTTCGCGGCTCGTGTCCCGGCGAATGGTCTCGTCCGCCGCAATGATCCTGGCCTCGTCCAGGTCTCGCTCGGCATATTCAGCGAGGTCGACCGGGGCAATCTCACCGTTGAAATCACCGCGATCCGCCGCCGCCGCCGCGCGTCTGTGGCTCTCCATCGCGAAATCGTCGATGTCATCGCGCGTGAACCCGTAATGATCGGCAATCTTTTCAGCAGCCTCGCCCTGAGAGGTCAGATTGAAGCGGTTCGTCAACTTCCAGCCAAACACTTCTCCATGCAGGGCACGGTTGCTGCCCATCGGAACCCGCGTCATATTCTCCGCGCCGCCCGCAACGACGATGTCAGCCAGGCCGCTGGCGATTTCGCCTACTGCAGTGTGAATCGCGGCCTCGGACGCTCCACATTTGCGATCCACGGTCATGCCCGGGATATGTTCTGG
The DNA here is from genome assembly GCF_056401065.1 of Rhizorhabdus sp. P4_G5. NCBI lineage: Bacteria > Pseudomonadati > Pseudomonadota > Alphaproteobacteria > Sphingomonadales > Rhizorhabdaceae > Rhizorhabdus > Rhizorhabdus sp. P4_G5. Next base: position 9,143 of record NZ_JBFUKB010000004.1, on the reverse strand, counting down.
CCATCCGGCGCTGAGCAGCGCCGTCCGCGCGATATTCCCGCACTGTTCCCCGATCTGGGTAACGCAGCCGAACACAACATCGTCGACATGATCCGTCGAAAGGCCATTTCGATCAACGATCGCACGCAGGACATTCGCCCCCAGATGATCGGCCCGCACGCCGGAGAATGATCCCCGAAAACGGCCGATCGGAGTCCGAATGGCATCGACTATCACTATTCCCGTCATATGGCTTCACCTTGAACAGGCCCGCATGTCAAAGCGTGCGTGCTATGATCTCGCGCATGATTTCTGACGTTCCGGCGTAAATGCGCATGACACGGGCGTCACGCCAGGCGCGACTGACGACGAACTCGTTCATGAAGCCATAGCCGCCATGCAGCTGAACCAGGTCATCAAGGATCCGGTTTTGCATCTCGGCGCTCATCAACTTGGCCATGGCGGCGCGATCTGCGCTGAGTTCGCCACGCAAAAACTCCGCGAGACAGTCATCCACGAAGGCCCGCAGCATCTCGAGCTGGGCGCGCGCATCGGCCAGCTTGAATTTGGTATTCTGAAACGAAAACAGCGGGGCGCCAAATGCGTTGCGATCCTTGGTATATTCGATTGTCCGGGCGAGCATCGCATCGATCGAAGCGGCCGCGCGGATCGGCACGACCATCCGTTCCTGCGGCAGTTCGGACATCATGTAGGAGAAGCCCTTGTTCTCCTCGCCGAGCAGGTAATGCGCCGGGACGCGCACATCCTCGAAGAACAGCTCAGCAGTATCTTGAGCAAGCAGACCGATCTTGTCGAGCTTCTTGCCTTTGAGGAATCCAGGCGCGCCTTCCGGAACAACGATGAGCGACAAGCCCTTTCGGCCAGCAGCGGGATCGGTCTTGCAGGCCAGGACGATCAGGCCGCAATTTATCCCATTGGTGATGAAGGTTTTCGAGCCGTTGATGACCCATTCATCACCTTCGCGGTGAGCCGTCGTCCTGATGGCCTTCACGTCGCTGCCTGTTCCAGGCTCGGTCATCCCCAGCGCACCGATCGCCTCGCCCGCGATCAGGCGTGGAATCCATTCCTGCTTTAGCTCCTCGGTGCCGAATTTCGTGATGTACGGCGTGACCACGTCGCTGTGCATGGAAAAACCGAGACCCGTCGCATTCTCGCGGGCAAGTTCCTCGATAATGACTGCGGCGAATCCGAAATCACCCCCCGCGCCGCCATATTTTTCAGGTGCCATGGGGCAAAGCAGGCCCCACTTGCCGGCTTCGCGCCAAACTTCACGCGGCACGATACCCTGCTTTTCCCATTCGAGATGGTACGGCACTACATGCTGTTCGAGAAATGCACGGACCGCGTCCCGAAACATCTCGTGCTCGGCCGTGAATACCTTTCGTGTCAACTCGCTCTCCACTAAATCATTCGGCTGAGGCAGGTTGAATCAATCGCTTCGTCAATCCGTCAAACCTGGAAATCGCGCCGCGTTACCAGATCAATCCAGACGAGCAGCGCTCGTCTGCTTAGACATAGCCGCCGTCGATCGTAAGAATTGTGCCGGAGGTGTAACCCGACAGCGGGGAAGCAAGGAATGCCACGGCATCGCCGATTTCATCTGCCGTCGCCGCCCGCCCGAACGGCAGGTGGGCAAACAGTTCCTCCCATCGATCTGCGCTGCCAAGCTCGCGCTCCGCTCTCGCCTGCATCATCATCTTAACGCGATCGGTCTGCACGAATCCGGGATTGATGCCGACCACACGAACACCGTCGAGGCACGAGGCACGCCCCATGGCCTTGACGAAGCCCATCAGCGCGGCATTGCCCGCCGACCCGGCGATGTACTCCGGCGGGAAGCGTTCTCCACCGGCGCCGATGACGTTGACGATCACGCCGTGCCGATCGGCAATTCGCTTGTAAAGCTTCTGGGTGAGCGCGAAATACCCGAAGACCTTCAGGTCCCAGGCCGTCCGCCACCGCTGCATGTCCAGCTCCTGCAAGGACCCGGGAGGAATCGCGCCGGCATTGTTGACCAGAATGTCCAGGTCCCCGCATTGTGCAGCCAAGGCATCCTGGCCTTCCTCGCGGCCGAGATCGCACGCAATGCCGGTTGCCGTGACCCCGGCAGAGCGCAGTTCGTTTACAGCGCGATCGAGCGCATCAACGTCTCTGGCGGCGATGACGACTTCGCACCCTTCCCGACCAAGCGAAAAGGCGGCGGCAAATCCGATCCCCTTGGAGGCGCCGGTAATGAGCGCCCTCTTGCCCGCTAACCTCAGATCCATTCGAGCATCCTGTTTTGATTTTTGTCCGTCCTGAAGGCGACCCTGAGCTCAACTTGCTGCTGATCGGTGCTTCGCGATCGACAATAAGCTTTTCACGAGATAGCACAAGCGTTCTAACTTTGACTGAACATTTTGCAGGGAGGTGATCATGAAGCTTGAAGGACGAGTAGCCATCATCACGGGCACTAGCCCGAACATCGGAGGCGGCATTGCCGAGGCGCTGGCAGCAGCAGGCGCTTCAATCGTCGCGGTCGATGCCCAGCGACAGAATGCAGAAGGTTGCGCCTCAGCAATCAAGGCAGCAGGTGGATCAGCGATCGGTGTGGTTTGCGATGTCACAGACGATGCGGCTGTCCAGGCAGCCGTTGAAAAGGCGATGGAAGCATTCGGCCGGATCGACATCCTCGTCAACAACGCCGCCTATTTTCACGAGCGAACGGTTGCTGAAATGGAACTGCCCGGCTGGCGCAAGGTGATATCGGTGATCCTGGACGGTTCATTCCTATTCACGAAATATGCGGCGGCGAAGATGATCAAGAGCGGCCGAGGCGGCGTGGTCATCAACGTGATCTCGACCACTGGCCACCAGGGTGCCCCGGGCAACATCGCTTACGCCACCGCCAAGGCCGGCATGCTGAATTTCACCCGGAGCGCAGCCATGGAGTATGCCGCACAGAACATCCGGGTCGTGAGTCTGACCCCCACTGCAACAAGCTTTGCGGAAAAGCCCGAGCGCGCAAGGCGCTGGGGTGTGGACGTTGGTGCGACGGGCCACGTCGGGGGCATGGCCGATCAATACGCCAACCGAATTCCGCTGCAGCGGCTGCCGAATGCGAGCGATTACGGTGCCGCCACCGTCTTCCTCGCATCGGATGACGCTGCGATGATCACAGGCATCGATCTGCGAGTCGATGGTGGCGCGGTCGCTCGCTATTGGGCGTGGGATCCGAGCAAGCCCTGAGCCTGATTAGGCCTTCGCTCCCGATGCTTGACCACGCACCGGTGCGTCGACGGTAAGCTCATATTTGTTCAACGCCGCTCGCCGACCCAGCGAGCGGCCTCTTTGTGGCCGCCACATCAAGGAATGAGACCTCGCATGAGTGAGCGCCGTCATGAGAAGTTCGAGAACGGATTATCACCGCTCTGCGGTTCGCAACGTTAGCCGCGGCCTCCAGCCCCTCTGGCGTAGCCGATCAAATATCAGTGGCCTAGTGCCCGCGTGGCCAGGGCCGGATTGCCCAATTCGCTGCGGCTGATGCCCAGGGCTTCCATTTCGCGCTCGGCCACGAACAGCCGTCCGGTATACTCCGCTGGATCTGAGCACGCGGCGAAGTAGATGATCATGCGCGCCGGTATAACCGTGTCGATCGGACGCGCTTCACCTTCTTGCGGGGAGAACCCGCGAGAGGCCAATCGGGCGGAGACCACCTCGGAAGCAACCCATCCCGGGTGCAAGCCTACGACGAACACATTCTGCCGTCGCAGTTCTGGCGCGATAATATTAGCCAGCCGGTCCAGCGCACGCTTGCTGGCGAAGTAGCTGGGCGTGGTCGCGTTGAAGCCGAACTTCGAAGCCGGCGGTACTTCTTCCTCGACCCGACGATGCGCTTCGGCAGATCCGGTGGTGATATTGATGATCCGTCCGCCGCCGCGCCGGGCCATGATCGGCGTAACGAGTTGCATCAGGATGAAGGGTGCGTGGAGATTGATGTCGAAATCGCGCGACCATTCATCAAAGGTGATGTCGAGAAAGGGCTTCGACCAGACGGTGCCCACCGTGGAGGCGGCGTTGTTCACCAGGATATCGACACCGCCGAAGCCGGCCACGGTCTCGTCGATGATACGCTTCAGGTCTGCGCGCTCCGCAAGATCGGCCTGGATGATCAGCGCCTCGCCGCCAGCTTCCTCGACCAGTCGCGCGGTTTCACCAAGGCTGCCTGGCAGGTCTGGATCGCGATCGACCGTACGCGCGACCAGTGCTAGCTTGACCCCGCGTCGAGCCAGATCGAGCGACACCTGTCGACCCACCCCGCGGCTCGCTCCGGTCACAATCGCAACCCTGCCGTTTAGGTCGAGCTCTTTCTGGCGTTCCATGTTCGTCCTCTCAGCGGGGCCAAGTCTGTGCTTGTGGCGCGCATCAAACGGTCGCGGCGCACACGCGAGCCATGTCCCTGCCCTCCTCTGCCGCCGCGTGACGCCTGGAAAGGAGATGCATCAAGAGTCCTTGCCAGCCAGGAAGCCGCCGTCGACGACGAGGATGGTCCCGGTGGTGAAGTTTGATCGCGCGGAGGCCAGGAACACGACCGCGTCGGCTATCTCATTTGGCTGGGCCACGCGGTTCAACGGATGCAACGAATTGGTCTGTGCAGCGCGCGCCGCGTCGCTCAGCAGCTTCGCAGTAAGGTTAGTTGCCACCATACCCGGGGAGACTGCGTTCACGCGAATATTGTGCGGCGCAAGTTCCAGCGCCAGCGTCTTTGTGAGCCCGACGACACCGTGCTTCGAGGCAACATAGGAACTGCGGTTAAGGATTCCCGTCTCCCCGGCGACCGATGCGATACTGACGATGGAGCCACTTACCCGTTCATCGACCATCCGCCGCGCAACCAGCTGGCTGAAGAGAAACGCCGACGTCAGGTTGATGTCGATGACATTCCGCCAATCCTCGATCGGGATATCCAGCATCGGGCGCCGCTCTCCGATCCCGACATTGTTCACGAGCACGCGGATCACACCAAGCGAGGTTTCGGCCTCAGCCACCGCGGCGCGGACCTCGGTTTCACGACCGGCATCGGCAACGATCGCGACCGCGCGACCTCCCGCAGCATTGATCTGGTCGGCCAGGGCAGCGGCACCGGCACCATCCTTGTCGACGACTGCGACATGCGCACCGCTCTCGGCGAGCAGCAGTGCCGTTGCCCGTCCGATTCCGGAGGCCGCGCCCGTTACGAGTGCGGGGATCTCGGCGAGGCCAAGATCAAAGGCCTTAATCATGGCAACTGCCTTTGCTCTCCGAACGGGATCGGGAGGTTGCGCGCGGCTTCTTCAAAAACATTCATGCACCCCTCTGCCCTCTCCATTCAACATTTCTAGTTCACCCGTGCTACTTTAGAAAGCCAGCAAGTCCATAGCCTTTTGCCCGGTCCATAGTCGCAACCCGTTTGCCATATTCAGTCTGTGCTCGGATAGAGTGCCCCAATGCGAACATGTCAGGAGACAGGCAGGTCCGCGAAAGCCACGTACCAATCTGCCGTTGCACGGTCGTGCTGCAGCAAGGCGCCGAATTGCTGTGCATCGATGTGCCCCTCAAGCAAATGGCGAAGCGGTACTTCGAGGCGCTTGCCCGTCGACGTATATGGGATTGCAGGGGCTTCCGCGATAAGGTCAGGGACATGCCGGGGACTCAACCTCGCACCAATCCGCGTAGCGAGCGCGTGTCGCAAGCTATCGTGCAGCACTTGGCCGTCCGCGAGGCGCACAAATAAAATCAGCACGTCGCGAAAATGCCCCGCTTGCGGAAAGACGGCGATCGCATCGGCGACAACCGGATCATCCTCGATGGCGCGATACAACTCGCCAGCACCGATCCGGATGCCGTGGCGCTTCATCGTGGCATCGGATCGGCCGAGAACCTTGCAACCTCCATCGTCATGGATGACGATTATGTCGCCCTGCTGCCACCGGCCGCCGTATTGCGACAAGTAATTTTCGGCCAGCCGGGTACCGCCCGGGTCGTTCCACAAGCATTTCGGCGCATTGGGGAACGGAGTCCCGATCACGAGCTCGCCAGCCCTGCCGCGGAGCGATCTCCGCTCTGGATCGATCGCGTCCACGTCCATTCCCAGCATTCGCGCCGTGGCCTCGCCTGCGTGGATCGGCAGGAGGCGGACTCCGCCAGCGTAGCCTCCGCAGACTTCGGTCGAGCCTGCCTGCGATATAATTCGGCAGTTCGGGGGCAGGACTCCGGTAAGCCATTCGAAGAGCGAAGCTTCGGTGACCGCGCCCGAGAGGACGAGCGCTTTGAGCCTGTGAAGGTCGTGCCTCGCGGCAGGATCGTATCCCCGCTCCTTCATACGAGCGACGAAACCGGGGCTCACCCCCAATATGGTTGCCCCTGAGCGTTCGGCGATGGACCAGAGGCAGTCGAGGTCGGGATGGAACGGACTGCCATCGTAAAGCACCACGCGCGTACCGAGACTGAGGGTTCCCAGCACGATACTCCACACGATCCAGCTTGGCGTGGCATAGAAGAACGGGACCGAGCCTTCGGTGACTTCCACGTGAAAGGTGAGGTCCTTCATTATGCCGAGGAGTGCGCCGGCATGGGTGTGAACAATCGCCTTCGGCGGCCCGGTCGTCCCGGAAGTATAAACGATCCACAGCGGATGATCGCTGGGCACCGACTCATATTTGAAAGCACCCCGCGCCGGCGCGGGGGTCGCCGAAAGCGACGACCAGCTCGACACTGGAAGGCCAGGAATATCCAGGCCGGCGGCATCATCCTGCAGGAGCACGAGATGCTCCAGCGTTGGCAGAGCCTCAACCAGATCGCGCACGACTTGGTCGCGATCATGCAGCACACCCGCATAAGTGTAGCGGGGCACGGCGATGAGCAGCTTCGGCTCGATCTGCGAGAAACGATCCGCCGCCGCGGCAGCGCCGAACTCGGAACTGCACGAAGACCAAATGGCACCGATGGCCGTAGCCGCGATAAAGCAGATAGCCGCCTCCACGACATTGGGCACATAGGCCGCGACGCGATCTCCCGGTTGGATCCCCATTGCCCTAAGACCGGTCGCAACCCTCCGTACCGCCGCGCCAAGTTCGGCCCAGGTCCAGTCAGTATGGCTACCGTCCTCACGATATGCCGTAACCGCCATCACATCAGCCAGACGTTCCTCGTGGCGCAGCACCATGCGCGCGAAATTGAGCCGAGCCCCAGGAAACCAGGTCGTGTTCTGAAAGCCCGTGCCCTCCATCACCGAATGGTAGGGAGCATCCGCCTCGACGCCGAAAAAGTGCCAGACCGCGTCCCAGAAGCCCGCCGGCTCCATGGTCGACCAGCGCCAAAGATCTTCATATGCATCGAACGACAGGCCTCGGTGCTGCTCGAGCCAGGTCATGAATGCGGTCAGTGTCGACTGGCTGCGATCCTCGGGCGTTGGTGTCCAGATCACACGCCCGCGACCGTTATCTGTCGTTTGCGCGATCGTTTTGGCAACCGTCCCAAGGTCGACATCCGTGCCTGCCGTGACCACGCCTTTTCTCCCATGGGGCGAGAAGTTATTGCCTTCCCCCTTGAACCGATCGCGAGCGCCGCGATCAGCTACAGCATACCAAACATCGCAGCTTGTTATTCCGCTACTTATTCCTTTGTTCGGCACGTGTCTCATCCCATGGCAGGCGACCGGAATGATTCCTTCATGTCTGCAGCACGCGTATCGATCCGGTCTTCCAGGTCACGGTTCGGAAAGAGCCAGAAGCTCGCTGTCCCGATCGCATCGGCAACCATGTTCGCAACCTCCTCAGGGTTAAGGCCGTTGCGCAGGAGTTCCTCCTGGAATTCCAACCGGTCGACCGAAATTTGGCCGGGCGACCGGGAGGCGTTCGCCTCCAGCAGTTGGGTCCTCACCGGCCCGGGAAGCAGGACCGAAATCCCGATGTTGCCGCCGGCCAGTTCGTCGCGAAGCCCCTCGCACAGTGCAAGCACCCCGGCCTTCATCGCGGAATAAACGCCGATCCGGGTCTTTACGTTGAGCACCGCCAGCGACGAGGTCGCCACCAGGTGACCCGGAAGGCCCGATGCAAGGATGCGGCTCAAGCCTTGCGTCAAGCCGTAGAAGTTGCCGTCTAGATTGACCGATCGCGACCATTCCCACGCGGCCTGCGATGTCTGGCTGAGAGGATCCGTGCTGCCGGCAACGCCGGCGTTGCTCACCATCACAGCCAGCGGTCCATGACGGTCCTCAGCCTGATCCAGCGCCGCGCCCCAGCTGGCCGGATCGCGAACATCGAGCAGTACGGCCGAAGCTCCGTCTATCTCCGCAGCGACGCGCTCTGCCCCGGCCAGATCGATATCGGCCACGGCGACTTTCATCCCTTGCCGGCTAAGCTCGATGGCAGTTGCCCGGCCGATCCCGCTTGCGCCCCCGGAGATAAATGCCAATCGGCCGGCAAAATTCATATTCATGGCAGCCTCCACGAGACGGTAGTTCTAGCCAAATGGGAAAGCTGCTGCCGTCGCCAAGTGACTGCCAGCAGCGCGCCCCGCCATTTCTGGCATGGCTCAGGAGCACGGTCAGAATTGCGCGAACGAGTGTCACCAATCATGCAAAAATAGTCACCAGAGCCAAGGAAAGCCACATCAGAGGCCAGGGTTTGCAGATTTCGACCTCCGCAAATCTCCGCATGACTTGTCTCTGTGCATTGCACTGCCGTCAACAACGATGAAGCAAATGCACCGCCATCGCTTCGCGTCTGAGCTGGAATGCGTGATGATTCCAGATATCCGGTAAGTATTCCAACGGACAGCCGACAACAGGCCGGGGTCCAGTCAGTCTCAGCCTGCCGAGGGAGGCTATCCGAAGCGATCGCCCGCCCCTGGGCCAGCTTGCGACAGACTCACGCTATCGGTTTGCGGTGCGCGGTCGCGATCGTGACACCGTTCGTGTAGTTCCGACCGTATCGACTAGCCGGCGTGCCGCTTTACAGTTTGCCGGYCAGTTCSGGCACGGCCTTGAACAGATCGGCGACCAGGCCGAAATCCGCCACCTGGAAGATCGGGGCGTCCTCGTCCTTGTTGATCGCGATGATCGTCTTGGAGTCCTTCATGCCGGCGAGATGCTGAATCGCACCCGAGATGCCGACCGCGATATA